>NZ_SLTL01000026.1:0-73273 GCF_014858585.1 Paenibacillus sp. 23TSA30-6 | reverse complement strand
AACGTCTTTTTTGAAAAATTCTATAAGATTAAACTTCATGTCAGTCAATTTATGAAGCGAATCAATCAGCAACCGTTGGAAACGATTGATCGCCTGCTTGTCAGGTTATGATCTTAATTGCGGCCTATATAGATAAAATACTTGACGATATGCCTTCCGCCAAATCAACGTCTATTTCCGCTTGCGCGTGCTTTTCATCAGTGTCATACGCCGCGAATGGCGCAACCAGGAATAGTATGACTTCAAATCCCGCAGTTCAATGGTCTCTGACATCCGACCCAAAAAGGTAATGACAATCATTTTGTGGAGCGGGTTACCCGCAATATCCATTTCGCCAGGCAACTCACCAAACTCGGCTACGACCACCAGGTCACCATCAATTAAATATACATCCTCTTCATTGTGATAATAGGACTCCATCCTGTTTTGCTTTAGACATTCCCAAAGCCAGGCGGCGATATGATTCGTTTCGGACTGTTTCTGTTCTATACGGTCTAAGTAGCGTGTTTTCGCATGATTTGTAATCACAATATCGGCGACCTTCTTGTCGCCCATCTCTACGTAGAACGGCTCGTATGTACTCCATCGCTGCATTGCCTTGTCACGCACGGGATCACTCTCCCCACCAGATAGGTCTTTATATCTACCAATATATTCATATGTTACCTCAATAGACCCGGGACTACAAGTTACAAAATTGAAGTTTATCACTAATTTTTAAAGATAATTTTAGGTCTATCAGCATTAAGACTATTATGCAAAAGTCCTGACTTTATAAAAAAAAGCCAGCCCAAGGGCCGACTTTTTTAAGAAAACTTGAAATTCACACCATTTAAAGATTATATTTCATACTCTTTTAATTTTTCCTTATCGTCGTTATACTCCGTCCTGATCTCATTTCGGAAGGAGCGTTCGACCTTGCGCACATAGGAAAGCCTGCGAATATTTTTAACGGTATCCTCTGCCCGATCTGCATTCATGTAAATGACAACATAATGCATACGCCTCGAAATATAGTGGACATTTCCGTATTTCTCCAAATTGCGGGCAGCCTTGATATCGCTCACCCAAATGATGTACCCTGTCCGCTCGGCAAACATTCGCTTCATCTCCCCTCCATTCGATATCATCCCCTATGGCCTATCCGCAGGAGCACTTGCCTCCGCTACCGCAGCCACCCTTTTTCACATTCGGATCATTGCTCGGCACCTTAATAGTGTCGGACACAGAATAAGCAATCGTTTCGGACATAGCATGGAGCATATCATCCAACGCCCTTTCTGCCCGTTTGAACTCTTGAACCTCCTGAAATTGTTCAAGCTCCAGTTCGACGGCCTGCACTGCATCCTTCGCTTCATGAAAGTTTGGGTGAAAATGCCCAAAACGTTCCGTTTCCGCGAACAGCTCCTTTTTGGCATCCAGCTTGCGTACACACGCCAGAATCGACGGATTCAATTCCACACGCTGTTTCCAATATAAATAATCCGATACCTCAAAGGACCGGTTGACCATATCGCCCAATTCATAGGCGTTAATAAGCACTTCTGCCATATTGACCGTATTCAATTCGGCTACGCTCATGAATGTTCATCTCACTTTATATAAAGTTCTACTGGTAAAGTAGACTCATTTATCATACCACATCCTTCTTTTGAGAAGAAGGAGTTTCATGCACATCCTGGCTCTTCTATGTAAAAGGAACCAGCAGGCGCATATCCGACCATTCCCCCGGCTGTAAAGTCGTGCGGGGCAACGTTTCACCGTCCATTCCGGTAGCATACCAGCCAGTCACACTCCACGGTTCACCGGCAACCACCGCTTCCGGTATCCATTTGACTTCTTTTTCACCGATTCGCAGTCCTACCGCCGCTTGCCAGCGAATTGCCTGTTCCATAAGCTGCCGGGCAGTGGATGCATGGTAGCTTCTCCATTCCTTCGTCCATGACGCAGGTACTGCCGATTTCTCTGGAAAATAATCGGCTGGGTCGGGTAGCGTATGCTCCCGTTCATAAAAATGTAACGTTCGGCCCGTGTAAACCAAGCCAGCCCTTCCCTCTTGTGAAAACATCGGCCATTCCTGATTCGAGTCCGCCACCATTGTGCCAGCCGTTTCGCCATTCGTCGTTTCTGTATCTTCCGCCCTGAATGTACTGTCGGAGCTATCCGGACAAATCCCCTCCGTTCCCGCAACCAGCGGATAACGGTGAACCAGCTCGTCTCCCCCCTCCGGCTCCCGTCGTGGACTTAGCCCAATCGTAGCAAGCGTCTTGCGGATTTTGGCAGCCAAACGTGCCGGAATGATAAAGTCCTTTTCGCCGATCTGTTCAAGCAAACCAGCTAGCCCGGGGTGACGTGCAACAGTGTCTGCGTCTTCTCGGGTACCGCAGCGCAGAAGTGTTACCGTCGCAAACGCTGTCCGTCCCACATCCCCTGCCCACTGCTCCATCGCCACGCGTACATGATCAGGCACGCCTGTCCGGCTATACTTGTCCAGAAGTGCAGGAATGGCTTCGGCCTCCATCCCCAGCTCGATGGCCTCTGTAACACTTTCCCGAGTGATCCGATATATTACCATACGGTCCCCCGTCACACGTTCACAGAAGCATTCCAGCTTCCAGCGCACATCATAAGCTACATCCGGCGGTACCAATATTTCAAAATCCGGCTGTACATAAAAGGTACCTTGCTCCTGAATCGCACCCTTCTCATCATTGGAACGAAGCATATCCAGCGCTGGCACGTTCCAGCGAAAACACAGTTCTCCCGACGCGGTCAGACCCCAATCACCCATTCCAAAGGCAGTCAGCGCTGTCACCCAGCCCCTAACCATATCCATGTATTGTCCGTTAAGGTTGAAATTAGATACCGTGTTGTCCTCAATCCTCACGGGGCTTGCATGTATAACAGGAAATTCCAGAGAATCACCACTTTTCCGGTCCCCTCCACTCAGACTCTCCTGCGAAATCAGTCCCCTCTGAGTCATCCATTGGAGTAACGGCCCGATATGAATCCAGCCTTCTGATCCCGCGTGAGTGGAGGCCACACACAGCATATAACGAAAATGCTGTATAGACGCTTCGGCCTTGCCGTACCTTTCCATGAGCGTGACAAGAATATGCTTGCGCATTTGCCAAGCGGACAAGCGAACCCACGCTGCCAGCCCGGCTTCCTGAACATGAAAAGAAGCAGCTTCCTTCACCAGCAGACCCAAGCTGAGCAGCAAGTCCATCATCACCACCGTTTGCACCGGATACAGCTCGGCGTGCGCATATTGTAGCCCAAGTCCAGTCAAATCTTCCGGATGAAAGGGGGTCAGCTCATTTAGCTTTTGCAGCGACCGTTTATGAATGGTCCCTTTCGCTGTCAAAGGAACTCCTTGCACTGCAATACGTGATAACGCATGCAACAGCTCCGCTTCCAGTCCCGTCATCGCTTCATGTACCGTCACCAGTTGATCCGAATCCATCACTTTCATCGTACTTTGACTTTGCTCCAACAGCATCTCGTACAGATCCGGCAACCGATGAACCGGAATATATAACATTCGTTCGCCCCACGATTTGGTAACCGCCTCCAGCCAGCCCCGATCGCGCAGTCCGTGCAGTGCCAACTTCGTTTCGGCTCCGCTCAGCGCTCCCCTGGTAAGCCGTAATGGCTCTTCTTCCTTTATGGGCTGTCCCGCGTGCCGGATAAAACATCGACGTAGCACTAACAGCTCATCCGATGCAAGCTCCTTCCAGCCGCCTTCCGTGTTCGTTACGCCCATTTTTTGATCACGCCTCCTTTTTCTTTCCGCCAGCTTCAGCCTCATCATCCAGGTTCCCGATAACCTCCCCCGAGCTAAATCTGCAAATCGCATATTCATAGCCCTGCTCAATCAAAAACAGTTGACGGCGGGCTGCAAAATCCGTCTCCTTGCTGTTCTCCGTCACCAGCGCATAAAAATAAGCCTTATTTTCACCAGTCTTGGGTCGCAAAATGCGGCCAAGCCGCTGTGCCTCCTCCTGACGGGAACCGAAGCTGCCCGATACCTCAATAGCCACGGCCGCATCCGGCAAATCCACAGCAAAGTTAGCCACCTTGGACACCAGCAGGGTCCGAATCGTACCATTGCGGAATGCATCGAACCACCGCACTCGTTCTGTCTGGCTCATTGACCCGGTTATCAACGGTACGTTCAGCTCCTGGGCCAATGTGCGCAATTGATCCAAATATTGCCCGATAATAAGCGTGGGCAAGCCCTTGTGCTGCTGCATCAGGTTGCGAACCGCTTCCAGCTTGGCCGGATTTTCGGCGGCGATCCGGTACTGCTGCCTGCCTTCAGCACGCATACTGCGCTCCAGAAGCGCAGCCGACATGGGGAGCCGCAGCTCCACACAATCGACCTGAGCGATCCAGCCCTGTCGCTCCAGCTCTTTCCATGGCATGTCGTACCGCTTCGGTCCGATCAAGGAGAACACATCCCGCTCACACCCGTCCTCCCGAACCAGCGTCGCGGTTAAGCCCAAACGGCGGGTAGCCTGAATATCCGCCGTTGCTCGAAATACCGGCGCGGGCAGCAAATGCACCTCATCATATACTATCAGCCCCCATTTGCGCTCGCTCAGCAGCTTCATATGCTCAAATTCCCCATCTTTGGTACGGCGGTGCGTCAAAATCTGATAGGTCGCCGCCGTAATCGGACGCACTTCCTTTTTCTGACCACTGTATTCCCCAATGGAATCGGCAGGAATATCCGTCTTTAGCTTCAATTCCTCAATCCATTGCCGAACAGATGTGGTATTGGAGGTTAAAATAAGCACCTCGCACTGAAGCCGTTCCATCACCGCCATACCGATCACGGTTTTTCCTGCTCCGCATGGAAGCACCAGCACGCCGCTGCCACCCTGGCCGTCAGCCCCCTCAAACGCATCAGCCGCCTCCATTTGATAATCACGAAGCTTCAGCTCCGTTTGTCCCTGACCCAGAGAAAAATGAAGCTGATTCCCCTCAAGATAGCCTGCTGTATCCATGACCGGAAAACCAAGACGGGTCAGTTCCTGTTTGAGCAATCCCCGATTTTCTGGCGGAACCGACACGGTCACTTCACTGTCACGAAGCAAACCAAGCTGCTCCAGATCCTGTTTGAGCAGCAGTTCATCCAGTAAAGCCGGACTGTCCGCCGTTAGTATCAAGCGGTCGACCGCTGCACCCCTGTGAGTTGTATCCGTCTCCATGCCTATAGTTACATCTTTCTCTATACTGTTCAGATCAGCAGTATCCGTGCTGCAACGCCCCTCTTTTTCTGCTCTCACCCGTGACAGCGTCAACGTCCCGTAACGGGAAACGAGCTGTTCAATATCCTTTAGCAAATCACGGGGAATATCCCAACGGGACATGGAATGTAGACTATTTTGAACATCCGCGGCACTCCACCCAAGGGCAGCCGCATTCCACAGAGACAAAGGAGTGATGTGATATGTATGAAAAGCGGACGGGCTTTTAACCAGCTCCGCATAGACCTGCAACTGTGAACGTGCATGCTCTGAAGCGGGCAGTCCGATTTCCAGCAAAACAGTAAAATCGCGTTGTACAATACAAGGGTGATCCGGATTCATAATTACCTCCCGTCAATCTATAACACATCATCTTAAAATCTATATAACGAACAGTTTGTCCGTTTATTCGCAGATCAATCGGAATAGCAAGAAGTCCAACCCGTATATGGGTTGAACTCCTTGTCATTCAGGCCTATCCTTGCTTTTTTACCTAGTGAACCTGTTCGGAAATATGGCTAAGCGCCTCTCCAGCGTTGTCTGCAAAAATATTACGTACGGCCAGATCGCCAATCGAAACAATCCCGATCAAACGATCCCCTTCCGTTACGGGCAGACGACGGATTTGCTGCTCCGCCATTAGCTCGGCTGCTTGATCCACCGACATGTCGGCTTGAGCTGTACGGATACCTGTCGTCATCACTGCGTCGACCGAACTAGAGCCGGAATGCTTGCCCGCATAACCGCGAACGACTAGGTCACGGTCTGTTACCACACCAATAAGCTTGTCACTGCCTTCGCTCTCCACAACCGGGATAAAACCGGTGTCGTTATCCTTCATTTTGAGCGCAATTTCATAAATATTGTCTTGCGGGGTAACCGTTACACATTTTTCAGTCATAACTTCCTGAACCTTTTTCATGGGTACTCCCTCCTTTTCAAGAGTAGGGTACCCCATTTCATTCTGCTCATACGCCGAATCAGCTCATCCAGATTCAGCTCACGTTAGCTGTTAGCGGCTGGAATTTTCTGTTTTTCGCTCCGCAGCATATCCGGTAGACATCGCAATAAACAAACGAACCGCCTTAATCATCGCGTCCTCGTCAAAATCAAACTTAGGATGGTGATGCGGATAAACGGCTCCCTTAGCAGGATTACCTGCTCCCACGAACATAAAGCAGCCCGGCACACGTTCCAAATAATAAGCAAAATCTTCGGCAGGCATCAGCTTCGACGCTTCCTGAACTTTTCCCTCTCCAAAAACAGGTCCTGCTTCCTTAAAGAAACGCAAAGCTTCTTGCGCATCATTTACAACAGGCGGGTATCCCATAATATAGCGGATATTGGCTGTTGTTCCGTAAGTTGCCGCTGTAAGCTCCGTAACCGCATGCAGTCGATCCTTCATCACCGTCCGGGTTTCCTCGTCAAACGTACGGATCGTCCCACTCAGGCGGCATGTTTCCGCAATCACATTTTGCGCAGCTCCCCCTTGAATTGTTCCCACCGTCAGCACAGCAGGCCGCAAAGGGTCCACAGAACGGCTCACGATGCTTTGCAGCTGCATAACAAGAGCTGAGCCCGCTACCACACTATCATGGGTGGACTGAGGCATACCGCCATGACCACCCTTGCCCGTAATTTCAATATAAAAATCGTCCGCCGCCGCCATCAACGGCCCTGCGCAACTCGCAGCCGTTCCGACCGGGAACGGTGTCCATAGATGGATGCCATAGATAACGTCCACACCTTCCAGCACACCATCCTTCAGCACATTGACCGCGCCGCCAGGCAACAATTCCTCCGCAGGCTGGAACAACAACCGTATTTCTCCTTCCAGCTCATCCCGATGCAGACTAAAATAGTAAGCCGTTCCGAGCAAAACGGACGTATGCCCGTCATGTCCACATGCGTGCATGGCTCCGTCTACGCTGGAACGATATTCGCACTCTTTTTCATCCTGAATGGGGAGAGCATCCATATCAGCGCGTAGCATCACAACAGGGCCGGGCTTGGAACCACGAATGGTACCGACAACACCATGCCCTCCTACGTGACGGCGAACCTCAATCCCCCAGTTTTCCAACTTGTCCGCTACAAAGGCTGCGGTTTTGCTTTCCCGAAAAGAGATTTCGGGATTTTTATGTAAATATCTGCGCCACTCCACCATATCGTTCTGTAGCTGGTCAAACCAGCTCTTATCTGTCGCATGTTGTGTCATATTGCTCCACCTCTCCTTTTAAAACACCGGGCAGCTTCCCAATAAATCTTGCAGATTCACAACGTATGTGCCACTGCTCTCAAACCTTATTTTGTATTCTATTGTAGCAGATATGGAATTATTGCGATATCCGTTGCTGTATAGAGGTTGCAGAAGCCCTCCAAACATACTATGATTAAATGGATAAACGATAAAATAATAATGATAAACGCCTGCGAGGCATACACTTGCGGCGAATACCGGGGGAAGCTGATATGAGAAATACGAAGCCGGAGACTCGAAGAAGAGGCACACCGGATTTCCAATTGCTGATCCTCACCTTGTTGCTGGTTGGATTCGGTGTAATCATGGTATTTAGCGCCAGCTCCAGCGTAGCTCTGCTGAATAAAGATTACAATTTTGACTCTTTATATTTTGTGAAGCGTCAAGCTGCGTTTGCTATACTAGGACTTTTCATCATGTTCGTAGCTATGAATATTAGGATGGAAAAATATAAAAAGCTCTTTGTGCCCTTGTTTTTTATCACCATTTTACTGCTAGTCATCGTTCTTTTTACAGGCTCTCTCAACGGCGCAAAAAGCTGGCTCAGATTTGGTAGTATTGGTTTCCAGCCAACCGAGCTTGCGAAAATATCCATTATCCTGTACTTATCCGCGCTGATTGTCAAAAAAGGGGATCGCTTTAGAGATTTACGAACCGGCTACATACCCGTGACCGTCATTGTAGGCTTTGTTGCAGGACTCATTATGCTTCAACCGGATTTTGGCTCCTGCTTCATTCTGGTAGCCACCAGTGGCCTGATTATTTATGCCGGGGGAGCCAGCGTCAAGCATATTACGGCTTCGATTGGTCTGCTCTTACTGGGCGCTGCCCTCGTTTTTGGTGTAGGCTCGTTGTTTGGAGGAAATTCCGGAACAACAGATGGACAAGCCACAGCCAAGCAAGATTATAAAATCGGACGTTTTCAGGCCTTTCTCAATCCTACGGAAGATAAACTGGGGACTGGATATAATCTCGTACAATCCTTGCAAGCTATAGGAGAAGGCGGACTAAGTGGATCAGGATTTGGTAAGGGCATTATCAAGCTTCACTACTTGCCTAACTCTTTTAATGACTTTATTTTTTCCGTAATTGGTGAAGAATTCGGATTCATTGGAACAGCGATATTCCTGATGCTGTATCTGTATTTTATTTGGCGAGGGATGATCATCGCCTTGCGTTGTCATGATCCGTTTGGGACGTTGGTAGGTACAGGTATTATGGGACTGATCGCTATCCAGGCGTTCATTAATATCGGCGGTGTAACCCAGACTATTCCGATCACCGGGGTCACGCTTCCTTTTATCAGTTTTGGTGGATCGTCCCTTCTTGTTACGATGTTCTCCATGGGGATTATGCTTAGCATCTCCCGCGAAAACACCAAGCAGGCAGTACAGGAACGTACTACAGGAGTAGCAGTTCGGACCGAAGTCCCTAATCGTTTTCAAACCCGGAGAGCCAACCGTTCCCGCTAAAAAAAGAACTTCCCAGATCACCGATAATGGTGGTTTTGGAAGTTCTTTTGTATATGTATATACATGTATTCAATCTGGCGGAATAGGCTGCAGCTTATCTACAAACAAAAACTGGCGTTTCTAAAAATCGCCAGTTTTTGTGTTCTCATTCATATCTTCGCGGGGAAATCCCCTGCATGTATAAAACTGGCGAAAAACGTCGATGTACCCACCACGTCTTTTTTACACCGCGTCGTCCTTGAAAGCGACACCCTCTACTTTTACGTTCACTTCCACAACCCGCAGACCTGTCATGCTTTCGACAGCTTCCCGCACATTTTGCTGAAGAATTCGGGACACCTCATGAATCGGTGTTTCGTAGAGCACAATAATGCGAAGATCAATGGCAGCTTCCAACTGTCCAACCTCCACTGATACGCCTTTTTGCACATTTTTACCACTCAGCCTTTTGGCCCAGCCTTCGGATAAGCCGCCTGACATTGCAGCAATACCGGGCGTCTCCAGTGCGGCCATCCCCGCAATTTTACCTACGACATCGTTGGAAATCTTGATGTTTCCTGCTTCCAGTTGTTGAATTTGCTCTGCCATGACCTATGTCCCCCTTCATCCATCCTTTATTTGTATTGTAAAGCCTCAGCCACTGCAATTGCAAACCTTGCGTATGAAAAATAACTTCCGTTTACAACCTATATCAATTTGGGTATATTATTTTAGAAAATCCATACAAGTGACAGCATTCACCAAACTTGTACATATCCTTTGATATCGAGGTGCACTTCATTGAAAAAATGGTTATCTCCCAGCTTGCTTATCGCAACCTTGGTCCTTAGCGCAGTTGCACATTACACACATTGGAACGCGATCGCCCAATTCGTCATTTGCGCAATCTCTGTCGTGTTCGTAGCCGGGTTTCTCGGCAGAGCCACCGAAAGCGTAGCACATTATGCAGGCCAACGTCTGGGCGGATTTTTGAATGCCACCTTTGGCAACGCAGCCGAACTGATCATCGCCATCTTTCTCGTCAAAGAAGGTCTTTACGATATGGTGAAGGCGAGTCTGACCGGCTCAATCATCGGCAATCTGCTGCTGGTGCTTGGAGCAAGCCTGTTCGCTGGCGGATTGAAATACAAAGTGCAAAACTTTAATGTATCGCTGGCTGGTTTAAGCGGTTCGTTGATGATTGTGGCGGTCATTGCCCTGTTCGTTCCGGCTGTATTTCTAAATACACATGTCATTACAGATAGTGAATCGGATACGCTCAGTCTGATTGTCGCGGGCACACTGATTGTGGCTTATATTGCGTGGCTTATTTTTTCGATGATTACGCACAAAGACTACTTATCTGACGTGACTGAACAAAAGGACGAAGAATTGCCGCATGAGCATGCTCCTGTGTGGTCCAGAAACAAATCCATTAGCTACCTGGTAATCGCTACCGTCATGGTCGCCTTTGTCAGCGAATGGCTTGTCGGAACACTGGAGGTATTCACGACCCAGTTCGGACTCAGCGAATTGTTCGTGGGTGCTTTCCTCGTTGCCATTATCGGTAATGCGGCTGAGCACAGCGCAGCCATTTTGCTGGCGATGAAAAACAAAATCGGCGCATCTGTCGAAATCGCAGTCGGCAGCAGCCTGCAAATTGCGTTATTCGTTGCACCTGTGTTGATTTTTGTCAGCTACTTCATGGGAAATACAATGAATATCGTTTTTACTACGATTGAGCTGGTCGCCATTGCCGTCGCTGTATTTATCGCCAAATCCATTACTCAGGACGGCTCAACCAACTGGTATGAAGGATTGATGCTGCTGGTTGTGTATATTCTGTTAGGTGTATCTTTCTTCCTCGTGTAGACACCTTTCAAGGTTTTAAAATGTTCATTAGGATGGTAGTGACCGCTTCACGTTTCATTTGAGCTTCTGATCACTGTTGCCCTTGGTTTTTTAAGATGATATAACTCCTTAAACGGTTAAAATTCAAGGGCAAAGGTGAACGCTTACGCTTCTCCAGATTCAAATGAACCGCTACGCTGCTGTTATCCCCTGAAAGAACATTATAAAAGATAGGTCGACTCGTTCCCATTTCATATGTAAAGGCATCAAAAAAAGCATGCTCTCGAACTCCGCATGCTCTCATCAATGAAACCGTCTTTCTAATTGGCCTTATTGTTCATGGCCTCATATAGAATAGCCAGATTGCGTTCCAGCTCACTGACCAGCTGTTTACCTACCATTTCCGGAAGAAGGCCGGCGCGAACCGCGAAATCCACTTCCTTGGAAAATCCGTACATCTGAGTATCCAGCACTTCCTCATAGAGAGGGCAATAACGGGTTGCCAGATTCTCCATCTGTACTTCAATAAGCTTCTTTATTTTATCTGCGTCATCTTGAAGCAGATTAATAGCCTTAATATTCAATTGTTCCTGCAAATCAGATGAAGTCATGGATTCTTCCCCCCTATCTCTCAATGTCGCACAAGACGTTCTAACCTTAATATTAGACCAAATTGCAGGCTAATACAAGAACCTGACAAAAAAAGCATCCCTACAGTTACAGGTAGGGATGCTTTTGATCCAAGAATATAGTCAGGAGGCTACCGATATGTGTAGCCCGTGCTTCTGGAACACTTCAGTGATCGCTTTCTTGGCTTCCTCCGCGTCAGGTCCATGAACGTGCAGCTCATAGCTGTGGCTGCTGACTAATGTCGTAAACAAGCCAAGTATACTTTTCACGTCAATATACTTATTTTCGGAATGAAGGACGATGGAAGAAGTAAACTTGCTCGCTGTCTGTGCAATTTCAACAACCGCCGCGTTATTATTAGACATAGAGATCCCTCGCTTTACTGGATTATCATGTATCATTACTCATCCATTATAATACATTGGAATCGCTTTCTCAGCAAGGATAGAAATCGTTATTTCAAATTCTCGGGATTTAACGGCTCCAGCTCAGGCAGTACAAAAATGCCATCCTTGCGGATCAGAACATCGTCAAAATAAATTTCACCACCACCGTATTCCGGACGCTGAATCAAGACCAAATCCCAATGGATTGAAGAACGATTACCGTTATCTGCTGTTTCATAAGCTTGACCCGGCGTGAAATGCAAGCTGCCTGCGATTTTTTCGTCAAACAGAATATCCTTCATCGGATGCAAAATATACGGATTGAACCCAATTGCAAACTCGCCAATATAGCGTGCTCCCTCATCGGAATCCAAAATATCGTTTAACCGCTTCGTATCATTACTCGTTGCTTCTACAATTTTACCATTCTCAAAGCGGAATTTTACATTTTCAAAGGTGATACCGTTGTACAGCGTTTGTGCATTATAGCTAATAGTTCCATTAACGGAATCTCGAACAGGGGCGCTATATACTTCGCCATCTGGAATATTGCATTGACCGGAGCATTTGATGGCGCCAATTTGCTTAATAGAGAAATTCAGATCTGTGCCCGGTCCGCTAATCCGAACCTTATCTGTCCGGTTCATCAGGTCAGCCAGCGCATCCTGCGCCTTATCCATTTTCGCGTAATCCAGATTGCACACATTGAAATAAAAATCTTCGAACGCCTCTGTGCTCGTATTCGCCAATTGCGCCATGCTGTCATTCGGATAACGCAGCACTACCCATTTCGTATGCTTTACCCGCTGCTCGCTATGTACCGCATGTTGATAAATCGAATTATACAATTTCATCTTGTCTTCCGGCACGTCTGACAGATCATTGACATTTTCACCAGCGCGAATCCCGATGTAGCAATGCATTTGTTTCATCCGGTTGAGGTCTATTTCAGCCCAGGTTTGCACCATTTCCTTTGTCGCATGACGTAGCATGGCGCTCTGTACCTTACGATCAGTAAGCTGAACGAAAACGTTGCCGCCTTTTTTGCCTACCTCATGAATAATGGCGTTAAGCAGGTCACGCTCTGTACCAATCATTTCAACCAGCACGTTCTCACCCGGCTGTACCTCAACAGAGTAACCTACCAGATTTTCTGCCAGTTTAAGTATTCTGGGATCTTTCATTTAATGTCTCTCCTTCTCTGTTACATTCTTTTTGAACAACGGTTAATTCGAAGTCCATTGTATCATGCCCGTTGCGTTACTTGTAGCCCTCAAAAGCAACTCTGGTAATCAGAGCTTCCTCATGCCCCTCTCCATTTGCCTCCTGCCGCGCAATTTTGCATTCCGACGACAACTTCAGGGGCAAGCCTGTTTGGCGGTCTATCGTCAGATGATACACAGCATGCACATCAGAATGTTCTAATTGGCTACTCATATCCTCGCGACTCTGCGCCCATATTCGATTCAGTTTTTGCTGCACCTCTTGATTCTTCCCGTTCTGCTTCATGTTTGCTTGCAAGAGGTGAGGATTTATGGCATCCATTTCTTTCATTAAACGGTCTTTCAACCATCGCTTGGCTGAGGACGATTCTGGCTCAATCCTCACTACCCAGGTTCCCCGCGCGGCCCCGGCCTCTATACGAATGGTTTTATTCAGTGCATTCAGTTCCTCCAGCTCCTGAATCGGATTAAAACGATTTAACGTCCCTACTCCATTCATAGCTATACGACTGGATGTAACGGCAATCCATTTTCCATCCAGACGAAGAAAACGCTCCTGTGTTACCCCATCCCCGGATGCGCCTTGTTTGAGTGCAGCATAGCTTGACCGCTTGTTAAAAGCCCCCGCAGAACTCCAATGCATGGTCAGTTCATCGTGGTTGCTCACCTTACCATGATATGCGAACTGTTTATCCACCGGCATACCATTTCTGGCTATGACACCAGCCTGACCTTTGAACGTTAACGTTTCTTTGCCTGCTATCCCTGCAACGGCTCTTTTAAAAATCTGATCCGGCGCATTTTGCTGTTCTGCAAGTGTACATCCACTTAACGAGCACATGGTGAGCAACATACAAACCAGCATACTCCATTCTCTTCTCCAATCCATCCAATCATCCGCCCATCATATCCTGATATAACCTTACCAATGGGTAAGGGCTGTACTTCAGGAAAACTACGTTATTTTTATAGCTACGATTAGGGTTTCCTGACTACAAAAGGTTATGCACAGCAAAAAAAGAGAACACTCCATAAGGAACATTCTCTAGGCGTCGCCCACATGATCAATAACAATCCGGTTGCGACCTTCATTTTTCGCCTCATACAATGCCATATCCGCCCTGTAAAATAAAGATTCAATGCTGATCTGCTCATCCAGCCAGTTCCATTCAGCAATCCCGCAGGAAACGGTCACCTGAGGCTGGGTTTCATGTTGTACGCGATAGCGGATTTTTTCCGCATACTCCAGCGCCTGCTGTACTCCAAGCTGCGGCAAATAAATTGCCAATTCCTCGCCGCCCCATCTGGCACATACATCCTCGCTACGGGTCGCCGAACGAACAATATCACTGACACTTTTCAATATTTGATCACCTGTCTGATGCCCGTATGTATCATTCACCTGTTTGAACTGATCAATGTCCACCAAAATGAGAGAACCGCAAAAATCTTTCTCCTGATGTCTCTGAATCACCTTGTCCACATAATGACGTACATACAGACCTGTTAGCATGTCCATATTGGCCAGACGCCGTACCTCAGCATGCAGCATGGCATTTGTTACCGCCAATCCGATATGGGGGGCCAGCATTTGCAACATTTTGTAATTATCGTACGAAAAAAAGTGAGGGAGCTTGCTGGACAATAAAATAGCCCCTCTCGGTGTACCGCTGGTTTTCATAGGTACCGCCATCAAAGAAAGGGAATCGGTCATATCCATAAAATCGGAGGATATCTTCCCTTCCTTTCTGTAATCTGATACGATAACAGGCTCTCCTGTTCTGCGTATCAGCCCTGCAAACCCATCCTCGCCAGAGTAACTGTGCAGCCTTAAACTTTCTACGTTGCTTGACGTGACCTTAAAGCAATTTCCTTCCTGATCGAGTTGCACAATACAGCAAAAGTCAGCCAAGAACATTTTCAATAATTCCTGCACAGCAAACTCGAATATTTCGTTCAGCTTAAGGCTTTGATTCAAGCGCTGAACCAGTTCATTAATGAGACGCAACTCATGGATGAGCACATTGGATTGCTCCAGCAGCTTTGCATTTTCAAATGCGGTGCCTGCTGTGTCCGCCATCATGGCGATCAGCTCCACATCCACTTTCTTCATGCTTTCGGCACCTGATGGAAGAATCATATGAAACACACCATATACACCTTGCTTGCCACGTAAAGGAATGCCGATTTCAGTCATTTCTCCTTCTGTGCCTACAGGCTCATTTACAGCCATTTGGCCTTTCATAAATGCACGCACACATACATCCTCGTCCCGCTCGTGCAACAACAAAGGTTTGACTTGCGGATTACGACTGTGCCGATCCTGGCTCATATATAACGTGATATCTACATGCGGAAACAAGTAAGCTATGCTGCCAAATACCTCGTCCAGCACGCCTTCAACATCAATCTTGTCATGCATTCGCTTTACAATCTGAAATAAAATAGAGCGTCGCCTGCCATCGCGGTCGCTCCGGTTCTGCATCCCGAGGATATCTTCCATAAATATATACTCAAATCTCGTATAAAAGCAGGATCTAAAATGCAAAGTTGCCGCTAATAATGCGTCCTGCTCGGGAACAGAATGTTGAGCAGACAGTGTAAAACGAAGAGCAGCAAAAGCCTCACCCTTATGATTACGGCAAAATACAGGAACCATGTACACAAATGCAAGGCTTCCGTCCCGAAGTTTGCGTTGACTTATTTCCATTTCTCTGGACAAGCAGCAACGTTCGACCAGCTCCAAATCCTCGTCATCATCCTCTTCCCTACCTGCAACCCGAACACCTGTAAAATTAAAAACGGCGGATTGTTCTTCATTAACCCACGATATACCATTGCTCTGCTGCAACCAGTTCCGATATCCTTGGACAAGAAGCTGATTAATATAGGGGAAATCAAATGGTGTCATATCCATGTTTTGGAGCCAGGCAAAAGACGTATATTCTTTATCATCAAACAGCGGAGCACCGCTAACCTGGGCTGTTTTACCGTCAAGCGTTTGCTGATCCGTTGTTGAAAAGTCCGACATATTAAGGCGCTCCTTTACAGCAAAATTAGCTGTACCAAGACAGCGGCTACGCACCACTATAGCTTATAATATGATCTATTTTACTCTTAACTCCAGAAATTTGCATCCATTTTTCAGAAATTCGTCCCACTTTTTTAGTTCTAAAGCCCTATCGACAAATTTTGACGTTTTCATTCTTTTTCTCTTCTTGACATGACCCACTATTACATATAGTATATATTAATGAAAAAGACTGTACGGCAGAACTATCTACTGTGCGGATCTTAAATTTTGGGCGTAACAGTTTGTGTCACCCTCATCTTATTTGTTGCTAACAGGACAGCGGCTGAACTTTTCTGTCAGTAGTGCGCATCACCTTGATTGGTAGCGCCGAACAAATTGGAGCGCAAAGAGAGCCCCAACTCAAATTTTAATTATGAAGGAGTTAACTCTATAATGGCACGTTACACTGGTCCTAAATTTAAATTGAGCCGTCGTCTGGGGATTTCCCTGAGCGGCACAGGTAAAGAATTGAAACGCCCTTTCCCTCCGGGACAACATGGTGCAAACCAACGGAGAAAAATCAGCAACTACGGTATGCAGCTTCAAGAAAAACAAAAGCTGCGTCACATGTACGGCTTGGGTGAAAAACAATTCCGCACTCTGTTCAACAAAGCTCAACACATGCACGGTATCGCTGGTGAGAACTTCATGTTCTTGCTGGAAAGCCGCCTGGACAACCTCGTGTTCCGTCTTGGCTTTGCTAACTCCCGTGCAGGCGCACGTCAATTGGTAGCACACGGTCACGTTACTGTGAACGGTAAAAAAGTTGACATCGCTTCTTACCAAGTAAGCCTGGGCGACGTGATCGGTCTTCGTGAAAGAAGTCGTTCCCTGTCTTCCATCAAAGAAGCTTTGGAAAACCGCAACCACTTGGCAGCTTACCTGGAGTACAATGACGCAGCTCTGGAAGGCAAATACATCCGTTTGCCTGAGCGTGGCGAATTGTCCCAAGATATCGACGAAAAACAAATCGTCGAATTCTACAACCGCTAATCCTTGTGATAGCACTGAAAAGCACCCGAACTTCGTTCGGGTGCTTTTTTCGTGTTACTGTTGCGTGAAGCTTGTAACATTTTATTCAATCGGTATATATATCTTAATATCCAAATCTGGAAAGGAAGAATTCATCACGTCGGTGATTTCAAAATCCGGTCCTTCCCTACGCTCAAAATTAGAGTTGGGAAGCCATGTGCCGTAGATATAGTTTCGTACATCCTGAACCTGGCCATTCGGACCTGAAGCGTTAAATTCGGCATACTTTCCTGCAGGAATCTCCATATAGATAAATCCCTCTGCCAAATCTTCCGCTTCTCCCTCAACTTCCTCGCCAATCACAAATGAAAATTCACCATTATCTTGAAAAGAGCAAGCAATACCGTACGACATCCCTGGTGCAATTTTATTCGGAATACGCATAAAATGCTCATTCGTTCCAAAGTGATCATAAAATCCTGGAATCTCATTATAATGCTGCTCATGATTCAAGTTTGTTTTGTACTCATGGCCTATGACCTTAATCGTATCGAATTGCAGCATTACCGGCTTATTCACATCCAAATCCCCTTTGGTGTTTTTTTGATAATCCAGAAAATTAATCTTGTGTTGCTGGGAAATATCTATATCACTGTTCCGGTATTTCCCCGGGGTGACACCAAAACTTTTTTTCAAAAGCACGTGTAAATGCTTCTTGTGAACTGTACTGGTATTCAAGAGCAATATCTAATACCTTTTGATTAGACTGTTTCAGCCCTACAGCCGCCTCTGATAATCTTCTCTTCCTTATATACTGTTGAACCGTAAAACCCGAAATCGCCTGAAAAAGCCTCTGAAAATGAAAGGATGAAAAGCAAGATTGCGAAGCAATTTCCGTAATTTTCAACTCTTCTCGAAGATTCATTTCAATAAACTCAATCGCACACTGTATTCTTTTAAAGTAGTCCATACGATCCTTCCCCTTACTTGTTATAGTTTGACGATTCATCCACCAAGCGAATTTAGCAAGACTTCGTAATCCATTATGTACAATCCTGCACATACTTGTTTGATCATTTGTGCTAAGTTTACCACGCCCTTTTTACTTCAGTAGAAATAAAAACAACGCAGAGACACTATGCATGTCTCTGCGTTGTTAAAATAAAGGTGATTAACGGCGGGCAACAACGAAGCGGCCTGATTTAAATCTGGAGAAATCCAGCGATGTAGACTAAATCGAACGCAGGACTACCTCTCTCCCGCCATGTATCTCACATTTTTATCAGCCTAGCTTGATTTTGGCGAACTTCCGTTTACCCATTTGCACAATATCGCCTTCCTGCGGCGCGTATGCTTCGTTTATATCGGTCCATTTCTCTTCATTAATTTTGACCGAGCCCTGTTGAATGCTGCGTTTGGCTTCACCATTGGAAGCCGCAAAGCCCAAATGAGTCAGCAATTGGATGACACGGATGCCGCCATCTTCCAAATGATCGGCCGTCAAAGTGAACTCTTCAATATCGTCAGGCAGCGCTCGTTGCTGGAATACAGTCACAAAATGCTGCTTCGCTGTTTCCTCCGCTTCCTTACCGTGGTACATGCGTACCAACGTTCCAGCCAGCTTCATTTTGGCGTCACGCGGATGCACTGAACCGTTCTTAATGCCTTCCGCCAGCTCAGCCAGTTCCTCATTGTTCAAATCTGTTGCCAGCTCAAAATATTTAAGCATCAGTTCATCAGGAACCGACATGGATTTTCCGTAGATTTCGTTCGGCTCCTCATCGACACCAATGTAGTTGCCCAGACTTTTGCTCATCTTCTGCACGCCATCCAGCCCTTCAAGCAGTGGCAACGTAATGGTGGCCTGTGGCTCCACTCCGTATTCCTTTTGCAGAGTTCTGCCCATCAACAAATTGAACTTTTGATCTGTACCCCCCAGCTCGATGTCGCTTCGGAGTTCCACAGAATCCATCCCTTGCATCAACGGGTAGAAAAATTCATGGATGCTGATCGGCAAGCCGTTTTGGTATCTTTTCGTAAAGTCATCCCGTTCCAGCATACGTGCGACAGTTACTTTAGCGGCCAGCGTTACCACATCGGCAAAAGACATGGGAGCCAACCAATGGGAATTGTAGTATACCTTTGTTTTTTCGGGGTCCAGAATTTTAAATATCTGCTCCTTATACGTCTGAGCATTGCGCTGGACATCTTCCTCGGTCAGTTGCTTCCGAGTTTCCGATTTGCCTGTCGGATCACCAATCTTGCCCGTAAAATCACCGATGATAAGCTGCACCTGATGACCAAGCTCCTGAAACTGGCGCAGCTTATGCATAACGACCGTATGCCCGATGTGAATATCCGGCGCCGATGGGTCAAGTCCTAATTTAATCTGGAGCGGCTCACCGCTAACGACCGATTTAATAACCTTACGCTTCAGCTCGTCCTCTGGTACAATTTCCGCCACACCACGTTGGATCACATTTAATTGGCGTTCTACCTCTGCCTGCTGCTCAGGCTTCATCTCTTCCCACTTCATCCTGTATACCTCCTGTTTTTATCCAAAATATTACATATTAAACAAACCAAAAAGCCCCTTTCATCCCAAGGGACGAGAAGGAGCTGCTCGCGTTACCACCCTAATTAAAGAAACGTATGCCAAAGACAAGCGTTTCTTTCACTTCATTCCTATAACGGGCCTACACCCGGTACTGGATTACTATAGTCAGCTTCGCAAATCTGCAAAAGCTCTACCATTCATCCAGACAGCTCCAGACGGTAATTCAAAGGAGGGTCGTTACCGATTCGCACCACCCATCGGCTCTCTGCACAACGTGATTCCACCTTCTACTGAAGTCTTTCTCTGCTTTTCACGATATTTACTTTGACCTATTTATAACACACCACTTTTATAGAGTCAACGACACCAAAAGACAGGCTTTTTAGCATATGGGTTCATTTTGTAATTTTATGCTATAATAATGGCTGTTATAAAGGAGGAAGACTTAATGGTTGAAGAAAACAACAATGTGTCAGAGCCAAAGCCTTCCCGCTTACGGACAACCATGCGGAGGCTCGGCCGTGTCATAAAGTGGGTCGTCATCATCTGTTTTATGGGAGCGCTGTTCGCAGGAGGAGCCGCAGCCGGCTATGTAGCCTCTATTGTGAAAAGCGAGCCTGTACGCTCCAGATCCATGATTGAACAGGAAGTAGACAAAAATGCAATTACAGGCTTTGCTTATTTCAATGATGGCTCCCCTATCGGACAGCTCCGGACAGAAGAAGATCGACGTCCTGTCACGTTTAAGGAGATTCCGCAACTCGTCATTAACGCAGTCATTGCTATTGAAGATAACCATTTTTACGAGCATAAAGGTGTCGATCTGTCGGGAACGCTGCGGGCTATAAAACAAAAAGCGCTGCATGAATCCGTACAAACCGGAGGAAGCACCCTGACCCAGCAGCTTGCCCGTCGTGTCTTTCTGAATCTGGATCGCACGGATGACCGCAAGGTCAAGGAAATTTTGCTCTCTCTGCGCCTTGAGCGCTTCCTGAGCAAGCAGCAAATTATTACGGCCTATCTCAATAAAGTACCTTTTGGTAACGGATCAAGCGGTTATAACGTCTTTGGGATCAAAGCAGCGGCCAAAGGTATTTTTAATGAGAATGATCTGAATGAGCTGAATGTGGCTCAAGCCGCCTATCTAGCAGGTCTGCCACAGCTTCCTTCCTCTTATTCCGCTTACAACGGTAAGGGTGAATTTAACGAGTCCGGCTTTAAAAGGGCGATCAACCGCCAGCACCTGGTACTCAGCCGAATGCTGGAGGAGAATAAAATCAATCAGGCACAGTATGATGAGGCGATGGCTTTTGATATCAAAAAGTCGCTCGCTCCACGCACTGTTAAAGCCTATAACACGTATCCGTATCTTATGATGGAAACGGAACGGCAAGCGGCACAGGCACTTATGTCAGTCACAAATCCGGGTCAAGCGGCCAATGCCAGTGCAGATGCCAAAACCAAGGATGATAACGACTTGCTCAAAGAAGCTGAACAGCAGCTTCGAACAGGTGGTTATATGGTATACACCACTATTGATAAAAGCATCTACAAGTCGATGCGCCAAATTGCAGAGAACAAGAATAATTTTTCTTCCACAAGTAAAACCAAGGGAGACGAGCAAGCGGCCGCGATTCTTATCCAGCATAAAACAGGCGCGATTCTCGGTATGATGGAAGGCCGGGATTTCCAAAAGGAACAGATGAATTATGCGACCCAGATGGTACGCCAGCCGGGATCGGCTATGAAGCCGATTGCCGCCTATCTCCCTGCATTGGACAGCGGTCTCGTGCAGCCTGGCAGCATCGTGGATGATGCACCTATTATTTTGAAGGATGGCAGCAATGGGTATCACATCCCGAAAAACGCCAATAACCGCTATCAGGGGCTGGTTACGGCCCGTTATGCGCTGAATCAGTCACTAAATACGATAGCACTCAAGTTGTTTAACGAAAAAGTAGGTATCAGCAAAGCTTGGGATTTTGCCAAGAAGCTAGGCATTACCACCTTGGAACCAAGCGATAACAATGCCCAGACAGGTGTACTCGGCGGCTTGGCCCACGGGGTCACAGTTGAGGAACTGACGAATGCTTATGGTTCGATTCCAAATGGCGGTGTATTTAATGACGCCTACATGATTGAAAAGATTGTGGACTCGCAAGGCAATATTGTTTATAAGCATCAGCCTAATCCTGTACAAGCCTTTACACCACAAACCGCCTATCTGATGACGGATATGCTGCGTACAGCCGTGTCGGAAGGTACAGGCAGACTGGTGAAGCGTAATTTCGATCAAGCTGGCAAGATTCCGATTGCCGGTAAAACAGGCACTACACAATCCTATACCGATGTATGGTTCGAGGGCTTTACGCCTGACGTCACACTGGGTGTATGGGTTGGTTACAAGCAACCTGTCAATAAGCTCGAAACAAAAGCACAAAAAGAGCGGGCACGTCGCCTTTGGGCGCAAATCATGAATGAAGTGACCGCAAAGGATCCGGATCTGTTCCAAACCGACAGCTTCAAGCGACCAGACGGTATTGTAACAAGAACAGCGTCCGCATACGGTTCGGATATTTACAACAGTAAGTATCCACCCAAAAACAGTGAAAATGGTGTCACTCGTGCCAAATATATTACCTATCAAGGTGTCAATTACATTCCACGGGACGGCACACCAGATGACATGTTAAACGAGCGGACCGTTAGTAAACGGGAAAAACCGATTTCAGAGCTGATTAAAGAGCTCCAGCAAGCCTTTACGGTGATGAGACGACATAATTCGTTGTCCTACTATCTGCCTCAGGATGCAGATAAGGCGGCTCCTACCCGGATTGATCCGCGTAAAGACGATGGAGCCGATCCTAGTGCTCCGTCTAACGTTGGCGTAAGCTATAGTGACGGCAAAGCTATGATCAGCTTTAGCCCAAGCGGAAACAGCGATGTCGTAGGATACCGTCTATATCGTTCTACGGATGGGAGCAGTTTCCAACGGCTTGGCAAGGTCGTCATGGCTGACGGCTCTAAAGTGTTCTCTGACAGCCCGGGTGGCAGCAGCTCCAGCTACTACGTAACCGCCGTTGATGTAGGTGGACATGAGTCAGGGCCAAGCTCCCAAGCAAGTGCAGCACCTGTAGTGCCACCTGTTGATCCTGGGAATCCAGTTGTACCGGGTGAAGGAGATGGAACGGGTGCGCAGCCTACGGAGATTCCTACCGCTCCTGGGCAGCCTCAAGCGAAAGCAGCAGGCTCAGCCGTAGCGCTCCAATGGAGTGCAGGAAAGCCTGCGGATGCGATTACAGGCTATAAAGTGTATTACAGTGAAAGCGGTGCGGAGCCTTTTACAAACATCGGCTCCACCGCATCCACCAGCTTTCAATATAAAGCGGGCAGCAAACCGAAGGGTTGGTTCCGCATCACTTCCATGAATGCCTTGGGGGAATCAGCTCCTTCCGGAGCCGTTCGTCCATAACAGCTCACAACAGCAACAAATATTAATATTTGGTAAAAATCTACTTTATCAGCACCAACAAAAGGAGAGTCCCTCAGCTATCACGGCTTTGGAGACTCCCTTTTTTGTATCTTTCTTAAAAAGCATTTCAATCCTCTATGGTAGACAAATCTCCTGTAGGAAGATTAAGTTCCCAGGCTTTGAGTACACGTCTCATAATTTTACCGGAACGGGTTTTGGGCAGCTTTTCCTTAAACTCAATTTCGCGTGGTGCAGCATGGGCAGACAGCCCTTCTTTGACAAAGCGATAAATATCCTGCTGCAAAGCTTCAGAGGGGGTGTAGCCTTCACGGAGTGCGATAAAAGCTTTAATGATCTCTCCCCGCACAGTATCCGGCTTTCCGATCACTCCAGCCTCTGCTACAGCGGGATGCTCCAGAAGCTTGCTCTCGACCTCAAATGGACCGATCCGCTCCCCTGAGGAATTAATGACATCATCAATACGCCCCTGAAACCAGAAGTATCCGTCCTCATCCATATAGGCAGAATCACCGGACACATACCAACCGGAAAAACGGAAATACTCCTGAAATTTGTTCGGGTTGTTCCATATACGATTCATCATAGAGGGCCACGGTGTACGTATCGCCAAGTGCCCCATTCGATTAGGCGGCAGCACTTGCCCTCTGTCGTCCAGAATAGCCGCCTGAATACCAGGCAGGGGCTTTCCCATCGAGCCGGGCTTAATCGGCAGCTCAGGGTAATTACAAATCATTTGACCACCCGTTTCCGTCATCCACCAGGTATCATGAATACGCTGCTTATATACCTGCCAGCCCCAGCGTACCACCTCGGGATTTAACGGTTCCCCGACGGATAACACATGCCGCAGGCTTCCGAGATCATATTTGGCAACGATATCCTCCCCTGCGCTCATGAGCATCCGAAACGCGGTAGGAGCGCTATACCATACAGTCACCTCGTGGCGCTCAATCGTTCGGTACCAATCCTCGGGACTAAAACGACCGCCACGGATCACATTTGTTGCTCCATTCAGCCACGGGGCGAAAATGCCGTAGGACGTTCCTGTAACCCAGCCGGGATCGGCTGTACACCAATACACATCATCTTCACGCAAATCAAGCACCATTTTACCGGTATAATAGTGCTGAATCATCGCGTTTTGCACATGATATACACCTTTAGGCTTGCCCGTTGAGCCTGACGTGTAATGAATAATCAACCCATCCTCACGACTCAGCCATTCCGGTTCAAGTTCCTCGGAGGACGTAAGCATTTCCGTTTCAAAATCAATAATCCCTTGCTCCCGTTCGTCCACATCGCCAACCACAAAAATATGCCGCAGCTCCGGAAGTTCCTCACGCTTTACGCGTGAAAGAAGTGCAGGCGTGGTCACCAGCGCCACTGCTCCGCTATCTTCCAGCCGATCCTTGACCGCCGTTTCCATAAACGCCTCAAACAAAGGCCCGACGACTGCTCCTACCTTCAAAATGCCAAGCAGACTAATGACCAGCTCAGGTGAACGCGGCATGAATATAAATACCCGCTCCCCTTTGCCAATGCCGTATTTTCGCAGCACATTGCCAAACCTGTTGGAGCTGGCACGCAACTCAGAAAAGGTGTAGGCTTCATGGCGGTTCGCGTCACAATACAACAGCGCCGTTTTGTCACCTCTCCCTTCCTCTACATGCCGGTCAATCGCTTCGTGCGCCATGTTCACCTTGCCTGATTCATACCACGTAAAATGACGCTCTGCATCTTCCCACTGAAAGCGGTTGTAAGCTTGTTCATACGGGCCCATGTTGGATGTGGGAACTACAGCCTGGAGTTCTTCAATCTTCATGCGTTCAGCCTCCTCACGATATAATGAGAATAATACAGAACATGATAACGCTTACAAATTCAATACAAGCATGTCAATTCCTTTGTTTAACATCTGATAAAAGCGACTAATTGTGAACAATTTATGTCTAAAACAGTATATCATAGGTGAGGATGTGACGACCATCCTTTTCATTTATTTGTTTTTTTGCTATAAGTAGGGGATATGGGGAGCTAGGTCACGGTAAACAAGGAGGCGCATGTATGCAGCATTTAAAACTGCACCATTTGGACACGCTGAGTCATAACGGGCAAAGGATCTACGTAGAAGGCCCCGTATCCGCTGAACAACTGCGTTCATTTCAAATGCATCCACATCTCGACGCCTTTCGCAAGCCGAAGGAGCAATTCGACGCGCTGGTGGATATTTCGGGACTGCCGGAAGGCAGGATTATCATCGCTCATGACGGGGAAACCATTCTCGGATACGTGACTTTTCACTATCCGGATGAGATGGAACGCTGGTCCGAAGCCAGAATGAAGGACCTGCTGGAACTTGGAGCGATTGAGGTAGCCGACGAATATCGCGGACTGGGTCTGGGAAGCCAAATGATTCGGGTCGCCTTTGAGGACGGACAACTGGAATCCTATATCATTTTTACGACTGAGTACTATTGGCATTGGGATTTAAAAGGCAGCGGTCTCTCCGTATGGGAATACCGCCGCATGATGGAACGTCTGATGAAAACGGTGGATATGGTCTGGTACGCTACGGATGATCCTGAAATATGCTCCCACCCGGCGAATTGCCTAATGGTCCGAATGGGAGAGGATGTCCCCCTCACATCACAGGAACAATTTGACCGTATCCGGTTTGTGAGAAGATTCATGTATTAAAATGTTACACCACTAGCCTTCTAACCCAAATGCTTCAGCATATATTCCACAATTCGATGCGAACGATGGGAAGATGCTACTGTAAATTCGCCAAAATTAACGTGGGCAGATCCGTCTGCCTTATCAGACATAGAGCGGAGGACAACGTAAGGCACAGCGTTCATATGGGCTGTCTGAGCCACTGCTGCGCCCTCCATCTCGGTACAAGCACCGTCCATCTCCTGATGCAATGCAGCTACCAGCTCACGGCTGGCGACAAACTGGTCACCGGAAAGCACCTTGCCGACAATATAACGATCGCCGAAGGATTGACAGGCTTGCTCAGCCAGACGAACAAGATCAGGATCAGCCGCAAACTCCGAGGTATCCTGATAAGGAATGACCCCTCTGGCATAACCCAAAGGCGTTACATCCATATCATGCTGCATACATGTGGAGGAAATCACGATATCCCCAATATTTAAATCCGGATGCACCGCCCCTGCCACTCCTGTAAATATGATTTGTTCTACTCCAAAGCTATCGATAAGGATTTGTGTTGTTACCGCAGCATTGACCTTACCTACACCGGACTTGCATACGACAATCTGTTGACCGTGAATGACTCCCTTTGTATAGGTGATTCCAGCCTTGACCGACTTACTAACTTCAGTCATTGCAGCAAGCAGCAGTTCAATTTCTTCATCCATGGCACCAATTAATCCATAAATTCGACTCATCTCAAATCCCTCTATTCTTTGTTTAATGATGTGCATTATGGACTATGTATTCACGAAAAAAGCTCCATTAAAGGAGCTTTCATCGAAGGTCTATCCTGTTAACAAATCTGTCTAGTCTAGATAATTAACCGACAACCGCAAAATCGTTTCATGCGGCAAAATGACGCGAGGATTTTCCACATTTTCCTTCTTCATCAGCTTGGTCAGCAAACGCATCGCTACTGCACCCAAATCGTACATCGGTTGCGCTACTGTCGTAAGCTGCGGACGAACCATGGAAGCCATACGGATATTGTCCACACTGATGACAGAGAAATCGTCCGGTACTTTCAAGCCTTCATCCTGAATGCTATGAATCGCACCAATTGCCATTTCATCCGTAGCCGCAAAAATTGCGCTTGGCTTTTTCTTGAGGCCCAGGAAATACTTCATTGCCTCCACACCGGACTCATAACGATAGTTCCCAATTCGCACGAGATCTTCCTGATACTCCATTCCTGCTGCTTCCAGCGCTCTCTTGTAGCCTTGGAAACGTGCATAGCCGTTCGCAGGGTCCTGAAGAGTACCACTAATCATCGCGATTTGACGGTGCCCGTGGCGGATCAATGTATTCACTGCATCAAAAGCAGCGGCTTCATGGTCAATATCAACCGAAGGATAGCTGCCTTTCTCATCACTCGTTGCGCACAGAACGATAGGAACCGCAGCCGTATGAAACGCCTGAATATGCTCGTCCGTTACTGTGCCGCCCATGAACAGAAGTCCATCAACCTGCTTTTCAAGCAGCGTATTGATGACACGAATCTCTTTTTCTTTCCGCTTATCGGCATTACACAAAATAATATTATAGTGATACATATTCGCAATATCCTCAATACCGCGCGCAATTTCTGCAAAAATTGAGTTCGATATATCCGGAATAACCACACCAACGGTCGTTGTCTTCTTGCTGGCCAGACCTCTAGCCACCGCATTCGGGCGATATCCCAATTGTTCAATCGCTTCATACACCTTTTTGCGGGTCTGAGGTTTTACGTTAGGATTATTGTTAACTACGCGGGATACCGTGGCCATTGAGACACCGGCTTCGCGAGCTACATCATAGATCGTTACCGTCACATTCCTTCTCTCCATTGCCAATAAATTTTCAACCGAATCCTAGATCAACTAATTAGAACCATGATACGACAAAATACTACTTTATGCAACGACTGCGCTCATTCTGCCTATGTGAGATGATCGTGGAGCGCATGGGCTGTAATATTCGAATGGGATGTATGCCAGACAGCCTCTCCGTCCTTTATTAAGATGGCCTGCGGCGATTCATGCTTCACCTGGAGCCTGTCCGCAGCCTCATTGGACACCGGCCGGTCTTCTACTACATAAATGATACCGTATTCAATATTTTCGTCGGGAGTGCCTTGCAAGTAGGATTCCATCTCCTGATGTGCGCGGGAACTAATCGGACAGCGTGTGCTATGTTTAAAGAGAAGCAGCGGCTTGTCTGATGACGCTTCCAGTGCCGAATTTAATTGTTGAACAGTAGTCATTTTCGTCATCGTCACCATTGGATATACATTCCTTTCTGTGTCTTGTCGTATGGCCTATTCACATCGTAACAAAAAGAACATGTAAAATCCAATGGTGACCATGAAAATTTTCATTTTTTTAGTTTTTTGTATTCATAAACACCGATTCACTGGTAAAACCGGATAATTGCACCAATCTTTTCTGTACATCGTTCATCCAATCCTCATCTCCCAGACTTCTCGCATAACGATAAAGGTCCAGCAGCAGGTTGATTCGAAGCTCCATTCGCTCCTCCAATGAGGATTGCCAGTCTACATTGGGATTGTCCGCTTCCTCCAGCACCAGCTTGCGTATAATTTCTGCCAGCTCGTTGTTACGGGCAAAGGAAATACGCCGAGCATTAGGCTTGCTCCCCAAATTTTGTAACAGCTCCTTGATGTCCTTCGTCACGTGCTGCAAAACCTCACTCGAGAAGCACGAAGGGCATGAAAATACGGGAACATGTAAAATTTCAACCTTGTCCGCATATATCACCTTTCTCAACTCCAGCCCCATCGGTTTACCGCATTGGCATTGCTTATGCATTTAACCACCTCATTACGTAGGATCAAACTATATGAGGATCTCATCAGAATCCAGATATATCTATCTACTAGTCTATAAAATATTTGTAAACTCCATTAAAACTATCATACCTTGTTTTATTTCGACTTTGGGACCTCAAATCCTTCCACAGATTGAAGCTATGAACAAATTACCAAAGCTTCGGCGGGTCAGAAAATGACGACAATTGCTGTCAAAGAGCAGACTACTAACATAAGAATCTGCGAAGGAATGGACTTCGGGCGTTCTTTTTCTTAAGATGTAAAAGTACAGATTACAAAACAGAGGTGTCATCATGTGACGCACGAAAGGATGGTTGGATGTCAAGACTTGCCGGAAAAAAGGTTATCGCCCTGGTAGATGAGGAATTCGAGGATCTGGAGCTATGGTACCCTGTGTACCGTGTTCGTGAAGAAGGCGCAGAAGTACATTTGGCCGGTGCTGAAAAGGGCAAAATATATATTGGAAAATATGGCGTACCTGCTGAAGCGGAATATGCCTTTGAGGAATTGAACAGCCGCGATTATGACGGGATTCTTGTCCCCGGAGGCTGGGCGCCCGATAAACTGCGCCGCTATCCCAAGGTGATTCAACTTGTACAGGAGTTTCACGCCGCCCAAAAGCCTATCGGGCAAATCTGCCATGCAGGCTGGGTCCTGATTTCCGCCAAAATTTTGGACGGTGTCACTGTAACATCCACACCGGGTATCCGTGATGATATGGAAAACGCAGGCGCCATCTGGAAGGACGAGGCTGTCGTGACGGACGGACATATCGTATCTGCCCGCCGCCCGCCTGACCTTCCGCCATATGGAAAAGCGTTTTGCGATCTGTTGGCAAACAATGCTCAGAAATAAGTCAGTTCCAATAAAATGAGCAAAAGCACCTTCAAAACCATGGCTAATGTGGTTTTGAAGGTGCTTTTTTTATTTCAAAACAAAATGCACAATTAGTGCATAATTACTGGCGTCCTGGCCCAGCCGGAATATAGCCGACATTAACTGCGGTCAGCTTGTCTTCGATCGCCGCGCCGGTAGACATGCTGAAGCACGCCTGGGCAACCAGCGTTGCCTCTGCTGCGGACGTGTTCAGTACACGATGCTTGACTCGCAGCAAGGACTGGGGAGACATGCTAAGCTGATGTATTCCCAGCTCCAGCCACAGGGGAATGGAACGTTCATCTCCTGCCATTTCACCGCACACACTCACATCAATCCCTGCCTGATGAGCAGCCTGCGCCGTCATACGCAGCATCCGCAGCACCGCCGGATGGTATGGATGGTACATATGCGCAATCTGCTCGTTCATGCGGTCTACGGCCAGCACATACTGTACCAGATCATTCGTGCCTATACTGAAAAAATCCGTTTCAGCCGCCAGCAGATCGGCAATCATTGCTGCCGCTGGCACCTCGATCATAATCCCTTGCTGGATATGTGGGTTATAGGCAAGGCCTCTCGCATCCAAATCCGCCATAGCTTCCTTCAAGATCGCATCCGCCTGACGGATCTCCTCCACCGATGAAATCATAGGATACATAACCTTGATATTCCCTGCCGCACTAGCACGTAAAATAGCTGTCAATTGAGTCTTGAATAATTCCTTCCAATCGAGACTGATACGTATAGCGCGATAGCCTAAAAACGGATTTTCCTCCTCCGGCAGTTGAAGATAGTCCAACGGCTTATCCCCGCCGATATCCAATGTACGGATAACAACGGAGTGGTTTCCTGCCTTTTCTGCTACCAGCCGATACACTTCATACTGCTCATCTTCATCCGGTGCGGAGTTTCGATCCATATATAAAAATTCCGTGCGGAACAGTCCCACACCCTGCGCTCCATGCTTCAATGCCGCCTCCAGTTCCTTGACAGAGCTGATATTAGCTGCCAGCCTCAGTTCAGTTCCATCCTTGGTCACGGCTTCCACGGAAGCGAGCACCTGAAGCTGTTCTTTTCTGCGGCGCTGCTCATCACGTAATGCCGTATAATGATCAATAATGGATTTTTCCGGGTCCACATAAACCTTACCCAAGTCTCCGTCGACAACCATCATATCCCCCGTCTGGACAGGTAAATTGAGGTTGCTCTCCAGTCCCGAAACGAGCGGAATACCCATCGCACGGGCCATGATCGCGGAATGCGATGTTTTGCCCCCGTTCATAGTCACAATTCCTAATACATAGCTTGGATTCAAATGGGCTGATTGAGACGGAGAAAGCTCCTTGGCTACCAGAATGTAAGGCTGTGTGTCCTTCGGAAGAGTTACTTCCGGCGCACCCAGTAAATGCTTGAGCAGTCGGTTCCCCACATCCTTGATGTCGATTGCCCGCTCCTTCATATACTCATCATCCAGCAGATCAAACATCGTCACAAAATGATCAATTGCTTCCTTAACAGCTACCTCGGCTGCTTTGTATTGGCGCTCGATGATTCCACGAACCTCGTTCATGAATTCAGGGTCCTCCAATATAGCCAGATGCGCATCAAAAATGCTGGATTCCTCCGGTCCCACCATTTCCCGAAACTCATCCTTAATAAACTGGATTTCACTTTTGGATGTGCGGATCCCTTCATACAAACGCTCGAATTCCTTTGCGAGATCCACCGCATCCATTTTCTGCTCAGGTAAATCCCACTCCCAGCTCGGCAGGACAAAAGCCTTCCCGATTGCCACACCTGCGGCGGCGCCGATGCCTTCTATCATGTCTCTACCCCTCCAACATTCCTGTCATGCAGCACAACGGACATTACCGAGGCCTGACCTTTTTTCACTGTTTTAAACGGAGCAAAGCTCCATGACTTCACGCGATCCGGGTTCGTAATGACCATGGGGGTCACTAACGATGGAGCTTGTTCCCGCAGTGCCTGCAAATCAAATTTGATCAGCAATTGTCCCGGTTCCACCGTATCGCCTGCTTCTACCATAGCAGTAAAATTCCCTTTTAGCTGTGAAGTATCAATCCCTATATGAAGCAGAACCTCAATTCCCTCTCGTGTAGAGATGCCTAAAGCGTGCATGGTCGGATACAGATGCATAACCGTACCATACACCGGAGACACAAGTTCACCTCGTTCGGGAACAAAAGCAACTCCGTCCCCGACCAGCTTCGTTGCAAAAATTTTGTCCGGTACCTCGTGAATCGGCAGCATTTTTCCATGCACAGGGGCGTTGAACAACACTTGAGGAAGATCACGCTCCATAAGCTTCGCGATTTCCTCACGAATCAGTTCCGAATACGTCCCGAACACAACCTGCAAGTTGCCCCCTCCCAGGTTGATGAGTCCAGCCGAGCCCAAAGCTTTTATCGCTCCGGTATCAATCAGCCGGTCATTGTGGACGGTAAGGCGCAACCGTGTAATGCAGGCTTCCACCCGAACAATATTTTCCTTCCCTCCAAGCGCCTCCAAAATGAGCGGTGCGCTGTAGGGAATATTGCCTGCCCAATCCTCCAGAACCGAACCTTCCTCGCGGCCTGGAGTGGGAATACGGAACCTCCGAATCGCCCAGCGGAATAGCACATAATACACCAGCCCATACGCCACGCCTAACGGAATCAACAACCAGGCGTTATGTGACAGATGGAAATTGAGTACGTAATCTATAAAACCCGCTGAATATGAAAAACCGTGATGAATATCCAGCTCAAAAGTAAGCCACATGGCCAGACCTGACATAACTGCATGAACGAGGAACAAATAAGGAGCAGCAAACAAAAATGCAAACTCAATTTGTTCTGATACACCAGTAAAAAAGCAGACGAGTGCAGCAGTCAAAAACGTCTTTTGCACCTTCGGTTTCAAATCTTCACGCGCTTCCTGAATAATCGCCAGCGCAATGGCTGGAATCGCAAACATCATAATCGGAAACAACCCTGACATAAAATAGCCCGCCGTCGGATCGCCAGCAAAAAATCGGGGTAAATCCCCCTGCACTATGTCGCCTGACGGTGTTTTATATGTACCTAGTTGAAACCAGAATATATTATTAAGCAGATGATGAAGGCCAAAAGCCGCCAGCACCCGATACAAAATACCGTAAATAAACAATCCGAAGCCGCCCAGACTCAATTCCAGACCTGCTATAAATTGCAATCCTTTCTGAATGAGTGGTGCCACTATCAGCATCAGTCCTGCGAACACAGCGGAGAACAAGCCAATCAGCAGTAAAACAAATCGAGTCCCTCCAAAAAATTGGAGTACCTCAGGCAGCTTAATGCTTTTGAAGCGGTTATACGCCACCCCTGAAATGACACCCAAAATGATGCCAATGAGCGTCGCGGGATGAATGAGTCCGTTTCCAAATCTCAATGTGACCTGATCATATATAGCCATACCAGCCAATGCCGCCAGTCCTGCCTGACCTGCCTGATTCGACATGCCGAGTGCTACACCAACCGCAAACAAGTACGGCAAAAAATAAAAAATCCCCCGCCCTGCTGCATTAGCCATTTCAGACACCATTGGAAATCCCCACGTGGACCAGGGAAGGCTGCCGAGACTTAGTAATATAGCAGCAGCCGGTAACACCATCGTCGGGAGCATGACAGCCCGACCAAGCTGTTGTAAGGATCCGAGCCAATTCATGGCATTCCTCTCCTTTCTATCCCTGATGGTAAGTCGAATAAATACTTTTGTCAAAGCGATTCTCTTGCTTCACGTCTGGATGGTATGGACTCTCGACTTGAGGGTATAGATCAGCGTCTCAATACTGTCGATTGAGCTCATTCACCAAGATAATATCACAAAAATGGCATACATACATTATATGGATTCCTGTAAGCATAATATAGCCCAATTTCCACACACCAAAAACCTTCTCCCCGTATTTCATAGGGGTGAAGGTTTTTCTTCATGTCCAGATTATCCTTTACGTACTGCTTGGGTTATGGAATCCTCTACCTTGATGCAACGATCCATAATAACCGTCATTCCATGCTCCTGCGCAATGTCAGCGGCTTCCTGGCTGATAATGCCCTGTTGAAGCCACAAAACCTTCGCACCTATAGCAGCCGCCTCACGAGCAACCTCCGCGCAGTACTCACTGCGACGGAATACATTGACCAGCTCGACAGGCTCGGGTACTTCTTCGAGACTTGCATAGCAAGTTTCTCCTAAAATCGTTTGCCCCGCTGCCGCAGGATTAACCGGAATAATACGGTATCCCCGCTTTTGCATCGCATAAGACACCATATACGAGGTCCGGTCTGATTTATCAGACAAACCTACAACCGCAATGTTGCCTACTTGTTCCAAAATGCTTTTGATCTCTTCCCTTGACGGATTTGCAAAAGCCATCCTTTCCCCTCCTGTCCACTTCTAAAACTTACTTTTATTTTACCCACTCTACAGAGGCGCCAAGCGTCGTCAGATGGTCAAAATATTGCGGATATGATTTGGCAACATGATGCGCATCCTTGATCACCAGCGGTTTCTGTGCCCGCAGACCGACAACTGTCAAAGCCATAATAACACGGTGGTCAAAATGCGCGTTAATTTCAACACCGCCTTCAACCCCCTCCGGTCTGCCATGTACGATAATTTCAGCCTGACGTTCCTCCACCCGAGCTCCGGCCTTGGTCAGTTCGTTCAAATAATCGGTAATGCGATCACATTCCTTGTACCGCAAATTTTCCACATTATAAAAACGGGACGTGCCGTCAGCAAATACAGCCGCAGCCACCATCGCCAGCACAGCATCGGTTGCAGCATCGCCGTCAAATTCAATGGCCTTCAAACGACCATTCCCCTTCACGACGACGGTGTCGTTCTCGTGCGTCAGCGATACTTCCATCATACGAAGCACATCTACAATAGCACGTTCTCCCTGCTTGCTCTGCTCCTTTAGCCGATGGATGGTGACATCCGAGTTCGTGACCGCAGCCGCCGCCAGCACCGCGGCGCTGCCCGGGTAATCGCCCTGCACGGTATATGTGCGTGGCTGATAAGATTGTCGTCCCGGCACACGGAAAGACATGTAATCATCACTTGTATGAATGATAATGCCTGCTTCTTGGAGCACCTCCAGCGTCTGACCAATAACCACCTTGGATTTCAGATCATGCAGTACCTCAATTTCGCTATCTTCCTCCAATAACGGCGTGAGGAATAGCAAGGCGCTCAAATATTGCGAGCTAACCGAACCGGATACCTGAATTTTGCCGCCTTTGGGCTGACCGCCCTGAATGCGGATCGGAAGCTTACCTTCACGATGATCTACCTGTACACCCAGTTGACCCAATGCGTCGATCAGATCATCATGTGGTCGTTTTCCCAGCGAATCGGGATATGTATTGACGAAAGTAACATCCGGGCACAGCGATGCGATCCCCATCAAAAAACGAAGCACTGCTCCGGCGTTACCTACATTGAGTTCCTTCACAGCACGAGGATGGCTGCCAAAGCCCGTAATGACTATTTTTTCACCATCCTCTTCCAGCACTGCCCCCAAATCAGCGATACAACGACGCATAGCATCACTGTCCTCACTGTGTGCCGGAAAATAAATGGTACTTCGTCCATCGGCAAGCGCTGCTGTCAGCAAATAGCGTGTAGTGTAGTTTTTGGAGGACAAGGCCCCAATCTCCCCTTGCAACGAAGGGGTAGGTCTAACGATAACATCCATAATGTACATGCTCCTTTTCGATTCAAACCATCCTAGTTTACGTTAATTATACAAGCTGTGATGTTCATTTCACCACCAGAAAAAAACACTGAATATCAAGCAAAGCCTGCCCGAGTTTCATCCCGGCGATTCATTAATCTATACACGCCTTTAGGATTAGCCAGATTGACAGCTTAGAGATAGCTTCGCTATCATACATAGAGAGTGTGATGTTTTGCACACGTCAATAACACACGCAGCACCCATTTTACATTAGAAAAGAGGTCCAGCCATGACGCAAATCGCCCTGATTGAACCTTCTGAGCTTCGCGCACGCCTGCAAGCAGGAGAACAACTGCAATTGATCGACGTTCGCGAGGCAGAAGAAGTAGCGGAAGGCATGATTGACGGTGCCAAGCATATTCCGCTCGGACAGATTCCAAGTCGTCTTGAGGAAATTGAACGTACCGGTGAAATTATCTTTATTTGCCGGAGCGGTTATCGCAGCGAACGAGCCTGCGAATATTTACAACAGCTCGGTTATGAAGGCTGCACTAACATGACCGGCGGTATGCTGCAATGGTCACAAGAGCAGTAAAATGTTGCCCACCAAATGAGACGGGATCTTCCCGTCTTTTTTGTCGTGACTCAAAGCTTAGACGCGGTGATGTGTTAAAATAACTATTCCTATCATACCACAGTGCCGAAAGCTTAGACAATCCACTAAAGAAAAACGGAAGCTTCCTCCGCCACAGAGGGCAAAAGAAGCTTCCGTTGTATTACATTGCTGTTATCCTAGCATTTTCGCCAGTTCATTAGAACCATTGGTGATGGAATACGCCTTCTTTGTCCACACGTTTGAACGTATGCGCACCGAAGTAGTCACGTTGTGCTTGCAGCAAGTTTGCTGGCAGACGCTCAGTACGGTAGCTGTCATAGTATGCAAGCGCACTGGAGAAGCCTGGCACTGGAATACCTTGAGATACAGCTACGGAAATCACCTGACGCCATGCGTTTTGGTAAGTTTCTACTACATTTTTGAAGTAGGAATCTAGCAACAGGTTTTTCAGAGCAGGATCGCGGTCATACGCATCCTTGATGTTTTGCAGGAATTGCGAACGGATAATGCAACCGCCGCGGAAGATCATAGCGATTTTTCCGTATTTCAAATCCCAATCGTATTCATCGGAAGCTGCACGCATTTGTGCAAAGCCTTGAGCATAAGACACAATTTTACTTGCGAACAATGCTTTACGTACGCTTTCGATAAATTCTTTTTTGTCCCCGCTGAAGGATTCAGCATTAGGACCGCTCAGCACTTTGCTTGCCGCAATACGCTCGTCTTTCATAGCAGACAGGAAGCGGGAGAATACAGATTCGGTGATCATGGACAATGGAACGCCCAGATCCAGCGCGCTTTGGCTTGTCCATTTACCAGTACCTTTTTGACCTGCCGCATCCAGAATAACGTCTACCATTGGTTTGCCTGTTTCGGAATCATATTGGGAGAAGATGTCAGCCGTGATTTCGATCAGGTAGCTGTCCAGCTCGCCTTTATTCCATTCTGTGAAGATTTCATGAAGCTCTTCCGCATTCACATTCAGGACCGATTTCAAAAGGTGATAAGCCTCACCGATCAATTGCATGTCGCCGTACTCGATACCGTTATGCACCATTTTTACATAGTGACCAGCACCGTCAGGACCGATATATGTACAGCAAGGGTCGCCTTCTACTTTGGCAGAGATTGCCGTCAGAATCGGCTCTACCAGCTTGTAGGCACTTTCTTGTCCACCCGGCATAATTGCAGGACCGTTCAAGGCACCTTCTTCGCCACCGGATACGCCTGTACCAATAAAGCGGAATCCTTTTTCCTCCAGCTCCTTACTGCGGCGCTGTGTATCAGGGAAGTAGGCATTGCCTCCGTCTATAATAATGTCGCCCTTGTCCAGATGAGGCACAAGCTGCTCAATCGTGGCATCCGTTGCTTTACCAGCTTGAACCATGATCAGGATTTTACGGGGCGATTCCAGTGAGTTCACAAATTCTTCAATGGAGAAAGTACCCGTCAGTTTCTTACCTTCTGCTTCTTTGATAAGATCATGCGTTTTTTCGGGAGAGCGGTTAAATACCGAGACGGTGAAGCCTCTGCTCTCAATATTAAGGGCCAAATTCTTACCCATTACCGCCAGGCCGATCACACCAATCTGCTGTTTTGCCATCTGGTTCCTCATCCTTTGCAACATATTTTTTATTCTATATCGCCGCTTTACCGCATTACACTTTATGTGAATCGGAACACGTGCAATTCTATTTTAACGTTTTTGGTGTCAGAAGTGAACCCCTGTCTATTCGCAGATCAAAACACCCCATTTTCATGAGGTGTTCAGTTATACCCAAATCTGCACAGTATCTACGGATTTAAGCAAAAACGTTTGACTGGTCCTTAACACCACGCATTTTTTAACCCATAATGATTCGTTTTAAATTACGCTATTCTCTCATCATTATGCTTCCATCATTAACAGTTGGCGGGATAGCGCTTGCAGGCGTTCATGGCAGTTCTCGGCTCTGGTCGTATCTCCCTCTGTCATTGCCGTGAAAAGCTTCTCCAATTCATCATCCACTTGCATTCTGAGCAGCAGTAGTCGGGTCTCTCCCTCATTGGAAATATACATTTCCTCCATCTCCTGCGCTGACAGCACTGGTCCCTTCTGATAAATAACGCGTTGCTTAAAACCAGTAACCTCGACCAGACGAATGACCTCACCGAACAAAATATTTTCCACCAAAATATGATGGTCCTTGACTCTTTTGACAATGGCATGGCCTCGGGTGCTTCCAATCAGCTTTTCCAACCACTCAGCCAGCTTGGCATCGCGGATCACATAATCTCCGGCCAACTTGTAGTGTCCTGTACGTAATTGTTGAAAACGAAGCTTCACCAGCTTGCGCCCGGTTCTTACCGACAGCACCAGGTATGACTCATCCTCGCTCCAGTACAGCGAATACCCTTCCGATATCAAATCCTTGATCAGATTATGGATATGCCGACGGCTAAACCGGAGCTCCAGATTGCAATATTCTACCTCGCAGCCCTTGTTCACGGCATTCCCTCCTTTTTCAAGTCCGATTCAAGAAGTCCGGCTACAGCAAGCCTGCGGCTTTTCCGCTTGATCTTCCCTTGCTCTATTTTATACTTCATTTTATGTAAGGGTACTTGGTTATTTGACCTATTTTTATGAGTAACAACGCACAATCCTACTTTTGCCTTATGCGCTTGTCCCAAACCCGGCCTAAAGTCGGTCAAGCCTGCTGACGTTATGCTATAATCGGACATATTACGCCACACGAAATGGCTTAACCCAGTTACAGGAGGAAAAGGTATGACGTTCAATGGATTTACAGCAAAGGACTTTGATGTTTTTGAAATACCGGGGCTGGAGCCTCGCATGGAGGTACTGATTGAACAGGTTCGACCCAAACTGGAAGCGATTGGTGCGGAGTTGGCTCCTTTCCTGACGGACTTGTGTGGCGAGCCTATGCACGTTCACGTTGCAAAGCATGCACGGCGCAAAGTAAATCCGCCCAAGGATTCCTGGGTAGCTTGGGCGGCAAACAAGCGTGGATACAAGGCGTTGCCACATTTTGAGGTAGGGATGTTTTCTTCTCATCTGTTCATCATTTTCGCAATTATTTATGAAAGCCCGAACAAAACCACGTTTGCCCAGGCACTCAAAGCCAACCTGAGCGATGTCCGCACTAGCCTACCTGATCATTTTTACTGGTCCATGGATCATATGGCCCCGGAAGGTACGGAGCAAAAACAAATGGACGAGAAGGATTTTCAAACGATCATTGACAAGCTGCAACAGGTTAAAAAAGCCGAGGTCATGTGTGGTATCCGTATTGACCGGGACGACCAGCTCGTCGGTGACGGGGCTGCGCTGCTACACACAGTGCGTTCCACTTTTGAGCGTTTGCTGCCGCTGTACCGAATGGCTTTTCCGAAAGAGTAACCGGTATTGGCTAATCAAGCTACCAATCAGGCTTCAGCCGTCTTTCTGCGCGGATTACGTGCCAAAGCCAGATGACAGCCGAACATGAGCAGCATTACAACTCCGCTGATGATAAATGGAGCTGTGTGTCCTGCGCGGTCCCACAGCACTCCTGAAACGAGCGGACCGATGACCATACCTGAACCTTGGAGTGTCAGAAAAAAGCCCCATATCGTCGCTCGCTCGCTTTCTGGGATCAATTTGGCGAGGAACGTGTTCCATGCAGGCAAAATGAGCGCATAGCCCAAGCCGATAAGGGCTACGGATACAAACACAAGCGGAATGGATCGGACGGCGGAAAAGAAAAACAGTGTAATCCCGGCAAGTAAAAAACCGGCGTGCAAAAAGTATTCTGTTCCCAGCCGATCCACCAGCTTTCCGCAAGGAATAAGCGCCAGCACCGTTACCCCGCCGCCAGCAATTAGAAGTACACTGTACAAATTCGGCGAGATCCCGAGGTCCGTACGGGCGTACAGCGTCAATACCGGGCTGATTAGACCGATAACAAACGATTGCAAAAACAGCGCCGGGTAAATCAACGGGTTTACATTTAGTTTTGTTTTGAGTGTAATGATCGTCTCCTTGATTCCTCCCAGCAGCTTCAGCTTTTGTTTTGCAAGACCGTCGGAGGACACCAAAGCGCTCCGTTGCAGCGCTCCTTTGTCGGCAGACTCTTTCCGTCCGGGCAGCATTAGGGAGACCAACAACAGCACAATACTGCATCCTGTCAAAATCATAAACACCATTCCGTAAGAATGACCATAATGTGCCATAGCGAAATTCATAACAAGCGGCCCCATTCCTGTTCCGCCCATGGACGCAATTTCCAATGTGCCCATCGCCGCACCATTGCTGTTATTAGGCCCGGACATTTCGGTCGTTCCGGTCATAACACAAGGCCAGAGCGGAGAAGTACCCAGACCGAGCAGCAGACACGCGACGACGAGCCACACGGGCTCTGTCAGTACGCTCAGCATAATAATCGCTACAAGCGTAAACAACAGTGCGGTCGACATCGTTCCACGGTAGCCGAGCCGTTCAGCCATCCAGCCCGCCGGTGCCCGGAACGCATTGTCTCCAAAATACTGAAGCGAAAAGGCCAAACCAATAATCCCGGCCGACAAACCAAGCGTTTCTCCCATATATACCGGCAGGATGGATACCAGAAGAGATCCTTTCATAAATTCGACCAGAAATACCAAAACCCACAATTCAGTAAAAAAAGGAGTCCACAACCGCTGCAGAGCTTTTTTTCGTCCTATTTGCCTCATCTAATCCACATCCTCCACCTTCGTTTTTTGGCTATAAAGACCGGGTTCTCCGCCTACTCCACTCTTTCGTAAATAAATGCGCCCTCAACCGCTTGCATTCCTACTTCAAACTGCTATACTCAATTTTGTTCTATTATCACTTGCACAGGATTGTCGAAATCCTGCACGAAAGGTTGTGACAACACTAATGAATCAAAGCAACACCCCGCTTTTTACTGCTTTGAAGAAGCACGCTCAAAGCAACCCGGTTCAATTTCACATCCCAGGTCATAAAAAGGGAGTCGGAGCAGATCCGGAATTTCGCGAATTTATGGGGGATAATGCCTTTTCCATAGATATGATCAACATCGCTCCATTGGACGATCTGCATCAACCAACAGGTGTCATCGAAGAAGCCCAAAAGCTTGCAGCAGATGCCTTCGGAGCAGATTATACTTACTACAGTGTACAGGGGACAAGCGGAGCCATCATCACCATGATTATGTCCATTTGCTTGCCAGGTGATAAAATTATTGTACCCAGAAACGTACACAAATCCATAATGTCTGCCATTATCTTTGCTGGTGCAAAACCAGTATTCATTTCTCCAGTCAGTGATGAGAATCTCGGTATTCACCACGGGGTTACAACCAAGTCCGTACGCCGGGCATTGGAACGCCACCCTGACGCCAAGGGCGTCCTTGTTATCAACCCGACATATTACGGTGTGTGCGCCGACTTAAAAGAAATTGTAGATCTCGCTCACAGCTATAATGTGCCGGTCCTGGTCGATGAGGCTCACGGGGTACTGATTCATTTTCATCCTGATCTACCGATGTCCGCCATGGAGGCGGGAGCAGACATGTCAGCTACAAGCGTCCACAAGCTGGGCGGTTCCTTGACACAAAGCTCGATCTTGAATGTAAATACGAAAAACGGATACGTTAACCCACAGCGTGTACAAACGATTTTCAGTATGCTGACAACGACATCCACTTCGTATCTCCTGCTGGCTTCCTTGGACACATCCCGACGCAACCTAGCACTTAACGGTCATGAAATAGCACAACGCGCCCTTGATTTGGCGGAATATTGCCGCTCAGAGGTCAACAAGATTGAAGGATTATATTGCTTTGGCAGTGAAATTCTCGGTACAGAGGCAACCTATAATTATGACGCGACCAAAATCACCATTCATATTCGTCATCTAGGCCTTACTGGGTACGACGTGGAAAATTGGCTGAGAGATCACTACAACATCGAGGTTGAGCTTAGCGATATGTACAATATTCTCTGTTTGGTGACCCCTGGTGATACCAAAGAGGAAATTGAAATTTTGTTGAAAGCTCTGCGTGAGCTGGCTTCTCTGCACTATTCCACAGGTCAGGAGCATGAGTTGGTTGTAAAGATACCGGAAATCCCTCAGCTCTCCCTCATTCCGAGAGACGCTTTTTATGGAGATACAGAAGTGGTACCATTCAAGGAATCTGCTGGACGCATTATTGCAGAATTCATTTATGTATATCCGCCAGGTATTCCGATCCTACTGCCGGGCGAAGTGATCTCACAGGACAATATTGATTATATTGTCGATCATGTGGAAGTAGGCCTGCCTGTAAAAGGGCCGGAGGACCGTACCGTACATCAAGTGAAGGTTATTGTTGAAACGGACGCCATTTCCTAATCCTTCCTGAACCTTAACAAGTCTGGAAAGTCTTACAAGCATCCTAAAAAAGCTTAACAAAAAAAGCCCCCAAACGGGGGCTTTTTCATTACCTTACAAAGCTGTAGCAGCCGTTAGGTCCAATACTATTCGTATTGGGCAACCAGCTCGCTGTAAGCCTCTTCAACACGTTTCCATTCATCTTCGTCCTCGATATTGTAAAGCACCATTTCTTCGTTTTCTTCTTCCATACGAAGAATAATGCCGTCTGCTTCAGGATTGCCGCGCTCCAGCAGGAGAGCGTAAACGTGATTTTCTACGTCAAAGGTCTCTACCAGCACCATTTCTACATCTTTGCCATTTTCATCAGTTAGCGTAAGAACCATTTCTTCATGTTCGTGGTCATGATCGTGGTTGCAGGCTTCACCGTGTTCATGTTTGTGATCACTCATGGAAATACCTACCTTCAAATTGTTTTATTTTCCCCCGTATCGTAACATGATCAAGGATACAGGTCAATTTGTGGTATGCCTAATTTATCGCTGTAATGACTTTTTCGGACACCAGGGTATAGCTGCTGTCTTTGCTTTCTTTAATGTAGAAACCGACCCGGTAATTCCCTGCTATTTTGAAATCATACGTAAAGTCGTTTGTACGGAACCAGAAGTTATCCTTTTGTGCTCCGCTGATATCCTGAGACTGAATATCCTTCACGTTACCCGCAGGATCGGTGATCGCTACCTTCACTCCGGAGATATCCGCTTTCAACGTATCAATCTGACTGAATACATTGAATTTCACTTTGTTACCTTTATTCACGTTGCCAAACACCGTATCGCCCTTGAACAAGAACATGTGTACATTCGGTTGGTCGAAAACAACCTTTCCACCGGACGGATCAAAACTGACAATCCCGTTAAAATCCCGAATGGGCACATACGTTTTGCCGTCAATGACAACCGCGCCATCCTTCGACACCTCACCGTTAATAATCAGCTTCACTTGGTCCTTGGCGGATTCCGCCGAAATAACGGTCCCTCCCATTATCGAAAAGGCCATCACTAGGGCCATAACTTTTCTCCACTTCATCGCTAGATATCCCTCCATCATCATCTGTTAAATAACTTCTGTCTTACATTTATACCTAGCTCAGTTCCACAAGTTGCGCTGTGCTTCACAAATTGTCCAAAGTTTTTGATATGGCGTGAAATCTTTAATTTCTATCATCATCGATGGTAAGATACGACTGTAGAGGATTTATACACATTTAAGTCTGGAGGGTGAAATACGGATGAGCCTGACAATACAAATGCTAGGCACAGGCAGTGCCTTTGCCAAAAACTATTACAACAATAACGCACTGCTGGACAGCGGAGCAGGCAAGCTATTGATCGACTGCGGAACAACCGCTTCTCTGGCTCTGCACCGAATGGGCATTCAATTGCGTGAAATTGACGCCATTCTAATTACCCACATTCACGCCGATCATGTCGGAGGACTGGAAGAGTTTGGATTCCAAATGAACATCCTTTATGGTCGTAAACCCGTGCTTTATATCGCAAAACCGCTAATTCATCCATTATGGGAAAATACGCTCAAGGGCGGCATGTCACAGCAAGGCATGATTGACAAGCTGGAGGATGTGTTTGAGGTAAACGTGCTGACGCCTGGGGAATCTACCAGCTTAGTATCCGGCATCGAAATTGAACTCGTTCCTACCCGTCATATCCCCGGTAAAGACAGCTACTCCCTGTTCATTAATGACCGTCTTTTTTATAGTGCGGATATGACCTTTGATCCCGGCCTGCTGAATCAACTGGTACACGAGCGGGGCTGTCGCAGCATTTTGCATGAGGTTCAATTACAAGGTGCCGGAGAAGTTCATACGACGTTGGACGAGCTACTCAGCTTGCCAATCCCACTTCAAGAGCGGATTCGTCTCATGCACTATAGTGACGACATGGAGCGATTCAGGGAAAAGGCTGGAGTCATGTCCTTTCTGGAGCAGCAGCGCGTATACAACATTGTTGATCTGGAACGCACAGAGCAATAATAATACTGGATACAAAGTGAAATAACAAAAAGCCGCCGGGTTTCCAACTGGAAAAAGAGCCCGGCGGCTTTGGCATATACTTGCGTGTAGTTATGTGCTTAGCGATAGATGCTTGAAATGAACGTCAGAACAACGGCAACTGATCCAAATTATTCGTAGGATCTCCATCAGCATCTCCGCGAATCCGTTTACTTCCATCCTTAGCTTTGAATACATTGACCCCGGCAATCGAGCCTGCTTCAATTTCATTCAGAGCCTGACTGTAATCCAAAACCCGTCCGGTAGACGTCTGAAATGACATCAGATCACCATCACCGTTTTTACGTACTGCCGTAATTTGTTCCCGTTCTGCATTAGCCATGCTGCATCGCTCCTTATCCATAGTATAGTGGAGGAACTTTTACTAGCATGCACCCTATGCAGAATTATATGCATCTTTGTACTGCCACCTACAGCTTTTTGCGCATACGCACATGTGGAATCCCGGCATCGTCAAAAGGTTCTTCCGAAATCGTCTCGTAACCGAGCTTCTCGTAAAATTTTTCAGCTTGACATTGAGCATCCAGCAGCGAATGCCGTAACCCCAGCTCACGCGCACGTTCCTCCAGAGCCAGCAGTAATATACGTCCGTAACCCCCTGAACGATGCTCCTTGAGAACCGCAATACGTTGCATTTTAGCTGTATCTTCCTCATAGTAGGTCAAGCGTCCCGTTGCCACCATCTTACCATGATCAGAGATCAGCAAATGATGTGCAGTTTCCCCCAGCTTGTCATAATGGTCGATTTCTAGATCGAGAGGAACCTTTTGCTCTTCGACAAACACTTTGGTACGGATCAATATTGCCTCCCGTAGCTGCTCCTCTGTTGTTACACTTATAATTTCTGCGGCCATCATCCGCCCCCCTTATCATTGCTTCAATTTGCAAACTCACTAAATTTGAATTATATATAAAAATGGTAATGAAGTACAATCTAATTTCTATTTTTCTACTTTACATTTATCGTTAATACATGATATTATCTAATAACCGAAGGACGGTAGCTCAGCGGGAGAGCATTATCTTGACAGGGTAAGGGTCATGGGTTCGATCCCCATCCGTCCTATACGTCAAAAGCCTTGATGATCAAGGCTTTTTTGTTTATTTAGAGATCAATTGGGTACTATAAGAAGAGTAAAACAGATTACCTATACATATTGAGTCAATTGTTTAGCGATTCTTCGTTAATCATACTTAGAAGATAAAAAGCCGACCGGAAAATAGGGTCGGCTTTTCTGTATGCTCAGCTTAATATACACAGAATCCTTAGATTACGATATAAACAGCTCCGCTCTCATTGTCAATCTCCGTGGGGTAAGCGGTCACACATCCAGTATCCGGCTCTAGCACCCTTCCGGTGGATAGGTCGATTTTCCAGTCATGGAGCGGACAATGGACTGCTGATCCACATATCATTCCTTCGGATAACCGTCCCCCTTTGTGCGGGCAACGATTCTCAAGCGCACGCACGCTGCCGTCGCTCAGGCGGAATACGGCTATCTCTGTATTATGAATGCGAACTGTCCTTGCTCCACGTCGGTCAATTTCGTTCAGATCGGCTATCCTGATTCTGCTGGTTGTGGTGTTGGTCTCCATTGTAATCAGCCCCCTATTCCGTTACTGGCTTAAGCTCTGGCAGCCGCACAAAATTCTTGCGTAGCTCTTCGTTTTGAATGATTTCGTGCCACGGATCAGTCGTCGTGCTTAGCGTTTCCTCAATTCTGCTCACCAGTTGCTGTCTCGTCTCCTCATTCGCAAGTGCCTGCTTGATGGATTCCAACCCGACTCGTTCCACCCAGTGGGCTGTACGCTCGTTCCAATTCGCCTGCTCACGATAATATTGCAAGTAAGCACCGGTCCATTCCATCACTTCATCCTCCGTTTTAACGGTACAAAGCAGTTCAGCCGCCCGTACCTTAATACCGCCGTTACCCCCGACGTAGATCCCCCAGCCACCGTCAATAGCGACGACGCCCAAATCCTTGATCGTCGCTTCGGCGCAGTTCCGCGGACAACCAGACACAGCCAGTTTAACTTTGGATGGCGCATTCAGACGTTCAAATGCCTTTTCCAACCGGATGCCCATGCCCATAGCGTCCTGAGTGCCGAAGCGGCAAAAGGTGTTACCGACGCATGTCTTAACCGTTCGCAGCGTCTTCCCGTAGGCATGCCCAGACGGCATATCCAACTCGGACCAGATACCCGGCAAATCCTCCTTTTTCACACCAAGCAGGTCAAGACGTTGTCCGCCCGTAAATTTCACCAGAGGCACATTGTATTTCTCCGCGACAGCAGCAATTTTCTTCAAGTCCGCAGGTGAAGTAACTCCTCCGTAAATACGGGGTACGACGGAATATGTGCCGTCTTTCTGGATATTGGCATGGTACCGTTCATTGGTGAATCTGGATTCCTTTTCATCTGCGTATTCCATCGGCCACAGCATACCAAGATAATAATTGAGAGCCGGGTGGCATTTGGTGCAGCCTTCCGGTTCGTTCCATCCCAGCACATTCATAACTTCTTTGACGCTCTTCAATCCCATTTCCCGAATGCCATCAATGATCGCTTCCCGGTCAAGCGTCGTACAACCACAAATCCCCTCTTTAATCGTTTCTCCGGTTTCTGCGCCTGCGTATAGCTGTAAGAGTCCCTCCACTAATGGCTTGCAGCCGCCGCATGATGCCGATGCTTTCGTGCAGGCCTTAATCTCCCCAAGGCTCCGGCAGCCAGCCGCAACCGCCTCACCGATGTCACCCTTGGATACACCATTACATCCGCATACAATTTCGTCATCTGGCATTTGCTCCAGCATCATGGAGCCACTTGCTTCTGGTTGGCCGGGATTGAAGCCGAGCAATAGCTCTTTCTCACGGCCAGCCACCGACTCGCCACTTTTGATCAGAGAAAACAACATAGCTCCGTCAGACGTATCCCCAAACAGGACGGCTCCGATCAGTTTTTCTTCCTTGATGACGATTTTTTTGTAGACGCCGCCAATATCATCCTGATATCGAAGGGAACGCGTTCCCGGTTCGTCCTTATAGCACCCTGCGGAAAATACGTCTACGCCCGATACCTTCAGTCTCGTCGAAATGACGGAACCACTATAGCCGGGAGTCTCCATTCCCGCGAGCCGCTGAGCCAGCACACCACCCTGTTCATATAATGGAGCCACCAGGCCGTAGGTAATTCCCTGGTGTTCTGCACATTCGCCAACGGCGTATATGCCGGGGATGCCTGTTTCCATGTAATCATTTACGATAATGCCGCGATTTACTGGGATTCCCGCCGACACCGCAAGTTCAATGTCTGGTAAGATGCCCACCGCCATAACGATCAGATCCGCTTCCAGTTCACTGCCGTCGGCAAATTTCAATCCTTCCACACGACGACGGCCCATAATAGCCGCCGTCCGCTTATTGACCAGAAAAGTCATTCCCTGCTCCTCCAGCTCGCGCCTTAGCATAAGGGAAGCTGCCTCATCCAGTTGCCGATCCATAATATGTTCGTGAATATGAATAACCGTAACATCCATCCCTAAGTTGAGCAGCCCCCTGGCTGCCTCTAGCCCAAGCAATCCGCCGCCGATGACGGCTGCTTTTTTGTGCGTCTTCGCCGTCTCCATCATCGTTTCACAGTCACGGATATCCCGGAAGCCGATAACACCATCCTTGTCGGCCCCTGGAAGTGGCAGAATAAAGGCTTTAGAACCTGTTGCCAACAACAACAAATCATAAGAGATGCATACGCCGGAGCGCGACGTCACCTGCTGTTTTTCCGTATCGATGGCTGTGACAGGATCATCGGTATACAACCGGATATGATTGTCTTCATACCAACTCCAGTCGTTGATGACAATATCCTGCAAACCAGCCCCTCCAGCCAAAACGGAGGACAGCATGATCCGGTTATAGTTCGGGTGAGGCTCGGCCCCGAATACTGTAATGTCATAGGCACCCGGAGCAATCTTCAGCAAATGTTCGAGGGTGCGTATCCCCGCCATTCCGTTGCCGACCAGCACTAACTTTTTGATGTGGTTCATCAGGTCACTCCCCTTCCATTCATATCCTCAAAACATAAAAAGCCTGCTTCACATAGGGGAATTCAAAACATCCCTCCACATGCGAAAACAGGCTCCATTGCCGTTTCATCGAATACGCCGTTGTATCCATCAGAGTATGGAATTAAAAAGTACTGTAGCCAATATATAATGATTCAAGTTAGATGTCAATATTCCTTACGCGTTATCTTATGAAAAATTATATTTTATCATCATGTAACATATTTATGACGTGTAAAATATCACTTTTTTATAAAGTTTGGATTGATTTTCAGACGAAAACACGCCAAAATGGATTAAAAGTCCGTTCTCACTTGATAATGATCAAAAAATACGTAGACAGACAAAAACCCATGTCATGTTTGTTATCAGGAAATACCATCCGACTTCCCCCATCGCTAACTACCTTTATGTTACAGAAAGGAGGAGCCCGCTTGCGTTCCTTGTTGGTAATTCACTCACATTCAGAGCATGTATCCGGGCAGGCGCACGCCGTTTCCTCACGGCAGGCAGGGCCTGAGCACCTTTTGGAGTCCAACGGATATGTGACGCTACCCTGCCGTGATGCATCTGAAATTAAACAGCTAATTCATGATGCGGATGCGGCTGTACTGAATATACCTGTCGGTGCCATCAGCACATGGTCCGGCAGGCTGGAGCAAGCCAAAGCAATCCCACTGCTCTGGTGGTGCAGCCCGGAATCTGCTCTGTCATCGACGGAATCCTGTGAAGCCAATGTTCCCGTCGACGGCATTTTAATCCCTGCTATGGCAGCACATGAGCTGAATTGGGCTCTTCACTTTAGCGCCAAGCGCTTTTTCGAACGCCAGCACTGGCTAAGTGAACGTAAACAACTGACCGCTCGGCTGGAAGAGCGCAAATGGATTGACATGGCCAAAGGAATACTTGGCGAAGTAAACGGCATTCCGGAAGCGGAAGCATACGATCTGCTGCGAAAAAAAGCAATGAATGAGCGCAAGCGGATCGTTGATGTGGCCATCTCCATCGTCAAAGCACAGCAAATGCTAAAAGCATAAATTTGAAAGGGGCCCTTAATATGAACATTATTGAAATATTAAAAGAGGTTGGACGCGGCAAAAGAGGCGCCCGGGATTTGAATTACAACGAAGCCGAAACCGCTGCCGAGCTTATTATGACCCGGTCGGCAACACCTGCACAAATCGGGGCCTTCTTTGCCGCGGAACGCATCAAAATGGAGAGCATCGCCGAGCTGGAAGCATTCGTCAACGTCTGTCGCAAATACGCCCATCGCTTCCCGATGCAGGAGGGTATAGATTTCGCAGGTCCCTACGATGGCAGAAAATCATCATTTATCTCCACCTTTGCCACCGCTTTTCTAGTTGCCGCGCACGGGGTCCCGGTGACAATGCACGGAAGTGCGCCCCTTCCTCCCAAATGGGGTATTACACTCCCCCTTTTGCTGCAGGAAATAGGGATAACATCTGAAAACATGACACACGAAACCGCCATTCACGCCGCAAAGCTGACAGGCGTATTATTCGCAACCTCCGAGCAGTGGTGCACACCTCTGAGAGAGCTGCGTACTATTCGCGAAGAGCTAGGGCTGCGCACGGTGCTAAACACAGCTGAGAAATTGGTTGATTACGGTGCTTCTCCGTATATCGTATTCGGCGTTTTCCACAACACTGTGTTCGACAAAACGGCGAAACTGATGCAAAAACTGAATTACCGCAGGGCTCTAATCGTCCAGGGAAGCGAAGGATCGGAGGACCTGTTCATCGACCGACCGACCCGGACTTACCTGCTTGCTAACGGCGAAGTGTCACTGCAGGTTATTGATCCGGAAATGTACGGGCTGGATTCGGTGGTACCAGAGCATAACTGGACCCCCGCTGAGCAGCTGCGCATAACGGAGGAAGTGCTACAAGGCACAGCTCCTATAGCTTTTTCGAATCAAGTGCTACTCAACGGCGCGGTCCGGCTGTTCGTTGCAGCGCGAGTCGACTCCGTAGAGGAGGGTTTGTACACCTGCAAACCGCTGCTGGAAAACGGGGCCGCCTGGGATTTGTATTGTCGCTGGCGTGAAGCTATGCTCAGAAAAGAAATAAAAACGGGAGCCAGCATATCCGAAACCCGATTGCATTTATAGTACGAGCATCACGCAGTCTAGCGATTGTGGATCATAAACTGAACAGGTCAAAAGGCCAGCTCCTGCACTCATATCAGGGGCTGGCCTTTTATGCAAAGAAAAAGGAATGCTGTAGAACTAAAACCATTCACCACTATCTGCACTGATCGATTCTACAGCCAGGTGGAGAGGACGGATGCGTACAGCAGTCGTTTTAAAGCCGGGCATTCGGCAGAACGGATCAAGGTCTGCTCGGGTCGCCCGGTTTACATTTTGCGCCCCGCCCCAATGCATGGGTACGAAGAGCGTGTCTTCACGGATATGTGGCCTGATTCGGCTGCGCACCGTGAAGCTTCCGCGCTGTGAGGTGATTTCTACCCACTCCCCGTCCCTGATATACCAGCGCCGCGCTGTACGTGGATGAATTTCCACAAAGTTTTCAATCTCACGCGCAGCCAGCGACGGACTTCTGCGCGTTTGTACGCCTGTCAAATAGTGAGCCAGCACGCGTCCGTTCGTCAAAATAAGTGGGTATTCCTCTGACGTCTCCTCTCCTGCTTCACGGCTTTCAACCACCGTAAAAACCGCCCTTTGATCGGAAAGAGCAAAACTTTCCCGAAACATCGTATCCATACCCGCTTCGTCCGGAGACGGACATGGCCAATATACCCCTTCCTCACGACGCAACCTGCTGTACGTGATCCCGTAATAATCGGCAGGACCGCCCCGGCTGGCAAATCGCAGTTCTTCAAAGATATGCTCGGCATCTTTGTACGAGAAGTAGCTCCCCTTGTCCAGCCTCGCAGCCATTTGACATAAAATACTCCAGTCATCTCTAGCCTCGCCCGGCGCGGGCCGCGCCGCTTCCCGCAACAGAACACGGCCCTCCAGATTGGTCATCGTCCCCGTATTCTCCAGATAAGATGTTACAGGCAAAACAATGTCGGCCATCTGCGCTGTTTCAGTAAGGAACATATCCGCTACAACCAACAGATTCAGCTTTTTCAGTCCTTCCTCCACCAGTCGGACATTCGGATTAGATACGACAGGATTGGACCCCATCACGAACAGAGCTTGAATTTCTCTCTGATGAACTAGCTCCATCATTTCATAGGCCGACACTCCTTTTCCCGGCAAACTGCCCGGTTCAACTCCCCAGACTGACGCTACATAGGCCCGATCCTCTTGATTCTCAATCGATCTGTAGCCGGGGAGCTGGTCCGCCTTCTGGCCGTGTTCCCGCCCCCCTTGCCCGTTACCCTGGCCCGTGATGGCCCCATAACCGCATCCTTCCCTTCCAATCTTGCCGGTGGCCAGCACCAGATTAAGAAATGCACGTACTGCCATATGTCCATCCGTCTGCTGCTCGACGCCTCTGGCCGTAAAAACGATCCCCGTCCCTACACTGCCAAAGGCACGCGCAGCCTGTCGGATCACCTCCGGCTCAATTCCGCACAGCGCAGCCGAATCGTTCAGATCTACACCGTTCAAATGAGTCAACAGCTGCTCGAACCCGTTAGTCCGCTTGCGGATAAACTCTTCATTCGCAAATCCTTCATCCACGATGACCTTTAGCATGGCATTGGCCAGCACAGCATCCGTACCTGGCTTGATTTGCAGGTGCAGATCGGCGGCCGCCGCCGTTGGTGTCGCGCGCGGGTCAATTACGATGACAAACGCGCCATTTTCCTTCGCCTGGTGAAAATAAGGCATTAACGTCGGTTGACATTCAGCAATATTCGTACCTGCGAGCACAATACACTGAGCTAACGGAATATCTGCCAACCTGCAGGTCAGTCCGCGGTCAACGCCAAACACCTTGCTGCCAGCGGATGCCGCAGCCGACATGCAGAAGCGCCCGTTATAATCGATATAACGCGTACCTACAGCCACTCTGGCAAATTTACCGAGCAAATAAGCCGTTTCATTGGATAGCGAACCTCCGCCGTAAATGCCGATTGCATCGGGACCCTGCGTGGACAGCAGCGAAGAGAATCTGCTAGCTACAGTATCCATCGCCTCTTCCCACGTGACTGGAACAAGTCTGCCCGCTTTGCGCATGAGGGGCTGTACCAGCCTTTCCGCATGAGTTGCATGCTGATGTGCATTCATTCCCTTGATGCACAGCCTACCCTGCGAGGCTGCATTAGGTTTCCCTTCCGCCTTATACACTGTACGGATGATACCCGCGAGTGTCTCCGTACACGTACTAACGGTCATCTTACATTGCACGCTACAAAACGGGCACTGTGTATCCATAACTGCCGGTGCGTGTAGCCCAGCTTCCGGTTTGCCTTCTCCTGACTGACACATAAAGTCTCCCCTCTCCATTCTTCACAACTTTATTGTCTGCACACGCACGAATCGCTACAATTCCTGCTTAACCAGTTACCCTGTCCGCATTGTAGTCGCGCAGGCTGCCCGCCAGTCCACTTCGAAGAGCTGCGTCGAGTACGCTTTCCCGCAGCACCAAAACGTCAGTCCGTTCAATCCACTCCCACATTTTTTCCCCATATCGTGCGTTATGCCGATATATTTGCAAGCAAGCAGTAGCCATTAAGACCGCTTCTTCCGGGTCCTCCTCCACTCCAAGCAGCCGTCCCTGGCGAACCGGATGCTCCGCATGACCACCAGCATAAACCTCCCAGCCTGCTGGCGATCGGGATAGCCCCATGTCGTGGACAAGCACACCTCCGGGATACTCCGGTCCCGGGCAAACTGCAACTGCAATCGGTGACGGCAACGCGCGGCTTCCCCAGACAGCCGACAGCCGTTCTCTCATCCAGGCTACTTCTACCAAAGCCTCGCCGCGCATCAGAATTGGCTTAGAAAGTGTCTGATTCTCGGCATTCAGGCCCATAAAACGCAGACCGACAAAGGCTGGTTCTCCGCCGTGCTGTGCGGCGGACTGGATCGCAACACCTGCGACTAATTGGCTTGACGCAGATCTATCCCGCAACCCGAGAGATTCCAAGTAATAAAGTACAGCCGGACGGCATAATTCACACCCCTGCTGTCTGGTCCAGCCGAGACGGGACACGACTTCCGCTGGAGTCCGACAGACTGCGGCCGCCATAGCCGTCTTAAGCGAATCATGATCGTAATGCGTACATTCGCACACAGGAACAACTTCTTGGGCGGTCGGAGTAACTACAGCTCCGGAAACTGCCGATCGGGACAAAGCATTTTTGACCAGTGCAGCCACCAGCGGTCGACAGCCCCCACAGGAACCGGATGCTTTTGTCCGGCTCCTCACCTCTTCCACCGTCTTTAGCTTATCTGTAGTGATCGCTCGCAAAATAGTCCCCTTGCTCACGCTGTTGCACGCACATACCGTCTCCTCTTCCGGCAGCGCGGCGGCCACTTCCTCCGCTCTGCTCACACCTCTATCTTGTGAAGTAAGCTCTGCAGTCGGTGCGCCGCGCCGCACCATTCCAAGCAGCGAGGTACTTTCCGCCGTATCTCCGAACAAAATAGCGCCGGTGACTGCGCCATTACGCATCATCACTTTTTTGTAAATCCCCCGCATACCGTCATATTCCATCACCGCTGTCTCATTTCCCTCTTCGCGAATGTCTCCTGCTGAAAACACATGGATCCCCGCAACCTTAAGCTGCGCATACGGGACCGACCCTTCATAGGGAGCCGTTTCACGGCCACAAATGACTTTTGCCAACACTTTACCCTGCTCATATAGCGGCGCCACCAGCCCATATGAAATCCCCCGATGCTCAGCGCATTCGCCGACTGCGTAAATACCAGGAATACTTGTGCGCATATAATCATCCACGACAATGGCACGGTTGACTGTCAGACCGCTGTCCTGCACTAATTCGGTATTCGGCCGGATGCCAACCGCCAGCACAACCAAATCCGTTTGCAGTCTCTTTCCGTCCGCAAACATCAGTCCCTGCGCCCTGTTCCGACCCATAATGTTGACTGTTTCCTTTGCCAATTGAAACCGCATTCCCTGTTGCTCCAGCTTCCGTTGCAAAAGCACAGCCGCCGTCCGGTCAAGCTGACGGTTCATAAGATACTGGGCATTATGGACAACTTCGGCTTCCATTCCGAGATTCAGCAGGCCTTGAGCGGCTTCAAGACCCAACAGCCCCCCTCCAATGACTGTGGCCTTCCCGTACGTTTTGGCATATTCAGCCATTGTTTCACAGTCCCCCACATCACGAAAAGCGATGACTCCCTGTTTCCGAGCTCCGGGGATGGGAGGTATGAAAGGCAATGAACCAGTTGCCAGTATGAGAATGTCGTACGGTTCTTTAATGCCCGATTCCGTTTCCACCATACTGGCTGCAATATCAATGCGACAGACACGTTCGCCAGCGCACAGCCTTACTCCGTTCTCTTCATACCAATCCCAGTTATGGGTAATAATATGTTTGAATGAACTTTCACCCTGTAGCATTTTGGACAGGAGCACTCGGTTGTACCCGGGATGTGGCTCTGCACCAAATATCGTGATTTGGAACCGCTCTGGCTCCAGATTGAGTATTTCCTCCACACATTTGATACCTGCCATACCGTTGCCGACGACGACCAGTCTTTTCATCATATTAAACCAGCCCCATTCTCCGAATAAAATAAGACAGAAAAAGCCCTTCTCCATTCATAGGAAAAGGGCACCGTTGCCGTAAATATCGGCACACCGTTGTGCCGATATTTACCTAAGATTAATGAATTGTGAATGTCATGTCAATATTCAATACATAAAATCTGCATTATTGTCTTTTTTTTATTTTTTGTGTTATGTATATTGACATTTGTCGCATCGTTTTTTATAATCTGGATTAAAATCACTCGAACGTGATCGTAACAAGTTGACGCACAATGTGGTGTGTCAGTTACGGCAATGAAGCCGCAAATCGTCCCCAGACACCAGGCAGGGGAGATTCGCGGCTTTTTCACGTTCAAATTACATTTTGCGGACAAAGAACAAAAATAGGAACAGGAGAGATGGAGAATGAACAAAAAAAGTTTCTGGCAAAGCGGACACAAGCCCACCCTATTTGGCTCCTTTCTGTATTTTGATATCAGCTTTATGATATGGGGAATGATCGGACCATTGGCCGTTGTAATTGCTAATGACTATCCAATGGACCCTGTACAAAAAGCCAACCTTGTCGCTCTGCCGGTACTCGGCGGTTCCCTGCTGCGACTCGTACTCGGCTTCATGTCGGATTATATCGGTCCAAAGCTCACCGGGCAGATCGGTATGCTTGTAACAATAATCCCTCTTCTGCTCGGCTGGCTGTGGGTTGATTCGCTGGAGCAGTTGTACCTTGTCGCCCTCCTGCTGGGGATAGCCGGAGCCTCATTTGCAGCTGCGCTGCCGTTGGCTGGTCAATGGTATCCGAAAGAGCATCAAGGCTTGGCTATGGGAATTGCCGGTGCTGGCAATAGCGGTACCGTTCTCGCCACCTTGTTTGCCAACCGCATCGCCCAATATTTCGGTAGTTGGGAGGCCGTTTTCGGATTGGCCATCATTCCGATCCTCATCGTCTTCATTCTATTCAGTCTTTTTGCCCGCAACAGCCCTCACCGCCCAGCACCAAAAAGTCTGTCGCAATATGCTTCGGTGCTCAAACAAGGGGATGCCTGGGTGTTCTGTGCCTTTTACTGCGTGACGTTCGGCGGATTCGTTGGGCTTTCTAATTATTTGACCATTTTCTTCAATACCCAATATGGCCTCTCCGCGGTACATGCTGCCGATTTTGCGACCGTTTGTGTGATTGCCGGGAGCTTCTTTCGTCCTGTGGGTGGCTTTTTGTCTGATCGGATCGGTGGTTCACGCATGTTAATGTACTTGTATGCCGGAGCCGGGATTATGCTCGCCGGCATTGCGTTTTTACCGCCACTTGCCGTGGTAGTCGTGCTGCTGTTCTTAGGCATGATGTGTCTTGGCGCAGGCAACGGCTCCGTATTCCAACTCGTGCCGCAGCGGTTCGGCAACGAAATCGGGCTCATGACCGGCATTGTCGGCGCTGCTGGTGGCATAGGCGGATACTTTCTTCCCCTTATCCTCGGACATCTGTACAAATCAACGGGTTCCTATATGCCGGGCTTCATCTGTCTGAGCCTGATCACTTTCTGCGCCTTTATCCTCGTCATCATAATGCAATTGAAATGGCGTAACAGCTGGATGCGACGCTCTGCTACAGTTACTGATGAAGCCGTCAATCGCATCGGAGAATTAAATGCCTGATGTTCATTAAACATAAAGCTGCGAAGCATTGAATTTTGACCCTCAACCATCCCCATAGCCAAAAAAATAGCTTAACTTCGTTTATATAATTCGTTTATATAAAATGAAGTTTAAGCTATTTTTCATGCACGCTTAATCGAACCACACCTCAAAAAAACTATGATAATTATCACATTTAATCAAGATTTTCCGAAAATATTATGAAAATTAAATGAAATTTTCATTCGAAAAACATTAAAAATCGCTTTCATTTTCATAATTTTTCTTATGTAAACACTTATATAACCATTTTTCACACAACATACTTGTTCACTTGGTTTAAAATAAGGCGTATACTTGTTCACGAATTGTTCAAGGATTAACTAAATGTAATTTTCTAGAAAGAAGGAATTGGAAATGCGTGCTTTTCATTTTACGGAAGACGGATCTATCGAAACCAAATTAACCGGAAAAGATCTACTTGCCAACCCACTGCTGAATAAAGGAGTGGCTTTTACCCTGGAAGAACGGAAACAGCTTGGACTTGACGGTCTCCTTCCTCCTACGATATTAACTATTGAGGAGCAGGTTCAACGGGTTTACGAGCAATTTCAGAGCCAACCGGATAATTTACGTAAAAACGTTGCGTTAAATGATCTTTTTAATCGGAATACCGTCCTTTATTATCGTTTGCTCTCTGAGCACCTAAGCGAAATGCTCCCGATTGTTTATACACCAACAGTCGGCCAGGCCATACAGGAATACAGTCATGAATATCACAAGCCCGGTGGTATGTATCTATCTATTGATAATCTTGCGGGCATTGAAGAGGCTTTTAAGAATTTGAACCTAGGCCCTGATGATATCGACCTGATCGTAGCCACAGATTCCGAGAGTATTTTGGGAATCGGGGACTGGGGAGTCGGAGGTATTAATATCTCTATTGGTAAGCTTGCTGTGTATACAGCTGCTGCTGGTATAGATCCTAGCCGGGTGCTGGCAGTTGTTCTTGATGCAGGTACAAACAACGAGAAGCTATTGGAAGATCCTTTATATATGGGGAATCGTCATAAACGTGTACGTGGAGAACAATATGACCAATTTATTGACACTTATGTTCAAGCTGCACTTTCCTTTTTCCCGAATGCCCTGCTGCACTGGGAAGATCTGGGCAATGTCAACGCACGGAACATTATCAATAAATACGGAAATAGTATTTTGACTTTTAATGATGATATTCAAGGTACTGGAGCGGTTACGCTCGCAGGTGTGATGTCCGGTGTTCAATTGTCCGGAATCCCACTGAGCAAGCATCGGATTCTAGTCTTTGGTCCAGGAGCTGCTGGAATCGGCAATGCAGACCAAATTAGCGCAGCCATGATGCTGGAAGGACTGTCAGAAGCAGAAGCAAGACGTAACTTCTGGGCTTATGATTACCGTGGCCTGCTTACCAACGAAACAGAAGGACTTTTTCCATTCCAGGTCCCTTATGTGCGTGATGTTGCAGAATGCCGTGACTGGGAACATGCTGAAGATGGCAAAATCCCTCTGCTTGAAGTCATTCGCCGCGTGAAACCTACCATTATGATCGGTACTTCCGGTGTTACTGGGGCATTTAGTGAGGAAATCGTTAAAGAAATGGCCAAGCATACAGAACGTCCTATTATTATGCCTATGTCCAACCCGACTCCACTGGCAGAAGCAACTCCGCAAGATTTGATCCACTGGACCGAAGGAAAAGCCCTCATTGCAACAGGAAGTCCTTTTGAGCCGGTGATCTATAACAATATTAAGTTTGAAATTGGGCAATCCAACAATGCTTTCGTGTTCCCGGGTCTTGGTCTTGGCGCAATCGTGGTAAAATCCAAAATTATAACAGATAGCATGTTTGCAGCAGCTGCCCATGCAGTAGCTCAAATGGTTGATTTGACGCAGCCTGGTGCTTCCCTGCTGCCAAAAATCAGCGAGCTGCGTGAAGTGTCTGAAGCTGTAGCCGTAGCAGTTGCAGAGGCTGCGGTTCAGGACGGCGTAGCACGTCACCAGCCCGATGATATCCGCCAAGCGGTTCGGGATGCAATGTGGGACTGCAAGTATAGACCGATCAAACAGAATGGCAAAGAAACTGTCCTGGTTTAAGATTAGCGAACAACGTCAGGTTGTATTTGCATACAAGCAAAGTAATTATTGATTACCCGATGTCCGCCAGCCATTTGGCGGACATCTTCATTGGAGGCGACATTATGGCTACGGTTCATATTTTTATCATTTTAATTCCTATTTTCTTTGTCATTTTAATTGGTTATTTTGCAGGTTTGTTCAAAGCATTTAATCCTGCTTCTTCCAAAGGACTGAATACACTGGTAACCAAATTTGCGTTACCTGCACACTTATTTATTGGTATTACGACGACACCAAGGGAAACATTGATTCAAAAATGGCCTTTTCTGGTCGCCCTGCTTCTTGGGGTTATCGGCTTTTATATCGTATTGCTCGTAGGATATCGCTTAATCGCCAAAAAAGCTCTGACCGAATCCTCCATGTTCGCTTTGAATTCAACTCAGCCTTCTTTTGCGTTTATGGGAATCCCGGTTCTAGGCAGCTTGTTCGGGAGCGCGGCTGTCGCCATCCCGATTGCGATCACTGGCATCGTCGTTAATGCGATTCTTGATCCACTTGCAAGTATTTTAGGAACGGTCGGTCAGCGCAAAACAACAGAAGCGGATGCTAAAGGCAACTTGTTTAAAGTCACCATGAAATCAGTCCTTCACGGACTAAGCGAGCCACTTGCCTGCGTACCGCTGATCGGTGTCGTGCTTACTCTCTGCGGATTCCAAGCTCCGAAGCTGCTACAATCCATGTTTGATCAACTCGGCAATATCACTTCCGGCACAGCCCTGTTTGCCATCGGGGTAACGATTGGTATTAAAAAGATTACGTTCAGTCCTAAAGCACTTAGCATTGCTGTACTGAAAGCCATCGTTATGCCTATTGTCATGCTAGGTATCGCTGTACTCGTAGGGCTGTCCCATGAAGATGTAACCAAAGCTGTACTGCTTGTTGCATTTCCCGGTTCGGCGGTTGCCGCTATGATTGCTACCCGTTATGAAACGCTGGAAACGGAAGCCGCATCTGCTTTTGTCATTAGCTCAGTATTGTCGCTTATTTCACTCCCCCTGCTCATTTCACTTCTTATATAAGTGACAGGAATTTTAGAATCCTCGATGTGATGCAGACCTATACATGATCTTAGGGTGCTCGTTTGTTCCCTAATATCTTATTTTTTAAATATTGTCCAAACAATAAAATAATATAGTCATGCCGACAAGCGGTGGTTTCACAACGTTATTTCGTTGTAAGCTACCGCTTGTTATTCTGTAACCTTTCATCTTTTTTCTCCTTCAAGTCCTATTTATCCCATATGAAAGTGACAAGAATCTTTGTCGGTTTTTGTCACTATATTTCACCAATATGCAACCGATATTCTCCAAATTTAATAAATACCTAACATTTAGAAAGCAAATTGACGAAATATATAAGGGATAGGTTGTATATTAAAAATATATTTTAACTTAAAGGAGAAGAAGCACGTGAAAAACTTGAAGTGGAGTACTATGTCGTTTTTTGGTAAAAATTTATTGATTTCATTCATTAACATCGTATTGATCGGTGCGATTCTCATCACATCCAGCTACATACTTCAAAAGAATATTCTCACCACACAGCTGCAAGACCAGGTTAAGGTGTTAACCAAAAAATGGGCACAAGATGTCGATAAAACACAAGTACAACAAGCCTTGACTGAAAAAGATTATAATGGCACTGTTCAGCAAGATTTACGCAAATTTCTCGACTCCATTCACACGTTTTATCCTAACGTTGCCCAAGCTTACATATTTGGTACAGAGTTAAAAGAAGGAGACCAAACCTCCATTATTGGCGTTCCCACAAATCTAGTTCAACCATTCCAAGATTCCAAAATGAACATAGGGGATATGTATCCTCTTCCTACCGCAAACGTAAAGGCCGTAAATGAAATGCTAAAGTCGAAAGAATCGGCGTTGAGCAGCTTTTACACCGACGATTATGGCACATGGACTACCATTGTTTATCCCATTACAGATGCAAGCGGTAAAATTACGAGCGGCATCTACTTTGACGTAGACGCAAGCTCGGTACCTGCCGGACTTCACAAACTGCTTTTATACGGTGTATCCCTGCTCATTCTGTTCCTTGCTATTTTCTTAACCATTCAATATTTGCTTATAAAACGTACCCTTTCCCCGATTCGCAGCTTGATGAAGGGCATTGAAGAAGTCAGCGAGGGCAATCTGAATGTTAGCATCAAAACAGGTCAGGATGACCTTGGCATTATCAACCAAAAGTTTAATACCATGATCAAACGTATTAACGATACGATGGTAAAAGTACAAGATACGACGCAAGAAGTTACGGAATCGGCTCAGGAGCTGCTAAGCATTAGCGAACAGAACAGTAACAATACGAATGTTATTAACAACAATATTCAGGAAATAACCCAAGGACTTGAATCCCAAGATCACGCAGCACTTGAAAGCTCCAGAGCTATGAATGAAATGTCTACGGTTATCCAAACCATTGCCGAAAGTTCCTCCTCCGTAGCAGATCAAGCTTATTCCATGGAAAAACGTTCGGTTGAAGGCAATCAGGTAGCCCAAAAGCTATCAACTCAAATGGATTCTATCTCCACTACAATAGAAAGTACAGTTGATTCCGTTAATGCGCTACAAAACCGATCTAACGAAATCAGTAATATCGTAAGCATCATTACAGGTATTGCCAGCCAAACGAACCTGCTTGCACTGAACGCTTCTATTGAAGCTGCCAGAGTCGGTGAAGAAGGCAAGGGTTTTGCAGTAGTAGCGGGAGAAGTGCGTAATTTGGCTGAGCAATCTCAAGAGTCCGCCAAACAAATTGCAGAGCTTATTGAAGAAATTCAAAAGGAAATTGAACAAACCGTAAAAGGCATGAGTCTAGGTACAAAAGAAGTTCACATCGGGCTGGAAGTTACGAAGCAGACAGGCGAAATGTTCTCTGAAATTTTACATGCGGCTAATAAAGTATCGTCACAAATTCAGGAAGTATCCAGTGCGACGGAGCAGATTTCAGCCAGTACGCAGGAAATGTCAGCAACCTCTGACGAGCTGTCATCGACGGTAAGCAAAACAGCAGACAGCAGCAAACAGATTGAGCACACCATTGGAGAACAGGCTGAGTCGATGGCTTCTATCGTCAAAGCTTCCGACAAGCTTACATTGATGTCCGGGGAGTTGGAAGAGCTTATTTCATTCTTCAAGGTAAACCGGAAATCCTAACAATCTACCTTAAATAAGCCAACGAAAACAAAGAACCTCTATTCTGCACATTGTGCGGATTAGAGGTTCTTTGGCATACTCGTACGTACTCTAGTTTATAAAGCCTTCCAGCGCTGAGGTCGGCTTACCGTCAGCCTGCCAAGCACCTTTGTTATAACCCTGATTATAACCTGGGGTTGCAGCCGGTTCCCAATAAAATACCCCCAAGCCTTTGCCGCCCGCGATACTACGAACCTTCGTTTTGATATCGGCAATAAATGCCTTGGAAGTTGCAGGTTCATTATATTCCATTCCGATTTCACTGATGACAATGCCTTTACCGTATTTTGCAATAAGGTTATTGGCATTGGTAATCGTCTGATCCACCGTGCCCTTCCAGTCAGAAGGAGACGGATATAGAGACAGCCCAATGAGGTCGAACTGAGCTCCATTTTCAATCAGTCCACCAATATTCCAGTTTAAAACGGAACTGTTATCCCCGTTAGCTAAATGTACGATTGTCTTGGTACTACTGCTTACCGATTTTACAGCGTTATTCCCCGTATTGACGAGCCACGCATAGTTTTTCATATTCACCGAGGCTTTGCCGTCATCCCAGAGCATTCCGTTGTTCGTCTCATTGCCGATTTGCACCCAGTCCGGTGTCACACCCTTGCTTTTCATTGTATTCATAACATAGACTGTATGGGACCAGACCGCATCCATGAGTTGTGTAAATGTAAAATTGCGCCATGCGTAAGGCTTATTCTGCTGTCCGGGATCTGCCCAGGAATCGCTATAATGCAGGGTTAACATAACGCTCATGCCCAATTTTTTAGCTCGTTGCGCCAGTTCTGCTGCTTTTTCGGCATTCATGTATCCGCTTGCATAATCCTTCATGTCAGGATTCACCCAAACCCGGATACGCACCGAGTTGATCTGATAATCATCCCGCAAAATTTGCAGTACATCCCGACGGACACCCTTTTTATCCTTCCAGTTCATACCTTGCGCTTCCATTCCTGCTACCCAGCTTATATCTGCTCCTTTGGCAAAAGCAGGGGCGGCCGAAGCCGCACCACCTCCCACAGAGCCAAATGGATACAAAAAGCTGGATAACAAGATCAACATCGCAAATACCATAGTCCGTTTACTTGTTTTCATAAGTCATCCCCCATCTGAATTGTGTACTCCTCATTGCTTCTGACAAATCTACCAGATCCCTCATTCGGGAAAACGTCAGCCATCACACTCTATACTCTTTCCGATTTACTCCGCTCTGTCTTTAGTACCTTAACAGCATAGGCATCCAATCGAACCTTGCCGTCTTCTACCACATGATTTTCGAGCATATCCGCATAAATTCGTCCATCTAGCCTAATCTCTTGCGGCTCATGAGTGAAATTCAGTATGAAAATATAATCATGAACTCCATCGGTACGAATCGCCGTATTCACTCCATGCGGCAACTGAACATCGAGTGCTTTACTAATTCCTGCGCCATCAATCAAACTTCTGTAAAAATGACTGTTGAACGATCCCGTGTTGCGTGAAGCGATGTAATAAGCTTTTCCCTGTCCCAAGCGGTTCACCGTCAAGGCTGGGCGTCCTGCATAAAAGTCTGAACCGTATACAGCCAGTACCTCTGCACCTTCCGTATGAATGAGATCGCACAATTCCACAGCCTCATACTCACCGTGCAGATCCAACTCATTGCCTTTAACTGGCAAAATATGATTACGGTCGTGATCATGCAGCCCGTCAATCTCTTCCGACCAGATCCCAAGCGTCTTACGAAGCGGCCCAGGAAAGCCTCCAAGAAAGCACAAATCATGTTCATCCACGATACCTGACCAATAGGTTGCTACGAAAACGCCGCCATTTTCAACAAACTTCTGTATACGCTCCCCCACACCGCTGCGGACCATATACAACATCGGAGCTACCAAAAGTTTGTATTTGGAGAAATCTGCATCCATATGAATAACATCTACGGGCACTCCCTGCTCCCAAAGTGCCAAATAATGCGCTTCAGCTGTCTCCTCATATTTCACACCCTTGTTGCGTGGTCCCTGTGAATCGTTGATTCCCCAACGGTTCTCCCAGTCAAAAATGACTGCGGCCTCCGCCGGTACAGAAGTACCGATAACCTCCTCCAATTTTTCCAGCGCATTGCCGACCTCTGTCACATCTCCGAATACACGAGTGTGCTCATGTCCCACATGATCGACGACTGCACCATGCAGCTTTTCACTCGAACCGCGGCTTTTCCGCCACTGAAAATATTGAACGGTGTCTGACCCATGTGCCACAGCCTGTAAAGACGATAGCAGATGCATTCCTGGTCGCTTCAGCTTGCTTACGTCTTGCCAGTTCGTCAAACTCGGCGTACTCTCCATCAGCATCCAAGGCTTGCCTCCCTTGATTGAACGAATAATATCGTGCATCATGGCCACTTTAGCAGCCTGACGGCTATCATCTCCCCCACGGTCATGCCACGTTGGATAGCTGTCCCAGGATACAACATCGAGCAGATCAGCAAACTTCCAGTAATTCAATCCTTCAAAAAACTCCATCAGATTTGTGGTGACTGGAAGCGCCGGGTTTGCAGCCTTGAGCGGTATAATCTCATGTTTGATAAAATCTGCGGTCTGATCAGTCACAAAGCGTCTCCAGTCCAAATTCATAGCATGGACCTGCGTTTCACCGTGAGGGGCCGGAGATTCGATTTGGCTCCAATCCGTAACCGTATGACTCCAAAAGGTCGTCCACCATGCGTGATTAAGCTTATCCAGCGTGCCGTATTTATCCTTCACCCAGGTACGAAATGCCTCCTGACAATAATCACAGTGGCAATCCCCACCAAATTCATTGGAAATATGCCAACCAATGACAGCCGGATGATTCGCATAGCGCTCGGCCAGCTTTGTATTCATGATGCCTACTTTTTCCCGGTATACAGGTGACGTAGAACAGTGGTTATGGCGGACCCCGTGCAGGTTGCGGACACGGTTAGCCTCCACACGTAGCACCTCTGTATATTTTTGTGACATCCAGGCAGGTCTAGCTCCACTAGGAGTAGCTAAAAACGCATATATTCCGTTCTCGGCAAACGAATCCAGGATACGGTCCAGCCATTCAAACGTAAATACGCCTTCCTCAGGCTCCAATGAAACCCATGAGAAAATACCGACAGACATCACGTTACATTTGGCTAGTTTCATTAGACGGATATCCTCCGCTAACACCTCAGGGTAATGCTGCCATTGCTCCGGGTTATAGTCCGCTCCATGCAGCATACGTGGAACTCGCTCACTAATGGGAGGGTACTTGATTATGTTTTGATTCGTCACTATAAATCATCTCCTTCTATGAATTCTATTACTCTTTGACGGAACCTAGCGTCATACCTTTAACAAAATACTTTTGTAAAAATGGATATACAATGAGAATAGGCGCTGCACCAATGAAAATTTGCGCTGCATTAACCGTCGTTTGAGAAAGTAATTCCATCTCTTTGGGACTCATGCTCATGGAACTCATGTCCTTCTGAATAATTACAGTTTGCAGGAACGTCGCCAGCGGATAATCCTTTGCATTGCTCAAATAGAGCAGACCGTCAAACCAGGAGTTCCAATGAAATACCATACTAAACAGCGCAATCGTAGCAATGGAAGGCATGGATATCGGTAAAAAGATACTAAACAATGTCCGAAAATGTCCTGCTCCGTCGATCAATGCGGCCTCTTCCATCTCTTTGGGAATTCCTCTAAAAAAGTTCAACATAAGGATTACCAAAAATGTATTGACCGCTCCCGGCAAAACAAGTACCCAAAAGCTGTCCATGAGATGAATCTTTTGAATAACCATATAGAATGGAACCAAACCGCCGTTAAAAATCATACTGAATACGAACAGCCATGAATAGACGTTTCGGCTTCTGAATACAGATGTCTCTTTTGAAAGTGGATAAGCAGCCAAGAAGGTAATCAGCAGCGTTAAGCCAGTTCCCAGCACGGTCCGGAGAACAGAAATCCAGATAGAGTGCAGAAAAATAGGATTATTCATCGTCTTTTTGTAGGCTTCTAATGAAAATTGCACCGGCCACAGTCCAACCAGATTGGCGTCTGCTGCTGATTTAGCACTAAATGATACCGCCAACACATGAATCAGCGGAACGATACACATGATGGACAAAATCACAAGCAAGCAAATATTAAACACATTGAAGATGCGGTATGGCGTTGTTTTATGATACATGACTCTCCCTCTTTCAGCCTCGTGGAATCAAAATATGCGGTAACCTGCCCATTTGTAAGCAAGTCGATAAGATATCAGAATGAGAATCATACTGATAACGGATTTGAACAAGCCGATAGCAGTAGCAAAGCCCATTTCCCCATTGATTAACGCTGTTCGGTAGACGAATGTGTCAATAATATCGCCTTTTTGGTAAACCAGCGGATTATAAAGGTTGAAAATCTGGTCAAAACCGGCATTCAGAACATTGCCCAGTGCAAGCGTTCCAACAACGACTACCATCGGAATTAACGAAGGTACAGTGATGTGTAGCGTCTGTCTCCAGCGGCTCGCTCCATCCATTTCAGAAGCCTCATACAACGAAGGATTAATACCCGCAAGTGCAGCGAGAAATACGATAGTGTTGTAGCCGAACTCCTTCCATATATCCGATACAATGACTGTAAACCGAAACCAGTTATTATCTCCCAGAAAAAAGATAGGCTGGATCCCGAAACTACCGAGAATACGGTTCATAAATCCATCTGTAGCCAACAGATCAATCAGAATTCCGCCCAAGATTACCCACGACAGAAAGTGTGGCAGATAAACCAGTGTCTGAATGGATCGCTGTAGTCCGACCTTGCGAATTTCATTCAGCAGTATAGCAAAAACAAACGGAACCACCAGATTGAAAAACATCTTTAACACAGCAATAATTAGCGTATTCCAGACGACTTGAAGACTGTCCTCCCGTTGAAACAAAAAGCGGAAATTATCCAGTCCAACCCACTCGGAACCAGTTATGCCTAGCCAAGGCTTGTAATTTTGAAAGGCCATCACGATGCCGCCCATCGGAATGTAGCTGAATACAATTAAGAAAATGATGGCTGGCAGCAGCATGATATGAAATGGCCACGTACGTTGCAGACTTCTCATTGCAGTTCCTCCTGTAACTCTCATGGTATACTTCAATTATAAAAGCGTTTTCGCTGTCCCAACAGTTCAAAAAACCAACATACATGGCACAAAAGCAATCATTTTTCAAGCTCGCCAAACGAATAAAACTTTTTTTCAAACACACCATGATAGCGCATTCATTTCCACTCGATACGGGTGAAGCTGTAGTAAAAAGGCTGCCCACCTCGGGACAGCCCTCCTACTCTGTTACAACATCATTGGTTTTTACTTTTCGACGCTTTTATACCATTCGTTTACTTCATTTGTAATTTGTTCGCCACCAGCTGTTTTCCACGTCTGTACAAAGGTATCAAAAGCAGAGATCGGCTGCTTGCCATAAATAATTTCATTGAAGGTCTGACTTTCAATCTTATCCAGATAGTCCTTTTTAGCCTTCATGGTTGGCGTAGTAGGGCCTGTGAACTGATCTTTCATGGAGATATCCTTCTGTTCCATAAGCACTTTGGCAGCTGCGGGAGTATCTTTCCCGTAGTTCACCATTACATCTTTCTCCAGACGGGTCTTCGGTTCTGCGCCGTTAGCTAAACTTAACAAAGCCTTCATTTGGGCATCAGGTATACGCGCACCATCACGAACCAGCAAATAACGAAAAGAGTTTACATAACCGCCTGGTATTTTATCGATAGACATTAGCTTTCCGCCCGCATCTAAATCATAATCGTAGCCCTTAAACAGCCCATTCGACAAATCGCCGTCCGGTTTGGCATTAGCATAATGGTCAAACAAATAATTTTGATAAGTGAAAAAAGCTTCAGGATGCTGCATTTGTTTGTTGATTAATATAACACCATTGGTATATTGCGTTCCGTGACGCATGGCTTTATTGTCAGGACCCGCTGGAATCTTGATCGGCTTCCACACGGCACCCGGCGCATTTTTGACTGTATCCTGAAGCGGCCAGCCGCTCATCCAATATGGCCCAGGGATCATACCGGCTGTTCCTGCGACTGTAGGTTCTGCCGTTTTATTTTCATCCCACAATGCTGCTTCCTGAGGGATATATCCCTTTTTGAGCCACTCGCTCAGCTTTTGCAAACCCGGCTTCATGCCAGGCTGCACGGAGCCATATTCCAAACTGCCATTCGTGCCTTTGTTCCACTGCTGGGGTAGTGTGCCATATGCCCCGAAAATCCAGGACGGGTCACCCATCCAAGTATTCATGGATGTTTTGAAACCGATGCTGAGCGGAATCACTTTGTTCGGAGCCAGTCCGTCCGGATTTTTATTTTTAAAGGCATCCATCACTTTTTCCAGATCATCCATCGTCTCAGGAGCCTTCATGCCCAGCTTATCCAACCAATCTTGTCGTATCCACAATACATAATCATGGTTATAGGCGAAATCAAGCACAGGAATACCCATTTTCTTACCATCTCGGCTATACTGATTCCATACGTTCGTATCCTGATTCATCGCCTGCTTCCAGGAATCCGAAGCGTACTTGTCAAACAACGGACCAGCCTCTGCAAACATACCGGAATCGATCATGTCCTGTGCCAGTTGCTCATTCTCCGTCCCCAATACAACGACGTCCGGCATCTCCTGACCGGAGGACATAGCCAATCGCAGCTTCGTAGCAAATGCGCCATTCGTATCTGTGACGGACCAGAGTGATTTGATATTAATACCGAATTTCTCTTTAGCCCATTTTGTTGCAATATTATTTTCGATAGATTCACCATTTTTAAATTTTAAGGCGGGATCTACACCCCATACCGTGGAAATTGTGACTTCTGGATTGTATTTTTCTTTGTATGCGTTTTCAGTTTTAGCTGTGCTATCCGTATTCCCATCATTTCCCGCACCTGAGCAGCCCACAAGGCCAACTCCTAATACCATAGTTGCGGCGAGCAACGACAACAACTTTTTTTTCGAATGAACTCGCATACTGTTCCCCCTCTAAAAATCATTTTCTACTCTTTTATTATAAGAGGGCTTTTCTTCGCAGCCTATGTCACAAAATAAATATTTCTGCACCTTTCCCAACTGATCTTTACTATTCTCTTCTTGGTCTCATCTTTACTGGTCCCGAAATTCATGTGGAGTCATTCCGTAATGCTTTTTGAACATCTTACTGAAATATTGGGGATTCTGATAGCCCAGTTCCGTCGTAATTTCATATATTTTTTTGTTGGAATATTTGAGTAAATAAAGAGCCCGCTCCATTCTCATTCGGATGATATAGTCACCCAGACCTTCTCCGGTTTCAGCTTTATAAATTTTAGACAGATAGACTGGATGTAGATAAACTTGATCGGCAATCGTCTTAACAGACAGCTCCTGACCTTTATCCTGGGAGATGAGCTCCTGAACCTGCTTGACCACATAGCTTTTAGCGCTTTGCTCGCTTGCGGACCATTCAGATTTAAGTTTGTTCATCATTGAAAATATCCACTCTTTGAGGTGGCGGAACGAATGAACCATTTTCTGCGCATGTAACGGATCGAAGCCTACTTGGTCCATCTGTGTAATGAAAAGTCCTTGTTTGTGCGCTGTATACATAAAGGCGCTCGTCACCGAAATAAACAGCTCATATAAATGTTCGCGGGTATATCCCGCTTCTTCTATCTTCCCAAATACACGGTTTATTTTCGCTTCGGCCTCCTCCCATTGTCTGGACTCCAGAAGATGGGTCAGCGTTGGGTGCACATATAGTCCCTCCAGCAACTTGGCTGAACTGTGCGGCTGTTCTGGCTGCTCATCCACAAATAGCAACGTATCCGTCTCCTTCTGTTGGTTCCAGTATAAGGATCTTATCGCTGTCTGATATGCCTTAGGCAGTTCCTCCGGGAACATAAACCAACCAGTTACCGTGACGTAAATTTCCCCTTTCAAGTAATTGCTCACATTTTTTCGAAAGGTTTCGATAGTCTCCCGCAAAATACTACTATGCTCGTTCATACTAATTTCTGTTATTCGCTTCATATCATGCTGTTCTGGGGCATAATCTGATTCTTCTTCATGATGCATACTATACTTTTCCCGATTGTTATTCGAATTTGCTTCTATTAATACAATTAAGCAATCATGTGGCGCTTTACAGTGCCACACGTGAAAATCGGGTGCGAACACTTCTTCGGCAATATTTCCAATCGCATACTCAATTAAGGATACTGAATGATAATCCATATCAGAAAAATGCTTCCCTAGCTGAATAAGCAGCATACTGGCAGGATGTCCCGTGCGTAGCTTGATCTCGTACTCGGACATTTTGCTCTCTATTTTTTGTACAGGCAAATCACGCCCGAGTAGCAAATCGTGCATTAAATGGGTCCGCAGCACACCAAAATCGTTCCTACGGCTATATTGTAATTGATGAACCTTGTCAAATGCTTCCCATTCTTCCTTTAGCGAATCCATGGCGGCTGACACACATTTGATAAACTCTTCATCATCCACCGGCTTTAAAATGTAATCAAAAGCCTTAAGCTGGAGCGCTTTTTTAGCATATTCAAAATCGGCATAGCCTGTCAGTAACAAACTTCGGATATGCGGCCATCGCTCGTTTACCTCAACAATCAACTCCAGTCCCGTCATGCCGGGCATACGAATATCCGTAACCAGAATATCAATATCGTACGCTTCCAGCACATCCACTGCTGCTAATGCGGAAACCGCTTGATGAACCCTCTCGATGCCTAGCGTCTGCCACGGAATGGTAGCTGCCAGACTTTCTGTTACATAACTCTCATCATCTACTAGTAATATCTGAACCATCTGGTCCCTCCGTTTTAACTATATTCGAATTTGGCGAAGGCTCAATTAAACCATTCGCATGCTCTCCTTCTGTTGAGAGCGACCATTTTAAAACCGCACGCAATCCTCCTAATGGAGACAAAGAGAATTCCAGTCCGGCATCTTCTCCAAAATGTAATCGCATGCGTTGATGCACATTCCACAAACCGTATCCATGATCCTCTTCCACAGGCTTGTCAAGCGTCGATGTCAGGGAAGTTATAGCCTCTCTACTCAAACCGAGTCCGTTATCATCCACAATCAGGTACATATACGAGCCAACACGCTCGGTTAAAATATGAATTATACCATCCTCTGCTTGAGGCTCTATCCCGTGCAGCACCGCATTTTCCACCAGTGGCTGCACTACAAGCGGCGGAATCAGCAGACTGCTGGCCTGCGAAGAAACATGAATTAAGAACGTTAGCCTTGGCATACGCATCTGCTGTATGTTCAAATAATATTGAACAAACTCGACTTCCTCTGACAATGGAACCAAATCCCGCTCCTGTCTTGTTGTATATCGATAATACCTGGATAAATTATGAGCCATGGCCACGACCGCCTCATGATTGCGCAGCTTCGCCATACTTGTAATAAACGAAAAACAATTATAAAAAAAATGAGGATTGATTTGTGACTGGAGCTGCTTTAGTCGCGCTTCCTTGACATGTAGCTGCTCAACATACACCTTCTCAAACAGCTCCTGAATCTGTTCGACCATCAGATTGAATTGACTAGACAGGAAGGCAAACTCGTGACTCCCCCTTACACTTAATCGAACAGCATAGTCTCCATCCTTTAATCTCCGAAATGCCTGCACAAGCTGAAGAATCGGCACCTGTACCTGTGAATGAAGCAAGTAAGCGCCAATCAAGCCTACCAGCAGCGAGCCAACAACAGTTATATAAAACAGTCGATTCGATGAGTAAATCGGAGACATCATATCGGACAAAGGCATGTAATCAATCAAATACCAACCAGTCGTTTGCGAAAGAACGGCATGAACCAGGTAGCTTTCTTCTCCAATTTTCACGGTCAGATTATCAACTTCATGAAGTCCCATTTTTTCCAATTTTGAAATCAGATTTCCAGACAGCTCTTCATTTGCAGTACGATTATAGATCACTCCTACGCCTTTTTTATAATAAAAAGGCTCCTTTCGACCATCACCTTTGAAGCGGTCAAGCATGTCCTGAATATTACTGCTGTCAAATTCAACCTTAATAATCGTGTTAGCGGTTTCTGGATTACCGAGTGAAGAAAACGGGGATAATGTATACAATGAAAATATAAATTGGTCTTTCCCGTATGATCTTTTTTTGGATACCTGCCAGCCGTCTTTTATCAGTTGATTTAGTTTTTTCTGATCATATAAACCTGCCCCATTCTCCGATACAACCCGTCCGAGCGAAGGTGAATAAATACTCAGACTGGTTCTCCAATTCGATGAGCTTTCCTGAAGTCCGAGCTTGGTTTGGATCCGTTTGACAAGGTTAATGCCATCCAGATTGAGAACCTTGTCCTTTAAAAAAATCGCTTGAAAACTGGCTACATCAGGGTCATGAATCAGCAGATGCGGCCAGGAGGAAATCATTTCAATATTCGTATTCACCTGATTTTGAAAAAAAGTCAACTGGTTATAATTTGACTGATTTAGTTCCTCACGTAACACGCCTGTCGTTGTCTGATTAGAATAGACATACAGGATTAGCACAGGTATAAGCAATACGATAATGATCGAGAGAATTTTAGTATAAAAATTAAATTTAAACATGATTTCTACACATCCTCTGCACAAAAAAACAGGCATACTTAAATGGTATGCCAGAGCCCTGACCTTCGTTGCCGTCAGTACATACTATACATTATCAATGGTTGGCGGTGATAATATGTTTGATGCTAAGCAAATGGAATGGTTTAATCAACTATCCGCGGAAGACTTGGCCATTTTAGGTGCCGGCTTCAATACACTAGGTGATTTTTTTGATTTTCTGGCGTTAATTAAGGCCAGACAGGAAACAGCCCAAAGTAATAAAAAGTAACAGCACTATTTCACAACAAATTTCACACGAGCTCCATCCTCATACTCATCCAATTGGTGACTGACCCATGATCCTGCCCCACGATTATCCTTAGGGGCTATGTATTTGATATTTGCACCTTTGCCACCTTCTGAGTAGGATAAGCGCCCAGCGCCTTTCTGTATTACTACAGTAGGTTTCCAAACGCTCTCCTCCGAACCGTACGTACACC
>NZ_SLTL01000025.1:0-91733 GCF_014858585.1 Paenibacillus sp. 23TSA30-6 | reverse complement strand
GTGTGCAACCCCATCGTACCGAGGCGCTCGTTTTTGTGCAAAGGCCAAATTATTCATTCTACAGGAATTCTAACGGGCAGTTTTGTTGAACAAGTTGTAAATTTAACATTTTAAAGTAAGAGCATTTCTTTGTAATGAGAAATGCTTATTTTTTTTTTACTTAAAATAAAAAGGATATTCAATTAACAATAACAATATAATAAAAAACGATATTAATTTATTGTAAAACAATAAATTATGTGTTAAAGTCGTTTTACAATTAAATTAGCGAGGTGCTCTTAATGAAACGGAGAACAACACTCTTTTTGAAGATGGCTGTTATTCTTATTGGAATCCCAATTCTTGCTTTGTGCATATTTTTAGTGCCTAAGATCGGGAATTTTGCTGGAGAATTGTATCCAGATATCGCTTATATGAAATCTCTCGTTTTAATCGATATGTACGCGGCAGCGATACCTTTTTACTTTGCTCTGTATCAAGCTTTTAAACTTTTAAGCTATATTGATAAGAACAAAGCGTTCTCGGAATTATCCGTAAAGGCTTTAAAGAATATAAAATACTGTGCCATCACAATCAGTACCTTGTACCTGCTAGGTATGCCACTCTACTATCTCATGGCGAGGAGAGTTGACCCTCCAGTTATCACAGTCACCGGATTGGTCATTATTTTCGCTTCTATGGTGATCGCCGTTTTTGCTGCTGTTCTCCAAAGACTTTTACAGGAAGCTATAAATATAAAATCAGAAAATGATTTAACGATCTGAGGTGAATAACATGGCGATTATCATCAATATTGATGTGATGTTAGCAAAACGAAAAATGAGCGTAACGGAGCTTGCGGAGAGGGTTGGAATTACTATGGCGAATCTTTCCATTCTGAAAAATGGGAAAGCAAAAGCGGTTCGTTTTTCAACATTAGAAGCGATATGTAAGAATTTAGATTGTCAGCCAGGTGATATTTTGGAGTACAAAAGCGACGAAGACACTCAATAAAAACAGACAACAAATTTATTGAACTAACGGAGACGTTAGTTCAACATCGAAGGGGCAGCCGCGCGGCTGCCCTTCACTCAGCTAACTGGGAACGTTAGTTCAATGAGGACAGCGGCAGTCTAAGACTTTATTTATCAAGTCTTGGTCCGCCGCTGCTTCTTTTAATGGATCAGTATAGAACTTATTTATCAAAAGCTGACGATTCTTTAACTCAAAACCGCGTAAAATCAACGACTCCAGTCTAATACTTTATTTTCACAGAACATCAACACCCTAACTTTATAATAAAATATTGTCAGGTTACCCATGCCGACTGATGAGTATTATCTTCATAATACTTAAACCTTGTTAATGGTATAATGGAGGTAAAGGAATCGGAGGGATTAGTATCCATTACCAAGCTATTAACCTGAATGATAAATTATCTAAGTTCAACGATCATTGGTCTCCGAAAGTTATTGGCGAAATGAATGACTATCAATTTAAGCTCGTCAAGATTGTTGGGGATTTTGTATGGCACGATCATCAAGATACCGACGAGGTGTTTATCGTGCTCGAAGGGGAGATGTTCATTGATTTCCGCGATGGTCAGGTGAAAATCTCCCAGGGCGAGATGTTTATTGTCCCAAGGGGAGTCGAGCACAAGCCTTTCGCCGAAAAGGAATGCCATATCATGCTGGTGGAGCCTAGAGGTTTAGTTAACACTGGCGGGACTGAGTCCGAATTAACAGCAGCCAATGATATTTGGATATAGCGTCTGTTAGAATAATGAACTCGTTCGATTACATCGTTAAAACTACGGGAGTCTAGGACTTTTTTTGTCCCTAGCTGCCGCTTTCATTCCTATTGGGATTAGCCTGATACCCTACTTCCCTCGAACACTAGTTTCATCCAAAGAAAACCCGCTCAGTGAGCGGGTTTTTCAAATTTTCCACACATGATTACGTGCCTCAGTTTGCCTATGCTTTAAGATCCAGTACCAGTACATTCACCGAATTAGCGGGTAATTGCAGAAGGATCGCGTTATTACTGAGCGAAACCTGCTGCTCGGTAGGCACTACCTTCTCATCATTCTTCTTATTCACGTTAGGAACATGAACTAGCGAAGCATCGCCGGTTAGTGTAATCAGCTTGGCAATGGCCTCGACACTCAAATCTTGAAGGTTCAACTGCATTGCCTTATCCACGTTATCGGCATTCACAAGCTTCACATATACATGCTCCGCATCTTTGGTCACCGAGTTGAACACGTCTCTGTTGTAAGCTTCCAGCTTGTAGTCCAGCACTTTGCTGCTTGTCACTCCGTCGGTGTAAGAGCAGATCAGGCTGTTGCCCGTTTCACCGCCATAATTCACCGTGATGGTGTAATCCGTGTTGTCAGCAAGCTCTTCATAGCTGGCCGCTCTCAGGTTGCCTGCCGCTGTACTGGAAGAGTAGTCACCTAAGGTATAGCCTTCCACCCCTTGCTTGTAAACCTTCACGCCCGTTGCCTTGCCGCCATAGCCAACGGCATATTCGACCACGTCCTTTTTCTCTGCGGAAATATCCGTAAGACCTGCGCCCACATAAAAACCGTCCGTGCCAGAAACACGGGAAGCGACGACCTCCACCTTGTAATTCGTCCATTGGTCGTTCAAAATGTACAGACCGTTCAGACCGCTGGCTTGAGCTTGGAGGACAAGTCCCTTGCCTGCTTCCACAGCACACCCCACGGAACCCGGAATGACCTGCCAAGCCGGATTCCATTTCTGGGTAAAATCCTGTTCCAGCAGCACGCTGCCGTCCGTGTTGGAAGTGACCGTCACATGCTTCACGATCACCTCGGCGTTGCCTGTCGCAATCTCAATTCCACCCTGCGGAATGAGATCTATAGGCTTGCCGTTTTTGTAAGTGGAAAAAGAGGTCGCCAATACTTTATTGCCTAAATATTTGGCATACATTTGCTGTACATAGTAGTTCGGCGTGAACCACACGGTTTCGTCATCGAACCAGATGCAATCCGGCGTCCATCTGTAGGTTCCGTCCGTCAGCACCTTGTTGAACAAGGGCGCATAGGCGGCTAACAGAACGACATCGGCGTTATTTTCAAAGCCCGTCATGACCACTGCCTCTGCTACTGCGCCTGCCAGTGTATTTTTATCCGTAGACGCATACTCACCCACGAACACCTTGGACGTTTCCTTCCAGTTTATGCTGCCGTCTGCATTATACGCTCTATAGTAATAGTTATATCGGTCCGCGTTATTAAGCAGGTACTCGTTGGAACGGTAGTAGTGCTCATCTGCAATGGTGTCCATGTAGTTTTCTTGCTTCTCATACCATGTCACGGTTTCCTCAGTCACTTGGGTGCCGTCTGCAAAAGCGACCTTAGCCGAACCGGTTATATTACCACTCAGGAACTTCCATCCCTGCTGATATGCATCGTCGTCTGCTTGAGCGCCAACCGTGGAGATGATATGCAGCTCGTAGCCTGGATAGTTTTCCTCCATGTACGCATCAATAGACGTTTTGAACACTTCAAAGTTGGCAAAGAATTCTGTACCCCAGTTTTCGTTCCCTACTCCCAAATAATGCAGATCAAACGGCGCTTCGTGGCCCATTTTTTTACGCATGGCAGCCCATTCATTGTTATCAAAATCCACGCTAATCGCAAAGTCGATCAGGTCCGTAAAATTCTTGATATAGTATTCTCTTAATGCGCCACCAGCGGGATGAGCGTAATCCGAACGGGCTTGGCAGAGAACGCCACAGGCCATAACGGGAAGCGGAGCTGCATTCAGGTCTTCGGCCAACTGGAAATACTCCATATAACCAAGGCCCATGGTCATCATATAGCCCCATACATTAAAATTTTCCTTGCGCAGCTCGATATCGCCAATAGATTCCTTCCAGTCGTATACGTTTTCCCAAATAAACGAACCCTCAGAGATACAACCGCCCGGAAAACGCAAGAACTTCGGATGCATATCGACCAGCGCGTTCACCAGATCTTTTCTCAGTCTATAGTTGGGATTCCCTTGGAAGTTGGCATGTGCCGATGGGGATCGGGCTTCCTCCCCTGCACCCCACACATCCTGTGGAAACAAGGAAACCATATCTATCGAAATCTCACCGTCAAACGTCATCACCAGTTGCCCCAGAACCGTAGCTGATCCTGTCAGCACCAGTTTGGAATCTATACCGTACTTTTTCCACGTGTTGCTGCCTTCCACCTGTACGGTTACCGAATCACTAATCCCCTTCTCATTCGCGTCTTGCAGTTGTAGCGTGATCGTGCCTACCGACTCAGCCTTCGCCCAGATGGTGAAATCATACTTGTCACCTGCTTGGATAGACATAGCACAATTCTGGTTAGAATCCGAAAAGCCCTTATTCCGAATAGTCGCACCATCCGCTACCGCCACATAATAAGAGTTCACATCTTTGTCTTTAGCACCTAAAAATTCATTTAATCCGCCGCTATTTTGCGGAGTCATCTTGTCCGTATCACCAGACCAGGAAAATAAAGGATTACGGTTTCGCCCCGTAGAGCAACCGCATTCACCAGAAGCATGGGAATAGGTATCAAACACGAAGGACTCGAAGGAACGATTCTGAACAAGCTCCGCATAAATTCCGCCATCCGCTGCGTTATTGATATCTTCGTAGAACAAGCCGTACATCACTTCGCTGATATCCATGACTTCCCTATTTCCATGAATGGTCAAAGTGTAAGGAGGTAGCTGTTCCGGCAGGACGGATACTTCAAAACTTTTTTCAATACAGCTTGGGCCCTTCGTCAAGAAGGCTGTCACGGTTACCCCCTGTGAGGAGGTAATTGTCTGGACCTGACCGTTGTCAGAGAGTATCTCAGGGTGGCTGGATTTCCAGATCACTTCTACTCTACCGCCCATGAGGACCGTTGGCAGGGACAAGTCCTTGGTTACAATCGTCGTTGGGAAGGACAAATACTTATCGCGAGCGAGCTTCACAACCTCTTCGTCTGTCAACGAATCGCACATGACTTCGATGACTTCATCCGCTGACAAGCCTGCTTTATAAATGCGGAAGTCCGATAGGGAACCGGAAAAATCCACATCCGCCGCATGCTGGGAACGACCAATAAAATTGTTGCTATAGTTGGATGAGTCCGTAAACGTTTCAAACCATTTGCGCAGCTTGGCATAGTTGCCGCTGGAGGTTTGGCTGATGGAGCCGTCCGCTACGACTTCGCCGTTCACATACACAACCGGACCCGCACTGCTTAATGTGCCGCCTTTAGTGCCGATCACGGACATGGCTATGTGCATCCACTCATCCCGGACAAAACCTCTCCCCGGATCTACAGCCAGATCTGCTTCGGCGAAAAGAGTCCCGCGCAGATTCCGTGTCATGAACATATAAGGCCCTGTATGGGCTTTGCCAAAGTCAAAAACACGTTCCCACATATCCGTGAATTTGCCGAAGCTTACCCAAGCAGTCACCGTGACACCCGTGTTATCGCTTACATCTTTAAGCAGATCGGAAGGAAGCTGTATATACGATGTACCATTAGGACCTCCCTCAAGCGTTAAAGCCATTCTGCCGCTGGCATTGGAGATTGTTGGTGCTACTGTGCCAGAAGCAACCCCGTCATTACCTTGCCCTGAGCTATCTTTGCCGACGTTCCCAGCATCATCAAACTTGTACCGCGCAATGATTTGATCTTGGAATTTGGTCATCTTCGTTGCTCCTATACATATATTTTGTTAATGTAATAACTAATTAATTAATATAAATATATACTATATAACTATAGTACCTTATCCTGCCCACATTTTTCAATCCTTTATAGTGACAAAAAAACCGCTCAATGAGCGGTTTTTTAGATGGGCCATCCTTGTTAGGGTAAATTTTTCACTCCATTGATGCACTGGTTTCTTTAATTCCAAAAGCAATCCACCGACCATCTACATCCTCAATAACAAATTCTTTATTGTTATAGTCTGTATTCGACAAAGAGCGTACAATTTTTACCCCGGCTGCCTCAAATTCTTGTTTTAGATGTTCTTGTTGCTTGGTAATAAAGTAGGCATCATACCCATAACCATATAATTCTCTATTGGGAACAACTTTTTGTCCCAAAGATTTAGTCAATATAACTTCCGTATCATCACGATACAAACAAATATGTGGCTCTTCTGCCTCCAAATATGACACAGCTCTAAATCCTAAATATTGGCTGTAAAACTCAGATGTTTTCTCAATATCATTTGTTGGGAATATGCTATGGGACTGCAAGAGTCTTTGATACACGATAAATTCACTCCTTGGGACTATCCACTTATTCAGTATTAAACAAATTTATTTTCAGCTCGTAAATAAACCGACCTCATGGGTTACGCGTTCAATTTTTGTCCACAATTCGGACAGAAGTTAGCTCCTTCGTTTTTCACACCGCAGTTAGGACAGAAATTGGGCTTTTTATGGTCTCCAGAAGGAGAAGGAGCGGCAGATTCAGATTCAGGTTGAGGCTCGGCCGGAGGATTTTGGTTGGGATTCAAATTTTTCATCATTTCATTTGCTATATTCATCCCCATCATCATACTCGCCATATCCGAAGCAGCACCGCCGCCTTTTACGTTGCCAGATGCAATACCGTCCGTCATCGTGACCTGTTGATACTTTTGCAAATTACCGATCATTTCATGAGAAGCCGTCTTCGTAATCATATCCTGAATTTCTTGAGGATAATTGAAGCTCATCACATGAAAGCCTGTAATCGTCATCCCGTTGTCCATCACTTGCATATCCAGATCTTCTTGAATGCCTTTGGAAATATCGGAAGCATTCGCTTGCAGATTAAACATGTCCTTCCCTTCTCTGCTGATCCACTTCATTAACAACTGATCCAGCACAGAAGTAATCCGGATTTTAACATCCTCCACCAGATAACTGTCTTTCATCCCGGCAACCTTATCTATGAGCGTAACATAATCGTCCACCTTAAAATTAAACGTGCCATTCGCACGAATAGGCATACCGCCTGGAAGCTGGGGAGTCGGGATCAAAACCGGATTTTGCGTCCCCCATTTGACGGTAAACTCCTTCGTATTGACGAATAAAACTTCCACCCTCATACCACTGTTAAAGCCGAATTTAAACCCTTTTAACGTGGACAGGAACGGGATAATCTCAGAATCTATATTGTAAGATCCTTCATTCTCGAAAATCCCTTCAATCTTGCCGTTATTAACGAAAATCGCGTCTTGACCGGAGCGGATCATTAACTTGCTTCCTTTTTTAATCTCCCGATTGCTCCATTTCCAAAAAATCATATCATCTCTAAACTCTTCCCACTCTACAACATTCGCAAATTGGTTTCTAAAGAACGACATTCTGTTCCCATCCCCTCAGTTAAAATGAACCTCTGCTGCCGCTATGCGAATGACCGCCACTGGTGGTTCCGCCCCCGCTTGAGCCGCTACTGCTGCTCTTTTCAATCTTCCGTTTCGTTGTTGTTGTGTGGAGGTATTGATCCCGATGAGCCAAAATCCCTGAAGTGCTTGCATCCTCGTAGGTCTGCCGATTTACCGTAACACGGCCGCCGGAATTGGAAACCATCTTGCCCACGATAATCCCCGCCAATACCAGTGAAACCACCAATTGAAACGCAATACTATAAAATATACTGTCCGGGTTCACCCCTGGCCGGATTCCCAAATACCTGTGTGCACTTAAAATATATTTTTGGAATGCAAGCTCATAGTTACCGCTCGTCAGATACGGACTAATCTCGTCACGTATTTTATCCAGTCTGTCGTCATCCAGATACCGCTCCGCTTTGTAAAATCCGGCCAAATAAATCTCTCTATTTCTCATATCCATCGTTAAAATGACCGCATTTCCATGAGACCTGTCATATCCAGGTCCATGATCATCATAAAAGTCCTGCGTCATTTTCATAACATCCATATTGTCGGGGTTACTGGAGGTAAAAATAATAATATCCGTCTCTCTTTCGGCCCCGTATTGATTAGCCATCGTGTTCAGCTCATCATACTCTGTCTGATTAAGCAGACCCGCTTCATCATAAATCAATGACTTCCATTCCGTTGTAGCCGCTTCGCCCTTCACTTCCATGGGAACGGCTAGAAAAGCAGCAAAGAAAACCAAGATTGCCAGGATCGCTCCAACCCTTTTCATTAAAATATCCCCCCCATGATCATCCAAGTGATTAGCTTCAATGAAAGGAAAGAGACACCAAAAATGCCTGCAAACCAGGCAGTCACTTTGACCTTGCTAATCGGAGGCTTGCCGACTACCTTGCCTGTCTGACCGTTCATGGCAAACGTATGCTCCAATCTATTGTAGTCATAGTGTATTACCCATACCGGAAGCAGGACATAATCTGCTTGTTTTAATGTAGTATCAATTTGCTTTTCCGTGTAGTTCACGGCCGTGTATTCTGACACCGCAGACTGAATATAAGCATCAATATATTCCTTCACTTTTTCTTTTACTCGCGGGAAGAGCTCCTCGTCATTATAACTGTATTTCTCCGCAATGTAGCCGGCGAGATACGGGGTTTTAAAGCTTTTTAGCTGTTCGTAAGGAAAAGGCTCCAATTTATCCATCAGCTCGTCATTCATTTTCTCCGCGGCATCAATCGGAACCTTTACATAATTCAGACGGATTTTCCGGTATACATCAAAATGCTGTGTTTCCGTATACTCATAGTCGCCGCTCGTATAGGTTCTTACCTTGGTACCCTGACCATGTACCTCAATTTTATTATGTAGATCATATAACCAGAAGGGCACATACATCCCGGTGATTCCCTTGATTCGATCTGCTGTCATGAATCGATTCGGCGTCAGACGACCATTCTTGCACCATTTTCGGAATGCTTGTATTGCTTCTTCCTTACTGATCGAAAAAGGAATGACCTGCGCCGGAGCCAACTCCCCGGTCAGTCGTTCGCCGAGCACAACCGCTGATCCGCAAAAGCTGCAAACCGTCGCACTTGTCTCTACTTCGGTCATAATAACTGCTCCGCAGCTGGTACAATGGTACTCCTGAGCCTCGTCTTCTAGAAAAACATGATTCGTCAGAGGATCTGGAAAATACTCGATATTGTCCTTTTTTCCGCAACTGTGACAGGATAACATTCCTGTTTCACTGTCAAAGACCATGCCACTGCCGCAGTTTGGGCATTTATATTCGATAACCGGCATCTGCTCACCTCTATCATAAAGAACTGTTATTTCTGATCTTTCAGTTTTTCTTTGATCGCAGCCAATTCATCTTCTGCGTTCGTGCTTTTCTCATATTGTGCGAATAAATCATCCAGATCGTCCTGCGTCCCTGCTCTAAGCTCGGCTATAGCCATTGCTTCATCATATGCCCTGTTAACCTTCTCTTCCATAGCTTCGAATACGGAATCCTGGCCGCCCATGGCGTTCAATGATTGCTGTACTTTGGCAACCGCCATTTTCCCTTTTAGCTTGATGCGCCGTGCTTCCAATTGGTCCATATCGGACACCAGTTTATTCTGCATTTGTTTCATATTTTCGGCGTTTGATGAAGCCAAGTCATAAGCGGTTTCGAATTGTTCCAGTTTCTCCACCTGCGTTGCCTTTCTCTCCAGAAACTTTCGAGCGTTCTCGTCATTGCCAGCTTCCACTGCCTTCATAGCATAATTCTGAAGCTTTTTGATCTCGGCTCTGCATTCATCCAAAGCTCTTTTCGCTCTTCGCTCATCCGCCAACACTGAAGCTGTCTCCGCCTTCACCCTGCCCAGGTCGATGTTCAGGTTCCGCATATAATTATCAATCGTCTTCTCCGGATCCTCCACCTTATCCAATAAGGCGTTAACATTCATTTTCATAATATCCCTAAATCTCGACAGAATCCCCATCATGGTCTCCCTTCGAAAAGATTACATTCCACCATATAATACATCAAATCTAGAAAAAAGGGTTCATTTCCCTGACATTTGAGTGTTTGACCTACAATCCATCTACAATCTAACTCATGAAACATAAAAAGCCCGCTCGCTGAGTGGGCTCATCAAATGGAGAGGAGTCTATCCTTCCGCTTTATAATTCTTCATAGGTTTTGGGGTCCTGCCCCCATATCCGTCCGTCCTCACTGCTGAACGCCGAAATCACATTCATTTCCTCTTCCGACAACTCAAAATCAAAAATCTCCAAATTCTCAGTTTGGTGCTTTAAAGAAGAGGCCTTAGGGATTGGGATCGCGCCCAGTTGGATATGCCAACGTAAAATCGTTTGTGTAATGGTTTTGCTATGGGCGGCAGCAATTTTTCCAATCTCTTCATTCTCCAGCATGCTATGACCACGGCCCAGAGGACTCCGCGATTCAGTCCGAGCGAATTCCTTCGAACGCATTCATGACTAATTGTTGCACATAGGAATCGTCTAATGGATAACCGGTTACCAGCAATCGATAAAAAATCGGTCCGTAAATGAGATCTATACTTAATTCAATATCGAGATTTTTCTTCAATTCCCCGCGCTCCATCCCCCGCTCCAAAAGGAGCCTGGCCTCGAGCCGCCGAGGATGAAAATATCGGGTCCGGTATGCCTCCGATAATCCTGAATCAAGCTGCCCTTCACCTATTAACTCCGTAATGATTTTACCCTCTCGACTTATTAAGAACCGTACTAAATTCGTGGCATGAATGAGAATATCATCTAATACACAACCCGTGTCCGGCACAGGCAATCTCGCTATGGTAGCTGACAGAAAGCCGTCCATCACCACAGCAGCCTTGTTAGGCCACCATTTATAAATGGTCGCTTTGCTAACTTTAGCTCGTTCAGCAATTTTTTCTACCGTTACCGCTCCAAAGCCATGCTCCAATAGTAAATCATATGAAGCGTTAAGGATAGACTTTTGCGTCTCGACATTACGCGGGCGTCCTCTTTTACTCTGCACTGGAATGCCACCTTCCTGATAGGTATAAATAACTATAAAAATAAACTGTACGTTCAGTATATCAAATGACAAGTAAAAATAAAACGAATTTACCTATTTACAAAACCAAACGTTCAGTATATTATTTGATTATCAAATTAATGAACTATACGTTCAGTATTTATTTTCCGGTAGCATTGAATTGAAGAAGTGTTGTTGCACAATCACCAAACAATCATAAGGAGGATTATCATGCAAAGAGAACAACAAGCAATAGGAAGTAACCGTATTTCAAATGGGATGATGTTTCTGTTGGCAGCCGCATGCGGCCTGATCGTTGCCAACCTTTATTATGCTCAAACCCTGGTAGGGCCGATCCATGTTGCTATGGGCCTTTCTTCCACAGCAGCGGGCTTCATTGTCACATTAACTCAAATCGGTTATGTCGTAGGATTGCTGTTTATCGTACCGCTCAGTGACATTATTGAAAATCGACGCCTCATGGTCGTATCGCTAATCATTACAGTCGTTGCATTGCTCGCAGCCGCATTCGCCCCCAATGCGTCGTTGTTCCTGACCGCATCTCTGTTCATTGGAATCGGATCTGTGGTAGCCCAAATTCTAGTGCCGTATGCCACCTATTTAGCGTCTGAAGAGCAGCGAGGCCGGGTTGTTGGGAATGTAATGAGCGGACTGTTGCTAGGAATTATGTTCGCACGACCGGTGGCAAGCTTTATAACCAGCATCTGGGGGTGGCAGGCCGTATTTATTTTGTCAGCAATTGTTGTGACGCTGTTGACGGTTCTGCTCTCGCGTGCTCTTCCTGAACGTAAGCCTGCGCCTACGGTATCTTACGGCAAATTAATTTTCTCTCTAGGCACTCTTTTAAAACAAACGCCCGTATTGCGCCGCCGTGCCCTATATCAAGCCTGTCTATTTGGAGCCTTTAGCCTATTTTGGACTGTTGTTCCTCTACGATTGGCAGATGATTTCGGAATGTCCCAGCAAGGTATTGCATTGTTTGCTTTAGTAGGCGTGGGCGGCGCAGTAGCAGCTCCAATTGCCGGGAGATTGGCTGATAAAGGCTGGAGTAAATTCTTAACCGGGCTTGCCATGATCATTGCCGCCTTGTCTTTTTTGCTAATCTATCTTTTTCAAAACCATTCAACCGTAGCTCTCGTACTACTCTTTGTTTCAGCGATTACACTGGATATGGCCGTATCGGGAAATCTTGTACTTGGGCAGCGTGTGATTTACTCCTTGGGAAGTGAAGCGAGGGGGCGTCTGAACGGACTCTTCATGTCTATTTTTTTCGTAGGCGGTGCCATTGGATCATCATTAGGCGGTTGGTCTTATGCGCAAGGAGGTTGGAATTTCAGTGCTCTCATTGGAGTCGCGCTGCCGTTGCTAGCTTTGCTTTACTTTTTCACTGAGAAAGAAACGAGTGGAGACGTACAAAAGAAACCTTCGGCGGAATAACCATACAACAAAAAATTACCCCTATTCGTCTAAGTAGTTAGAGATACACACGACGAATAGGGGATGTTGTGTTCTAAAGGTTCATAACTTTTATTTAAGTATTGCATCGATGGAATATGAGCCTGCCCCTGTCAATGCGATACCGACTACGACTGCAATCAGAACTAGCGGATATTCATAGCCATTAGCTGTTGCCCAAATTCCGTTTTGGCCATGTACTTTGAAAATCGCCCCGAGCATAGTCACCGTAATGAACAATGCAGCCAATGGAGTGAGTAGTCCCAAAGCAAATAGGACTCCTCCCAGCAATTCCATCAACCCAGCGGACACGGCCATGAATACTCCCGGTTTAATTCCGACCGATTCCATCCAACCGCCAGTACCTTTTGGACCATAGCCGCCAAACCAGCCAAAAAGTTTCTGAGCTCCGTGCCCGACCAACAACAATCCAACCACCAAACGTACCAGTAACAATCCACTTGCCAACATAAAAATCACTCTCCATATCATATTTATTTTAAGATTATTTAATTAAAGATATTAGATAGAACTAAGTTCATTGCTGTACTATTTGAGCCTGTTCTTTTTTTAGTTTTTCAGGAGTAATATCGTCTCCATGCGGATCATAAATAGTAGCATTCAGGAGAATGCTTTTTATAGAACCCCGAAATATTTGAAGGTATTCTTTGCGAAGATCAGTTTGTTCAATTTTTTCAATTTCAGTTAACCCGACTTCTTTTTCTTTTTTTGCAAGCTGATTAATTCTTTTTAAAATTGTAATCATATCTATACCTCCATATTTAAAATTTTTTGATCGGTTATATCTTTAATTTATTTATCTTGATATAAAGATATAATACTTTTCTATCCGTGTCAATACTTATTCAAAAGAAAAGAAGATCAACCCTTGGGTTGCTTCCAGAGATAAAAGAAAAAGCAGCCATCACAGAGGATGCTCTGCGACAACTGCTTTCTGGCTTTCAGGGCCACATCACCAGCCGCAACCTTCCTGAGATCAAGAAGTTCATCGACAGCTATGTAGAAAAGGTGATCGTCTACAAGAAACACGTAGAAGTCATCTTTAAGCTACAAGTAGTCACACTTTTCATCTCACCTAAGTCACGAAAAATTTTCAATTGAATTTTATATATTTAGCGAAATAGGAAAGTATAATAATAGAAAAATGTAGGAAGTCAAAACATAGGAGGAAATCATGGGCCGACTAGTTCATTTCGAAATTCATGTAGATGACATGAAACGTGCCAAGAAGTTTTATGGCGAGGTATTTGGATGGACATTTGAGGATTGGAGTGATTATGCTGGAACGCCTTATTTTGGAGCTGTGACAGGCGATGCAAATGAACCCGGAATCAACGGAGCCTTGATGCAACGTCAAGGTGCTTCCCCCCAACCCGGCCAGGCTATGAATGGTTATGCATGTACTATGGGAGTGGAAGATTACGATTCTACTGAAGCAAAAATTCTTAATCTTGGAGGCAAACTTGCACTGCCAAAGCATGCACTGCCTGGAATGGCATGGCAAGGGTATTACATGGACACAGAAGGGAATATTTTTGGTATTCATCAGCCAGATGAGCATGCAAAATAGAGTTATACAATCGCATAGACAAAAGCACCACCTCACACGGTCGGGCTTTTATATGTTCGTTCAAGATGCGATAGAGCAGCCTGTTAGTAAACAATACAGCTACGGAAAAGGACCTGAGCATTCATCAGACTTAGAGCAAGTCAAGGCACAGAATCCATCATAAACGTGTGCAGATCAATTCACATTCAAACAAAACTAAATAAACCAGTCGCCGGTTCAATTCCGGCAACTGGTCACTTAAACTTGAGTGTGTTTTGATCCCTGTCTCATCAATGGGGGGTAGTCCCGCAGTACAGTTGGCTACCTTTTTTTATCATAACAAGCCAAAACTCATCAGATAATCTATTCCAATTCCATGTAATAAAGATTTGTAGGATTATCTTTTGTAATGGTATGTGCGCCAGGAGCAAGTGATACGCTGACAATACCATCAGTCATTGGATAATCGGTTCCATCAACCTTGATTTTTGTTCCGTCTGCTGAATTAAACACTAATGTTAATGTTGAAGCTTCCGTAATAGTAAACCCAATACTGGTTGAGTTCTCGATTTTTAAGCATTGAGTTAGAGTCACACCATTATACTCCACAGTTCCCTTGTTTGCCGAAAGATTCCCTTTAATATCAAAGAAGTCGTTGTTGGTTCCAGCTATGGTAAAGTTATGAACTTGTTCTCCGGGTGTTGGTACCGGAACAGGAGTCGGTGTTGGTTCTGGGGTTGGTTCTGGTGTCGGCTCCGGTGTTGGTTCCGGCGTTGGCCCTGGTGTTGGTTCCGGCGTTGGTTCCGGCGTTGGCCCTGGTGTTGGTTCCGGCGTTGGCCCCGGTGTTGGTTCCGGTGAGACTGAATTACCCCCTACAGATACAAGTTGAGTTGTGTAGCTTCTTATTTTAGCCATTAGAGCTGAATTGAGTGCATACGACGTGTCATCAACGGAATTATCAAATTTCCATGTAAAGTCTCCGTTATTCAGGCGTCCAGCTTTTGCAGTAACAATTTGTTCAACATCGCTTACGTTATCAATGTCAGCACCATTTACTCCAATATCGACGCTTGTATCAAAGTTGTTATAAGCTGTTCCTCCTTTTAATGCTTTGTATGAGCTTGGTACGATTTCATTTCTCGACGAAGCTAAGTACGCATCAAATGAGTTTTCATTTGCCGGAGCTGTCCCGTTATTGGAGTTTGCATAAATCAGACTGGCAGCATCAACTATACTATTGTTGTAGGCCTTAATCACACCTCCGTTTTCGCCTGAAAATGTACCTTCCCCTAAAACATCCGTACCTTGCAAAGAACTCAACATTGGATATTTAGCATGTCTAAAATAATTAGATTCTACAAAGGCTGAAGCTCCCATTGTAGCACCGACACCATATTTTGAGATTCCATCAAAGAAGTTATTATATACATGAACAGATGCCACTCTTATACGTGGATGACGGGAGTCTGAATGATCAAACCAGTTATGGTGGAGGGTGGCAAAGAATTCTGACGATTCACTTAAGCCGACCAGAGCCGATTTTCCTGAATCCCAGTAGTGATTATAAGAGATTGTAATATACGTCGATCCATTTTTAACGTCTGTGGAACCATCTCCCTTTGCTTGGTCAGCATCTCCTCCTGCAGATCCATAGAATATATCATTATTATGCACCCAAACATTGGCATTTCCTGTATCCATTGAAATACCGTCATCAGGGAACAACATCAGACCCAGGTTTCTCACTTCCACATTTCCGACATATCTAAGAAGCATTCCCCATCCGTAAGCATAAGCATCGTCTCCGATGCCTTCAACCGTCATATTCATTTCCGAATAATTTTTTTTGCCTTTTACTTGAAGATATCCACTGCTATTAAGTTGTCCTCTCATATCATCTTCTGTAACTTTTCCAATAAATCTGATTGCAAGTGGTGCTGTATCATAGCCTTTTTGTCTTAATGCCAAAATCTCGCCTAGACCAACACCTGTTTGAACACGACCTGAGCTATTGATTTTCACATTGAGGGTCACTGTTTGTACAGTCTCGGATGTTACATAAAGAACTTGGGCACCATTCTTAAGTGTTCCGTCTTCATTATAAGCACCCGAGCCTGTGCCATATAGCGATTTTGATGAGAAAGCAAATCCAGATCTATCATATGACGCTACGGATAGCTTATTTGAAACGGCACTTACCGTTGAACCGCCTGGTAGCCTGGCTTCAACTTTCATTACATAATCTCCAACTGCAAGACCTACGGCATCAGCTCTCCAATAGGAAGGGTATTTTCGGATCAATTCGCTATCAATTTGTTGGTAGTAAGAATCTGGCGCATTTACAGGTTTAACATATACATTATACCCCTCCGCATTGCTTTCAGGTGACCATTCTACATACGCAGTTTCATTCCAGCCTCCATCGTCGATGATCGAAAGACTGGCAGCATAAGCTGTAGTATTTTGCAATCCTCCTGTTATTAAAGATATTGCAAGAGAAAACAATAAAACAATACCCATTACATTTGTAATCCTCTTTTTCATTTCCAATCCTCCCAAGTTTGATTTGTTGCATACACCATTGAACCGTTATCAAAAAGTCGTCAAGTTTCTCGATTCACCTCCCCCGTGTAATCATATTAATGGTGCATGGTATGGATTCGATTCATAAGCATGATGCCAGACCTGCCAAAAATGCATTCGTCCATTCTGTACGCGCAACAAAGTAATACAAATCAATGAAACATGTATACAAATTTTATAATGAGAAAAATATCACAATGCATGAGTCAAACTAATGAGACTTACATTCAAACTACAGCGTCTATCAATAATCTTCAAGGGGAGAAATTAGTATTATTAAGACTCTTCCCCATAATTTCGAACTAATTCGTCAATATTCCCTTTCTTTCGACGTTGTAAATTATATCATATGATCCAAAATATTTCCTGGATTATTTTTACTGAAAATTAATTTTATAAATATCCCTATGGACGGAAAACTTGCCACTAACCAGTGCATTTTTCATGGCGATAAAAGGTCAACAGTTCAAGACGTATTCAGAGGAACTAAAGATGGAAGCGATCCGCCTGCACGTTAATATGCCCTCCAAGTCGAGATCACCAAAATAATAAAGTTCATGCTCCGCGCCTTGAACAGGGTACTGTAAACGGAGCATCCCCAGATTTCCTACAATTTTTCGGCCGTAGCCAAAAATCAATGAGGAGAAGGATTGACCGCTAACATCAAGGGATCACTGACAGGCACAACTTTGAGTTGCTCCCAAACTCCTAGACGCTCCAGCAAGGATTGCCCTCCGTTTTCCGTAATCCACTTCTCGTCTCTCCTCATGTTGTAAAACAAAAGTGTCCAGTTTAGCATAGTTCGTGACGGTATCAATGGCATCTCCATACTGGTATTTTCGAACCATCGTTGTGACCAGATCATCATAGGTACGATGAATATCCTGATAGGACCGCTTTTTTAGCTTGATATCCATCTGATACGAATGCGAAGCCGCCTCCAGTTCAAAGGTATATACGCCCCGTATGCAATGCACCGACATACGCGTAACAATCCCATGGAACAATCGTCTTAGCGATTGTCCCTGCTCATCCAATTGGCGGATGACAATCGGTTCCTCCTCCATGTTCTGCCCCATACACGCGGCTCCCTGTTCTTCCGACAGCATGCCGCTCACCATCAAATATGCGTGATCGTTGATGGCTCTTGTCATTTGAAGCTTTTCTATATGTTGAGGCTGAAAAGAACCGTAGAAACGTAGACTTTCATACCCGATTCCGTTTTGCAATACGCTCAAGTCCTTTCAGTTCTCCTTTCCGACAACATAAAATTGCGAGGGAGTATCCGAAATATGGCGTCATGAAACAAGTCAAAGAGCAGGCCATTAATCTAGCTCCTGCCCGTCATTTTCAATTCGGATATGACCACAATACAGACACTGATGGGTGCAGTTCTGTGTCAAGGCGGGCTGCCCCTCGATCTTCACGTCACTTTTCCCGTTCAGCCACGGCATGGTCAGGACAGGAACACACGGGGCTTTCTTCACACCATAGATGTCCACCATGTCACTGGCTTGCACAGCCGGGTTTAATAGACTGGAGCAGTTCCCAAAAGACTGGATGTTCACACCCGGTACATAATCTCCAATGTTCATTTGTGCCTTGTTTTTCACGTAGACCCCATGGCTAAAAGGCCGTTTCAAACGCGTAGGCTGCGTGCCATTACTACAGCTTAAAATCGCTCCTGCCACGACATAGCTCTTTTTCGCACCGGTTCCCGGTTTCACTTGGGCTTCTTCCACCTTGCTCCATCCTCCTTAGTGCTCCATCTCGATTCGTTGTACTCGAATGCCTGTAAAAGATCGACGCAGCAGACTTTCTGCCACCGACAGATGGATATAGATATGGGGTTCGATCAGTCCCGCAATCCGAAAAACAGGCGATGGGATATCCCCCTGTTTGAGCACCAAATGCTTCAACACATCATTGGGATACCACTCCGTTTGTGCGGACACGCAATCCACTATCGGCGGACGAAGCATCCAGTACACGTCCTGTCTAGCTTGCTGAAAATCGGTAAGGATGGCCGCTTCCCATTCCAGTCCTGGCATATATTTCTCCAATAATACTTTCAGACGATCCGACACCAGCGGCATTGGAAATTCCAAAAAATCTGGGTATATCGTTCGTTGATCAGTATGTACATCTAAAAAAAGAGGAGCATCCTGTGGTTCCTTCATCGGGGTATTCGACAGGATGGCCTCCACTTGCAAGGGAGAGAGCGCAGCAGGTTCTACCCGATGTTTTACCCGCTCGTCTACCATCAGTCGGAAATATCTCAATGCAACCACCCCCTTTTCCTAACGCCATCTCTCGCCTGTGAAAATGTAGAAGGCTCTTCCCACGAATGGGATACCTCAGGGGATACACATTCCAATCCAATGGCCTCCCTGCGCTGTTCATCGGTAAAAATGACCCCTTGCACATTTGCACCTGTAAAATCGGCCCGGATCAAACAAGCTCCCTCAAAGGAAGCACCTGACACATCGGCTCCAGCAAAGCAGGCATCCGTTAGATCCGCCCCGTTCAAGAACGCTCTTTGTAGTAACGCCTCTTGAAATACAGCTCCTCGCAGCTGTGCATCTTGAAAATGAGCTCCTTGCAAGCTCGTCCCTGTGAAATCTACCCCAGCAAACCCCAATGGCTCCCAATCTAAAGAAGCATCCAAGCCATATCCGGCGTTGCCCATAACAGCATCCAATATTGCCCCTCTCATGGAACATCCGCTAAAATCGGCTCCATGAAGCAAGCTATAGGTGAAGTCGGTGCCTTGGAGCTGGCTTTCCTGCCAGATCGTTCCGACCAAAACGCAGCCATGCAAGCGACTGTGTTCTATCTCGATCTGACGAAAGGCCGTATACCGAAAATCCAACTGGCTATAATCCCCGTCCGATAGCTGGATGCCCTCCAACGCCTGATAGCTGTAGGCATGCTCTTCTTGTTCCTCCAGCCACGACCGGATTTCGTTCGCCTCCATGACTCTACGATCTTCTTTATACACCGATACAGTGTGGTCCATATATTCCCCCACACGTATCTCGAACGTCTCTTCCCGCTCCAGCTTTTGAAACTCCGGTAAGCACATGGCCTTTTTTATCACCAAACGCATCATATTCACAACGAGCACATGAATATGTACCGCTGCCTCCAGCATGACCTGCTCCCATCCAAGCTCCGGTAGAGAAACCTGCTGCTTCTCTACCTCCCTTCGCAATTTTTGCTGCAAATCGGTCCAATAGGAATATGTCCAATTTGTATCCCATTCAAATCGGATCGGTTCAGGATCAAGTACCCATAAAGCGTTCGCTGCCTCCACAAGATAAACAGGCCTCTCCTCCAACCATGTGGTACGTAGCATGGAGTACGTGATATAACCGATCTTTCCTTTTCTTCCTTCCTGCTGCTCTTGGCGAATCTTCTGACAGTATCCTCGGAACGCTTCGACACACGCTTGAATCCGTGGTTCTTGCGTCGCCTTGAACTTCAGCGCCCAGTCTCTACGGATCAGAAACCACGCCTGTTTCAAGATGGCTTGTTGTTGCTGCGTGTCCAGCTCATCTATGGGCTTCTCCATCTGCTTTCATCCACCACCTAAAACTCTTCATATTTCATATCATCATGTTGCCACCATTCAGCCGCCACACCACAGCCTAATTCGACTTCACTTCACTGCCCTTCATGTCCGCTGAGCCGCTCAATTGAATATGACTACCGTTGCAATCCATACGCAGCTCACTACCTGCGGACAAACTCATCGTTTTCCCTGCCGACAGGCTCAGATTGCCACCCGCCGAGATGCTTACCTGCTTACTGCTCACGATATGAATGCCTTCCTTGTCGTCCAGCTTGATAAAAATAGCGCCGTCCTTGCCCGTCACGACCAGCTCATCCGCCCCCAAACGAATCTCCTTGCCATGAGGCGTTCGCCATATTTTCATTTGCGGATTGGAGAACTTGTTGTGTCCGCTCCCTCTGCCTGCACGTCGGACCGCACTCCCCGCAATCCCATCTTCTTCACGACTGCCCGGAAAATACAGCGATACGGGGTCTCCTTTTTCCGGCATGACGTACCAGCCTGTGTGACCTCCCGCACTATACACCGTCGAATAGTTGAACCAATGCGCCTTATCTACATCCTGCTTCTCATCGCAATCCAGATGGATTCGCACCTGATCCTGACGCACGTCCACAACCACACCGCTTAACGAGGCTCCCGCCAGCTTTTCCTGATAGTAGCTTTTTTGCCGTAAGCCTTTGTACGAGGCAAGCACATATTGATGCCGCAGCAGCCCTTGCCTCATTTCGGTATAGGCCTCCATTACATATAAGCTGTGTCCCTGAAAGGTCATCTGAGCTCCCAAGTCCAGCACCTCGTCCGTTTCTACCTCATAGAAAATAAAGTCATTTTCTGTCACCTTCGCCTGCTCATTTTCCTGAAAATAACGGAAAGGCAGCATCTGCTTGCGCACGGTATAACGAGTATGATCCAGCACCACCTGTGCAGGACTATCCTCAATGCCAAAATAAAATTTTGGACTGTCAAAACGAGCCACAGGCATCAGGCTCGTATGATACCGGGAGGCCATGCGTCTCAAGAACGCCCAGTCCGTCTCCTGATACTGGATGGCCAGCCTTCCGATTTGCTCTCCACCTGTCGCTCCATCAATCACATCCAGCCCTTCGTAGTCCTTGCCAATCTGCTCCAGCATCTGAGGAATGGTCATTTTCGTATATTGAAAAGAACGGGTACGCTGCCGGATATCCATCCGGTAGGTATGGGAAATCGCCTCCACCTCCAGATAGTACACGTCCCGCACGACCTTTATTTCGACCGATAAGGCAATCCCGCTGAACAGCGGCTTACTTTCGCCCGATTCATCCCGCTGGCTCACCTGGATGACGGTGTTCTTTTCCGTCGTTTCCACATAGCTGTCCTGCATATCCTCGGAGATGATTCCTGTAAAATAGAGTCGGGTATGCTCGTTGATTTTTTTCGTGAGGGTAAGCTGCTCCAGATCGACCATGACATATGGATAGATTTGAATTTGATCGTAACCGAGGCTCATAGGAAAGCCACCCCTTTCTCAAATGTGGAATTCGAAGGAAACGGAACAATATGGAGCGATTGCACTGTATTTCCTGCCACAGGCAACCACGCTTCCATGTCCGATTCTATACAGTTAAACGTACCCATCGTCACCTGTCCCTCATGGATAAATAGCAGCATTTCGTTGTACAGATTAACATCCACACCTGCTGCCACAAAACGGATCATCCCAATGGACAGCCCGGAAGGATTCACGATCATTTCCGTACCGATCCAGTTACGAATCGGTTGTACAGACCGCAAAACATCCGCCATTTGTTCTACAAACTCGGGAAGCTCGTCCACCTCCAAAGCCGACTCTGTCGGATTAAAGGTGATGTTCACCGCGCCGTCCAAAGAGGTATAAATGATCTGCGGACGATGTTCCAAAGGATATTTAAATCGGGCTTGCTCCAGTGGCATCAGGCTAAAAAATTTGGGGATGCTAACCGCCATTTGTCCATCCAAAATCGTTTTCCATTCCAACGGGATCAGCTCATCACCCATCCGCAGCACCCTATTTTGTTCAGCAGCGGAGTTGTCCTGATCGGGTACATCAGCTTGAGATCGATTCGTATTTACGTTATTAGATGCTACATCATGATTAAGCTTATTTTTGAGACTTAGGATATGCTCGTCCATATCGTTCATAGAGGTAGTCCCTTCTTCTTGAAAAGATGAGAGTTTACTTCAAAACACAAAAGTAAGAGGGGATATTTAACAATAGCCCATCTTATGTATGTATCGGCCAGAATAGAGATTATGTTTACAGAAAGAACCATCACATGCGTTATTTTCAATGTATATTTCTGAAATTAATATGGAAAAGAGGATGAATAGGAACGGACTAACGATCAAACTAAATCCGTCTTAGCCAAGAAAGACATCATCATGTAGAGCACACACCAGATGCTCCTTTTCTTTATAAGGGCAAATAATCACCCCCTTTGAACCTAAAAAAACGACGGTGCCGACGAAAGCGTCATTCTACGCCAACGTCGGTACCGTCGCTATTTTTCTATAGAAATGGAGCAAATTCCATGTCAACCTGCTTGCCAAGCATTCTTTCTACCTGCTCTATTCCCCTTCAAATTTAACTTATGCAAATGAAAAATCAATACCATTCAGTTGTATGCAGTACATAAAATTTATAAGCCGAGCTTGTAGACATAATGTCTACAAGTCCAAGTACAATTTGACCCTTAAAAATTTCATGTCTACATTTGGTCTACAATCTAACTCTATAAAAAGCAAAAACCCGCTCAGTGAGCGGGTTTTTTAGATGGAGGCGAACCATGGCACGGCAAATCCACAATTCGGCGGACTATGATGGTTAGGTTGTTTGGGGAGGTGGCCTAGACGAGACCCACAAGCCTACTTCTTTCATTAACCACTAAAATTTGAAGGCCAATTCATAACATTTCTGTTTAAAGTCAGAAAAACTATAATAAACTTTCTTATAGACCCTCGATCGATAACAGTTTCGCTTTTAAGATATCAAACATTTCCGTTAATAATGGGAACAAAATCTCAATATTCTTGCTCGCATTAATCATGTTATTAGCATGACTCCATTCACCATCCACATGATGAATATAATTCTCTTTTACAATATGGTGAAAATTATCCTGTCGAAGCTGGTGTAAATCTTTGTATTCTTCTGTTTCATATATAACTAATGCATGAGATAACAATTCAGGATTGTTACCAGACTGATCAGAGTAGTGCCGTATAAATTGCTCAAAGGTGCTTATTTCACCTAAACCAGTATGCTGATGTAAAAGAACTGCCACTTTATCATATACAGAATAAATACGAGTTATGGCAGCCTCGATAAAATACGTATAGTCCATATTTTTAAAACATACCGTTACTTCATGTAAATCTTGGTCTGTCTCTTTCGCTCTCCCCATTAAATTGTACGCAAAACGCAGGGAATTTGTAGCCTCCTGTAATCTAAAAATAGGATCAGTATGTCGGAGAATATACTTCGATTTATCATCGAGTTGTCTAAGATATGGTGCAGCGATCGGCCCTAACCCAGTGATATCAAGGATCAGACTGGAAAGAGATTGAAAAGAATTTTCTAACCGAGTGTATAACTCACCTGTCAATTCTTTAGGAATAAGCTCTTCAATTTTCGCACTATTTAAAGGAATACTCCATCTAAACCGGGCCAAATCAATTGATTGAACGCGAACAAAACATTCCTTTTGGAAACGCTCTACAAAGAAATGAATAACCTCATATAATGCTTTTACGTTAATGAAACATGATTCTGCTAATTGTTGCAGATCATCATCCTTTTCAAATTTTACATGGACAGAAAGTTCGTGATCATTGCCTAAACGCAGAGCTTCAATCGCAAATAAATGATTGTTCTCCACTAAATTCTTAAGTAATCCAAACACTTTACTGTTTACAAATACCTCATCCTTCTTTAAGGCTCTATATATTTGGCTGTATTTCCAAGAGCCTTTGTTAAAGTCATATCCGTAAATCAATCCGGATAATCGAAGAGTCCTTTCCCATACACCTATTATGTGATGTGATGCATTAGAAAGAAAATATCGTGAACTAAAAAAATTGCTATCATTCTTTTGAGTTAATCGTTCTTCATATAAGTAAATTTCACATGTAGCTAAGTAAGTATAACGATGGGTATCCTCAAGAAGGGAGAAAAGAAATCCATGATAAGAATGTTGGAATGTGGCTCTTTCCATTGCTTCAGTTGTATAAAATGTATTCTCTTGTTCTAAAAACTCATCCCTTGCTTCTATGTAAATTGAAGCTGATTTGTCGAATAGTGGATTGATCCATTCATTTTGATTCATTACGTCTATACATCGCTGCTTAAGTTGTTTACGTTTATTACTCATTTTAACCTCCCCCATAACTTGGCCTACTGGTTCAATCAGCATTTTGTCCAATATACCGCAAAAAATAGAAAAAACGTCAGGTCAAGTTTTTAATATAACATTTTGACCTGATGTTTTTCTCATTGTCACTAAACAATGTCGAACCCCTATACTTCATTAATAATTGTGGTTTTGTGTGGACAAGGGTTCATAAAACTGAACCGTGGCACGGCAAATCCACAATTCGGCGGAGTGTGATGTTGAGGTTATTTGGAATAGCTGCTTAAAAATTCTCCTCTAGCAAGTGGGCTAATACCATAAATATCCAAACTCTTTCATAAATCTCCATAAATCTGAGGGATATAAAATCATTATGCCGTAATTCTTATACATCCAATCTTGAGTATTACGATATTTGTCATAAGTTAATATCGCATTACATTCTAATTCCAAACAATCCAAAAAGATTCTACGATCTTTTTCAGATAGATTACTCAGGATTGTTTTATCATTCGCAGCTTGTAAGGCCGCCTCTTTACCTTTTCCTGACCATGGAGGCTTCTCATATTGTGCTAAAAAGCCATCAAAATAATCCGCCCATTCTAAAAACCAACTAAGCATCAAACTATCGTTCTTAGCTTCTACTTCTCTGTGTACAGATCTCGATACCGCAAATTCAATATTTGTTCTATCGATACCTCTAAATAATTCACGTAAGCAAACAACCTCGCTATGGAGTCGTTGTGATTTTAAAACCCGTTTTCCCGATCTACTTGAAAATATTTCATCTGATAAATTACCGACATCATATATATAATCCCCAAAGTTATAAGTAATCTGAATAATATTAGTATCAAGCAATATTCTTTTAGGGAACTTATCCCACCTATCACTGAATTCTTGCCCATTAATTCTACTTATTAGATCTTCCTTCATAGGGCTTACCCCCTTAACATTACAATGAGCTAACTAATGAACTGTTGAAGGGACATAGATAAAGTTTAATTTTTACGAACGAGGCGTTCTGCTCAGTCTATTTGAAATAGTTGCTGAGGTCAAGATAAATCTTAGGTCACTGTATTATTTATAGTGCGAAATTTCTTGCGCCCCTAGATAGGAAAGTAGCTTTTAAACAGTCCACCAAAAAAGGGAATTACCTATTAATATAAAATAATATAATAATTCACATTATTGACTAAAAAATATTCCATATTCAATTCCCAAGGTCTACTCTTTTCTGAAGCCTTGAGTATTCCTTTCTTTCTTAATTCTGTTGCCTGCCATCTGTAATCGTATTGCCACATAAAGAACAAATCTCCAGATACTCTAAGCTGATCCCCGTAATTCCACCATATAAATTTACTAATATCCAAAACAGAAGCCTTTCTATTTTTACTCTTAAGGCCTTCAATAATTAATCTGCCTAAATCTTGTTTCGTTAAACATATTTTCATCCCCTCAATAAAATGCTAAATAGAAATTGTGTTTTTTCTGCAATTCAATAAAATCTCACTCTATCTTCAAGATTAATCTTCACAATTTTAGATAGATCTTTTATAAAATATGTAGTACAATAACCATTATAATCAGAAATGGTTCTTTGAGTTCCTTTTATATACATTTATTTGCCTAGAATTCTGTGGTATATTATTTTATTACACTAGTATAAATATCACAATAGCATTCAACCGGAGGTGTAACATGTCTGTGAAAATGAATCCTTTCATTATAAGAGAGACTTTTGATAATACTTATCCTCAAAAATTTTCCGAACAAAACCGCGTTACCTTATACCAGGGTGATTGCTTACAGTTTTTAGAATCCATGCCTGATGAAAGTATTCAGTTGATTGTAACCTCTCCACCATATAATGTAGGAAAAGCGTATGAAAGTATTCAACCTTTTGGAGAGTATTTGCAATGGCAAGATAGTGTTATTGACTTGTGTATTAGGAAACTTAAACCGTCTGGCAGTATATGTTGGCAAGTTGGTAATTACGTGGAGAAAAAAAATAAGAATGAAATTTACCCTCTAGACATTTATTTGTACCACTCTTTCAAATCAAGAGGTATGCAATTAAGAAACCGAATTATATGGCACTTTGGACATGGCCTTCATGCTTCTAGTAGATTCTCAGGGCGATACGAAACCATTATGTGGTTTACAAAAACAGATGACTATATTTTTAATCTAGACCCTGTTAGAGTCCCACAGAAATATCCGGGTAAGAAGGCTTATAAGGGAGAAAAACAAGGAAATTATTCCAGTAACCCCTTAGGAAAAAACCCCTCTGACGTCTGGGAAATTCCTAATGTAAATAGTAACCACATTGAAAAAACTGAACATCCATGTCAATTTCCAATTGCTCTTGTGAATCGGCTTGTTCAATCAATGAGTAATGAAAATGATCTTGTGTTTGATCCTTTTATGGGTGTTGCTAGTACTCAAGCATCAGCGTTACTAAACAATCGCCGTACTGCTGGCTGTGAGACAAACTTAAAATATTATAATATTGCTGTCGATAGAGTCTCTTCAGCTGCAGCCGGTTTACTTAAAATCAGGGAAGATAAACCTGTTTATACTCCACCTGCTGGTACTTCATTAACTACTAATCCTTTTACTAAATAAATTCTCCGGCTATTGCTCGTGCAGTAGCCGATTTTAATCTTCCAGATCAATTCCTATTATCCAAAGAGGAACAGGCGGATCATTTCTTTGAAGACTTTTCAAAGAAGCAATTACTGATTCAAAGGAAGCAGGTCCAGTATAAAACTGTTTTTGAAGATTTTTCACCGGGACTATCTCAACTCCTACATCTATTGGATTTTCTCTGTTTTTAAATAAATAGAGGAACTTGTTGAAATCATGATGAACAAAAGAGTACTTTCCAAATTGGACTTCAATACCAACTAAACCCTTTGTAAAATCAACCTCAATTCCATAACGATGTTCCTTTGTAAACCTTATTTTTCTTTTTTTCCAATCCTTAGTTTTAAAAGAAGCTGATAAGGGTTTATTAAAATCCTTACCAGAAAAAACCAAAGCCTCTGATTTTGTTTTTTCTCGACTAGTTTTACTTGGCATTGGGATATTCGTGTTCTGAAGCACCCATAAAATTTCCTCAAATAGTTCTGGGTATGCTGCTTTTAATATTGTTTTTCCTCTCATGTGTTCATACTCATCAGCAATTATAATTTTAGGCATTATTTCCTCCTGTTATCCCTTTAAAATATGTCAGTACTTTTATATTGTTTTAAATGCTCTCGACTAAAAATAATCTCTACAGATTCCCATACCCCATTCCCCTGATTAATTGGAATATGCGTACTCATTTCTTTCTGAGTAAGAATAAACAGCTCTCGTTTAGGATAAAATGTCCAAATATGAAAAATATAATTTCTTTCTGATGTTTTTGCCACATTCCATTCTAATTTAGTAATTGTAATAGATATATTTTCTGTTTTAGAAGTAGTTGCCTTAACTTCGATTTTTAGCTTTTCACTATTTTCCTCATCAATTTGCGATAACAAGTCATATCCACTAAAATTCGATTCAATTGCCTGCCAAATGGGATCCACTCCTATTCTGAGTTTTTCATACTGCCTAGAAAGCGTTTCTCCTTTTCTTCCAACTTCCAACCTCACATCTTCAAATAATCCTCTTGAAATAATGGCTAGTTTGTCCCACCACTCAATTACTTTCTGTTCATATCCTTCTAACAAGTACGCTTCTTTAAAGCATTGGAGCACCTCTTCAGAAAAATATTTAACCGCTTCCGAACGACCATAACCAATAAGTGGAGCCCAAGAAGGTTTGGTAACTTCAATTATATCGGCTATTTGAATTCTTAATTTTTCATAAGGATGCATTGCATTTAATATTAAATCTCCTTTTGCTGTTACTTTCAAAAGATTATTTTCTTTGAGAATAACCCATTTGCACTCAAGAGTAGTGTTTAAAACAGCTCTTGAATCCGCGACAACATATTTTGTGAATATACCAGGAAAATCAGCTCCATTAAGTTCATTTTCTTTTACTAATTCTAGAAAAGATTGTGAAGAATAAAGAATCCCAACTGAAAAGCTCATTTACTTTCTACCTCTTTCCCTTGTAAATGGTTAAGCAAGTCATCAATATCCTGCTCGTTAAGACCATCTTCACCATACTCTTCATCTGAATACTCAACTTCGATTTTCAATGAAGGATCATTTAAGACTTCAGCCATTAAATTTATTTTCTGATTTAATCTTCTGTCCACAGATTCATCAATGGTATCTGCACATGTTACAATCTCAATTTCCGCTTCCTTTTTAGATCCATATCTATGAATTCTATCCATTGATTGCAAAAATTGCGCTGCATTATAATTTCTGTCCAAATAAATAGCATGATTACATGCCTCATGAAGACTTATTCCTTCACTTGCTGCAGCAGGATTTGCCACAAGAATTCGAGCATTTGGATCTTTGTGAAATTGGTTAATTTTATATTCTCTTGTATCAGAATCTTCTTCTTCTCCTGAGTCCACTCCACCATGTATAAAATCTGCACCTAAATCACTCAATCTTAATGCTATAAGCTCAACATTTTCAACAAAACTTGACCATATTAACACTTTATTATTCTCGCTGGCTAGTTTTCTTGCTCTTTCACAAACATATCTTACCTTAGGACTGTCTCCTTCTGAAAGAACATCTCTTAATATCTCATGATAACTAAAGCTAGTTTTGGCTAACAATGCAGGATTGGATGTTAATTGAATAAGTCTTAACACGCTTCTTCCTATTGCACGCAACGCAATACGATCGCGAGCTTTTAAAAGGGTTTCGGCTTCTCGAGCTGTTTCTGATCTTAAAAGTTCATATAACCTTCTTTGTCGTGAAGTCATTGGAATTTGTACTATTGATATTTTCTTTTTTGGTAAATTTAATTGCTCCTTCGTTGTTCGTACATAAATAGGTTGTATTAAATCAACAACATTTTTCTCCTGCACATTTATTTCAGGGTACAAAAAGTTAAATTGAGGGATAAGATCATCAATAGTATTGGGCATAGGGGTACCTGATAAAATCAACTTATTCTCAGGTAGATGAGATAGATTAAGAATGGAGCTCCCTATCTTACCCTTGTTACCTCTTTTCATTCGATGACTTTCATCTACAAACATAAAAAACTCATTTTTGCTTAAATATTTTCCGATCAAATCCAAAACCCCGGGTAGTTGTTGATAAGTTATCATCATAACTTCTGGTTCTTTTTTTAATAACTCTTTAATATGCTGATAACCACCACGGAGACGAAAAATTTTTGGTGGATTGTCAACGCAAAGAGCCAACTGCTGTTCCCAAGCAGCAAAAGCATTTTTCGGCGCTACTATGAATAGTTTCGATTTACTATTTTTCTTGAAGAAGTAGTAGGCAAGTGCTTCAGTGGTTTTCCCCGCCCCAGGAACTGAAAAACTTGCAGCTGACGAGAACTTACATAACTTTGTAAGATTTTCGATTTGATGCTCAGTTAATGGACGAGAAAAGCCCTCGGATTCAAGTGTAGAAATAATACTATCCTTATCTATTGGGAGCATACTGCTTCCCGCAGAGTAGGCATTCTGCTTTCCTAAGGACTTTTTCAGTATGTTTTGGGCTTGTTCGTCTATGTTTAATTTAACTTTATATTTACTGAATATAAATCTCAGATTATCTTTCAACGACAAAAATTCCCACCATGGAATTACAATAGAGTTTGACGTGACTTCTATTTCTTTTGACGTTTCTTGACATATTCTCCTTATTTCTATCCAGGCAAAGGAAACATCATCAACTGATAATTCTACCTGTTGACATTCTTCTTTGTATTTTATACTTAACACAGCTGTTCAACCTTCCCCCTCAGTTGCTGAATCAAACGACTGACCGATTCTAATTGTTCTGTTATACCTTCTAGTTCTGTCTCTTCATCAAAATGATTAAGTGCATCTAACAAAAAAGACTGGGCTTTTCCGATTTGTTTTATTACAAATTTAGCACTCTTATCATCATTTTCAAGAATACGCCGTTTTTCGATTACATCTTTTACAGTATCGACAATGTCTTCTCTGTTCTGCTGATCATTCACAGCCATCGCCAGTTTCTTCAAAATTTTCTTTTCATCAGACTCATCAGCAATGCTCTCAAAAAGATTTAACTGTTCATCATATTGTTCATCAATCTCATAGTTATCTAACGGGAGCTCTTTTATTAATGCCTCTTCTATATAGTCAAAATATTTATTCAGATCATTAATGACTGAATATAATCTCCCCAACCCTAATTCATCAGCATTTTCATCTAGCATGAAATAGGTCACATTTTTAAATATATCTTTTTCTGAAATGTCACTTTGTTTGTTTTCTTCATTAAATTTTCTGATTTGTTTAAATCCAAACTGCTTCTTCTCTACTTCATCATATCGTTTGTCCATATTTCGGCTTTCTAGATATTCGTCCGCGTAACCTAACATATCGAGCAATTCTCTAACTTCAGACTCCTTCTTATCGTATAAGCTTGCTAGTTCTTTATCTGTATAGCTATAATCACGTTGTCTCTTCCGAAACATACAAGCTTGGGAAATCCAACTGTAGTCTGCCTTTATGTCCTGTTTAATTTGTAGATTGGCTTCCAGCTCATCTTTGTCTATTTCTTCACAAGGAGGCAACAGTAGCACATCTATACTTTTGAAGCGTACATATTTCTCAGGATTTGAGTAGTATAATTCTCTCAATGCACAAAGACGTCTATTTCCGTTGATTACAAAACCATCGTCATCAATGATAATTGGCTCTTCTTGCTTAGCCGTTTTAAAATATTCAATTAAATCAATAGACTTGTCTTTTAACAATGATTTCAAGATATCGTGCTGAATGCGGTGCTTCTCATCTGACTCTAAATCTATTTCAAAGAAGTTCTTGGGATTCTCCCTATGACCAGCTAAAAACTCTTCTTGAGCTGCCTGAGTTCTTCCATTAGCTAATCTATATTTTGGCATTTCAATTGAAACTTCATAAACATTGAATAAGTTAACATCATTTCTAAACTTTAATGGTCTACGATATTTAAAGTTAGCCTCATGAAATCCTTTTAGAATTTCTTTTCTTTTTGGATATGGATATCCTAAAATCATTGTTGTTGTACTCATTCCTACTCCTCCTCTTCAATCCCAATAACGGCTATTGGTATAGTTATAATGTGTTTGAAGACCTTCAATTCCTCAGTCATTCTTTCAAATTGGGCTATATTTGACCCCAGCTTTTTAGCGGCTTGTTTTTTTGGCAAAATGTAAATGGCACATTCTGCCGTATTCTTTTGATGAAGAACTTCCAATTTCAATAAATCTGCGTAAAACCTAGCCATGTTCCCTAATTGTAGGCATAATCCAACTTTGTTATTCATGGAAGTTATGGTTATATTCAAGTCTCTTTCTACTTTGACTTGATCTGACCATCCCAACTGAATTAAAGCATCTAAAATGTTCTCCCGAAGATCCGTAGCTGTATTACCTCGAAACTTAAAATTAATACTAGAAAGTCTTTCAACCAAAGGGTCTAATACCTCCTTCGCGATTGCTTGCGAACCGAAATTGTGAGAATAGATTGTTAATTTCATAAATACATTCACCACTCCTTCTGAATTGTGTTCACCAAAAATATATGAAGAGTTGTTTTTTTATTAGCTCTCCTAAGGAGAGCTAATAATTACCGGAAGAATATATTCATAATACTTTCCCGACTCATCATAAGAACTATTACGAAATACCAGTCCATAATCATATAATTTTTTCAGCCTATTGCTTGCGCTATTTATCGCTATACCTTTTAGTCCCGAAATTTCTCTTGCAGTAACAACTCTATTGCTTTTAATAATATCAAAAGCCTCTTCTAGAACTGTCTCTACATCACCTAAAATTTCCAACCCCTTTATTTGGTTATAAACTAACAATGGCAATTTTATTTTTTCTTTTGCCTGCAAAGATAACTTTTTTTCTTTCAGTAATTGCGCAGCCTCTATATTATCATAAACATAGTCATAGATATTAGACAAATAGATTACAGAATTTGTTCTATTATTCCGAAGATGAAGCATAATTTCTAGAACAACTTCATCCACAACAGAAATATCACATATTTCAATTCCTTTGAAGTTTAAATTAATATAACAAAAATCCTTTGAATTAGAAATTTCGGCAATAATCCGTTCCTTTATTTTTTTTCCATCTGGCCGATATGAGAGTACACCACCACTCGACAATTTTAATTCCTTGGAAATATCTAAAATCACAATATCTAGTGTGTCAATTTGCATAACACATTCCTTCCTCTTATCTCTTCACAAAATAATAATGAAGACTGTAAGCATATCATATTTCTCTTATAAAGAATTGTCAAGTTTTTTACGGAGAATAATTGCAACTTGTGTACCAGCTGTTTCTAGTGTCCCTTCAAAATCAATTATTTGATCTTTGATTTCAACTAAACCCTTATTTGAACGAACAATAAGAGAACCCATGTTGTTAGCAATGATGTCTTGTATGGATTGCAGTCCAAATCCTCCTCCTTCTACTTTTCTGCCACTCTGACCGCTCAATGCTTCTTTGATATAAGAACAATCATCCTTATAAATTTCACCATATTTATTGGTAAGATGCTTTCGTATGCCAATTCCAAAATCAGCTATTACTATATATATCTCAAGTGCATTTTTCACTTCATATTTTTGCATCATAATAAAGCATTCGCCCATTTTATTAGAATTCCTGCTATGCTCAAGAGCGTTAGCTGAAATTTCCATAAATGCAGAAATTGCCTGACTACGTAACATTCTGTACTTTTCTTCAGGAAGCCATACTTCGAGTGAACTACGGATTTTTTCAACAACAAAACGCTTCTCTTCAAGAGTTGTAATCCTCTCAAGATCGTTGCAAAATTCTTTAAATAATTCATGTCCTGCTTCATCCCAGAGAATAGTATCTAATTCAATATCAGCATCGAATAAGTCTGTTTTAAAAAAACCTACCTTCTCCAAGTAAATTAAAGTTTTAGATCTAATATTAATAAACTTTATCTCTCTTCCAGTTATCTCATAAATTCTACGGTTAATTGTTAATAACATAATTACTCCGTATGGATTTAAATCATTAAGGTTTGAGAAATCCAATACTCCAATTTGATTGTATTCAAGGCACTCGACCACTGACAAAATATTTTCAGTAGCAAGCCAATCATTTACAGATTTAATATCTATATAGACTTTATAAATAAACTCGTCTTTACTCTCCAAATAATCTCCTCCAAATAAGTGAGCTTCCTTATTCGTAAGTCTATTGTATCAGTTCCTCGTCATTTAACAATTGCTTTTATACGAGGTAGGGACGTATATGGTTACCTTGAGAGTATGACTAACTTATTCTATGATTCAAATCTGTTTATTTACCCAATCAAACTACCGTTATTTGATAGTTAGCCTTCATCACTGTTCCGACATCGCAGCTTGTTCAATTCGGTATAGGAAGATGAGGATTTTTATAGTATTTTCCATATTTAGTATTAAACACATCTGGATTTACTATTTTCATATATCCCTTTAAGATACTACCGAAACCGTACTGCTCCCACAACTGCTAATTGCCCAAGCACTTTACTTTGAAATTTATCAATTAGTTCTTCAGAAATATGTTCATTCAAGACAAAATTATTAAAAATTCGACTGTCCATACTGATCTCCCTTAAGGGCTTTTAAATATTCCTTAATTAAGCCGCCTAAACTAGGCTCTTACAAGATTAGCCCTGCTAACACTGTATATATCATAGTCCTTGTTATGCCAAAAATCTTTGATCCCTATTCTTTTCATTAGATCAAATTCCTCTTTGTACAAAGGATACATCCCAACTAACTGTATTGTCTTATCGGGCAGTTCAATCACCGATTCTTCTTTTTCTAATATTGCAGAGGCAAAAACAAAATAACCTGTCATATCAGACTCTTGTGATATAGGTTCATCTAAAGTAAACAAATCTGCATAAGAGAATGTCTTTACTCCCCTAAATTCAGCAGCAAAATAAGCAGCAGCCAGCCCCCAACTTTCATCTTGCGTTTCTAGACTTATGATTAGTTCTGGCTTCGCGTTCTTCCAGCCTATAAATTCACCATCAGATAAACCATACGTCACCGCTGTTAGCATACCTTCTTCAGGCAAATCATAGTAAAAAAACACATGTATTGGCGTACTTCCATCTGAAGGCTCTACTTTTCTTATAACGTCTTCCTGACCAAATATTCCCTCAAGCTTATTCATATAAAGTTCCGCATTCGTTTTCAATTACTTCCGTCCCCCCAGGATCTTAAGGTCCTTTATATTCATCCGAATGATCTTCGTCCTTATGACTCCTATTAGAACTTGGATTTTCTGGACGATAATGATCTGGATTATTATGCTCATCTAAGAATTGTTTTCTTGAAATACCACGTTCTTGAGCACTTTGCTTATGCTTTCTAAACTCATAGCCAGGTTTGTGCCCCATATCCCATGGCTCTTTAGGATCAAGTGTATCACCTGTGAGTGGATCCTTTACTTTACCATCAACATCTTTTGCATTTTCCCAGGTTTCTTCCTTAACTCCCTTTCGGAACTTAGAAGGACGACTATAAGTATCTTTGGGTTCACGCGGACGTTTAGGCTTCGTAGCAGGAGGAGAAGCTTTAACCGCCTCATTGCTCGGTTTCTTCGGTGTTGGAGGTCCCTCAGTCTTACCGGACTTTGTACCAGCCGGTTTAGGCGGCGGTGCTGAGCCTTGCTTATTTTTCTCCTTAATCATTTTCCAGAGTTCAGCAGAATCTCCTCCTGCATTCGACGCCCCGTGGTAGGACATCACACCTCCATGATATATCATACCAGCAGATGCAACGTTCACCAACACACCAGCCGGAGATAATACGACCGATCCATCAAGGAGAAAACCACCAACCTCTCCCCCCGTACCAATCATCATCTCTCCAACTCCAGCTACAGTGCTGAACACATCTCCTATCACTTCACCTGTTTTACCTGCAATCGGATGTTTTGGGTTGTAGTCAATTTGGTGTTTACCATGTGATACACTTCTTAAACCAGCTTGGTATGCTCCTTGAGTAGCATCCCATGCCATTTCACTGCTAATCCGGGCTCCTTCTAACTGTAGTTGTGCGTTCAGTAATTCAGCCTCACCTTGCTTCTCTAATGCTTGTTCCCACCATGACTGAGATTCCTCTTCTTGCTTTGGCTTTGCTTGTTGAGCCATATAGCTGTCATAATTTGCTCTCCAGCGTTGTCTAAGATCTACCGGAATCTGCTGATACGCATGAACCATGGCATTAGACTCTTTCAGCAGGCTTTGAACCAGCTCTAATGGGCCACCGGAATGTGCTATATGACGTGCGCTCGTATATACTTTGCCTAAAATCCACTTGCTATAATAGGCTTGTTTCGCTTGCTCATGCTCATACTGACTAATCAATCCTTGAAGTGCCAAACCTGCCAAATGTTTTAACGGATGTACGCCTGCTTCTTTAGACGCTCCCAAGGTAGGCGTTCCTTTGCTCCGAACAGGGATTGCTGCGGTTGCTTGCAAAACCGTTGCCGCCACTTTACCTGCTATTCCACCCGATGTATTCAACATCACACTGGCCACATTTCCGACTGCTGGAATGGAGCCTAATAGCTTGGATACTGTACCCAGCAAAGCGTTGGCCTGTTGAAGCGCCGCTGGACTTGTAACCTTTGCCGTAGGAGTAGAAGTTGCACTGCTGGAAGAAGCGTTGGCTGCTGCAGATTGCGCTGCCTCATATGCTTTAATGTTCATTAATGGAGGCTCAGGTACAGGAGGGAGGTCAGCTACGAAAACTGGAGCTTTTACCGTACCATCCTGATAAATCACTGGGGCTTTTGTGTCCGTCTCACCATCTAGCACCATACTGCTGGCTCCGCCTTTTAAGTATAGTGCGGTTCCAGCTTCAAGTGTTAGTTCCTGACCTGCATCCAGCTTCACATGATTGCCCTGAATCTGTACATTCCCCGGACTGTTGACGGTGATGCCCGTATCCTCATGTAGTGTAATCGAAAACCCATCGGAAGTGGACAGGATCAGCTCTTGCTCAGACATTTCTATGCCGCTACCTTGTACGTGTTTCCATGCCTTCATATCTGGCTGTCCATTGGCGTGGCGATGCTGTCGCAAGGAATCGGTCACATAGGCTTCCTGTTCACAGTGTGTAGGTAAATACAGCTCCACTTGTTCCCCAACTTCAGGCATGTCGTACCAGCCGCTATGTTCTTCCGCAACATAACGGGTAGCTACGGGAAACCAACAGGCTTTAGCTGGGTCTTGCTTCGGATCAATTTCCAGTTGAAGTTGTACGAAATCCTGTTGTACCTTCAACACCGTTCCCGTGAGTGAAATCCCGATAGCTTGATCATTTTCATACCGAGCATAGTGAATATCCTGTTCGGTTTGGAGATCATAACGAGTTTGGAGTAAACCGTCCTTTAACTCTGTAACTGCCCTCACAACGACCATCTCTTTGCCTTGTCCGATGGGTAACGTAATCAAATCACCCAGCGCATAGTATTGCAGATTTTCAATCGTGTAGGTGACATAAGCGCCATCACGTTCCCCTGGTTTTCCTGTATCTAACTCATGAAACGTTTTTCGTACCCTATAAAATACATCTCGTTCCACCTTATACTGTTTGCCTTCTGGCATTCCAAAGAAAACCTTAGGTGATGCAGCCGTAATCTCCGGCACAAGTACCGAACCAAAGCGAGAGACAAGGCGCTTTAAAAAGGCCCAGTCGGTTTCTTCATATTGTAAAACAAAAGTACCTAACTCAGCATAGTTGGTTACCGTATCAATCGCATCTCCATACATGTACTTCCGAATCATTGTAGTGACCAGATCATCATAGGTACGATGTATGTCCTGATAGGAGCGTCTTTTCGTCTTGATATCCATTTGGTAGGAATGCGAGGCCGCCTCCAGTTCAAAGGTATATACTCCCCTTATGCAGTGCACAGACATACGTGTAACCAGCCCGTGAAACAATCTTCTGATCGTCTGTCCTTGCTCATCTAACTGACGTATGACAATCGGTTCCTGCTCCATGTCCTGTCCAATACACGCCGCTCCCTGTTCTTCCGATAGCATGCCGCTCACATATAGATATGCATGATCGTTAACGGCCCTGGTAATTTGCAATTGTTCCATATGCTGAGGTTGAAAAGGACCGTATAAGCGTAGACTTTCATACCCTATTCCGTTTTGCAGTACGTCCAAATACTTCATATCTCCTTTCCAGCGGCACAAGGCACGTTCGCCCTCTACCTTGTGTATAGCTACCACACCATTCAGATCCTGAGTTTAAGAGGTTATTTTTAACAGCAAACCATTCTTATGTATGTATCGGATAGAATAAAGATTTTGTTTACAGAAAGCCCCATCCATTCTGTTATTTTGAATTAACATAGCTAACGAGTGAATATATGAAGTACCCAAAAACCGTCTTGCCCCTAAAAGAAAATAGATATTATTACTTTGAAAGGCTCCTGTTATGGGTGAAGCCTTATTTTCTTTAGGAGGTTACGTTGTGCGCATCATTCAGACCCAGCAAGATATCGACTCACTGCAATACTCTCCGATTCCCCCCTCTTTTTTAAAACACATCCAAAAATACTTCACTCAGCTTCGCAATTCATTCCATGACAAAGATGATCCATATTTTTCCCTCCGGCCTTCCGGCCCCATCTTCATCCTGGAGGCAGGGGATAACCTACACGATCTTAGCCTCGTAGGTTTTAGACGAGAAGACGACGGACTTTTCGGTAGTTACCCTGAATACGTCGAGTTGTATGACCTCGGCAACATCCAAATTTACAAAATTGCTGTCATGAACACCAATGACTACATCATCACTTTGTTTACACAAGTCGGAATTCACCCGAAGGAGGCCGAACAATGGCTGAAAGAACTAGCAGAAGTTTAAAGGCAAATGAGGACAACGTACTGAACAAGCTAAAAGAGGTCATTGAATACAACGGGGACGTTGTAAATAATCCAGAATCGTACGGAAACACTTGGATCATGGCATTAGCGGTTAGGCCGTTCGCCCATAATCAAAAACAGTTCCTACCCGCCTGTTTAGAAGAGCATGAAGTGCTCCAGCCCGAACAGGCCTTTTTTGTGCGTGTGATCGTCAGAACAACCGATCAGAGTGGAACAAACAGATACGTGGATGGTACGAACTTGTTTGTGACGATAGACCAGGATACTGGAATTGTAGGTATTGTAAAAGAGGATGAAGTATTGTCAGACAGCCCTGTATTTCATGGCGGTGAAATTGCAGATGCCTTACGTTGGGTGAATGAGTTAGCCAATCCTTATTACATCGCGCTAGAGGACCCGTTCCTTACACCGGAGCAGCGCATTCTGTTCATGCAGAGTGCAAAAGAAGATAATCCCTTCTCCTTGTAAATAATCTTACCAACCAAAAAACGACAGTACGGGCATGTGAATGTCCATACTGTCGCTATTTTCATGTAGAAATGGAGCGAAAACCATGCCAACGTTAACCTTCACGGAAAAAGAAAAACGCGCTCTTGCAACTCTCATCCAAGAGCAGATGAATACACATCTCACACGCTTCCCCTACGCCAGATATCCCGTGTACCCTTTGGAAGAATGGAAGCGTCTTTTGTGTGATCCAGCTAATGTGACACCGACCATGTTAAAGCAAATACTTGGTTGGACATTCGGAGGCTGGCAACGGAAAGACCTGCCCTCTGCACAAAGTAGTGTGGTTAGAAGCATCATCAAGCTGTGGCCGGAGTTCACAGAAAAGGTGCCCCCAGAATCCGCTGGCATCCTTCAATTTTGGGAAGAGCGGCTGACAGACTGGACGAATGGATTTCAGGCTGTTTCCTTCCTTTTGCACCTCATGCGTCCTGACGAATACGAAATCACGGACTCCCATCGCCTTCAAGCCATGTACGAATTGCTTCAAACGATCAATCACCAGGAAAACGACTGTAGTTTGTCACGTTCGTTACTTGACCTTGAAAACTATTCGAGCTTCTTCCGCGCCATTTTACCCAAGCTTTCCTTTGGTGATCACAACCGCATACAACTCGACCGTTTTCTAAAAGCCTACGGAAACCGTCATGCTTACAAAAATGTCGACAACAGCTACACCACCAGTGAGCCTCACATCTGGAAATTCTCGTGGAGTGACGTCAAAACAGAACACTATGACCTGGAGAAAATCACTTTGCGCTCCAATACAGACGTCCTGTTTGCTTGTCTGCTCTCCTTACTGGATAAACAGCCTGATGTGGGGCAAAAACTTACCATTGGACAGGTCGTTGAGCTGCTCCCTTTGGGTACTGGAGGCATTTGTAATCCCGCCAGCTTTAAATACGCGCTCATTTCTTTGTTTGGTAAGCAAAAAGGGAGGGATTACTTCGCTACAGGAGATTCCTCTCTCCAGCAGGCTTTTACAGACCAAGCCAACCAATCAACCCGTGATATGAAGTTCTACGATCATTTTCTGGAAACAAAAATTACTGTTAATAAGAAATATATTAAGGAGCATGATCTTTGATCTAATTATCGTAAAATTACATTGAAAACTACATTATTTCATTAGCGTTGCATAAAAATTATCGATCAACAAATCTATAAATTGTGCTATAAATGTTAAAAACTTGTTGTCCACTCCATAAAAAAATCTCCATAATTAGGGGAGCAGATAATCCTGTCCAAATCCCTAACTATAGGAGATCACACATGGACAAGGATACACTTTTTTCGTCATTTGGTAAATGGGTAGCACCCTTAAATCGCAAATTAATTTCGGATTGGACACTCGAATTTGGTGATGATCGATATGTGAAGAAGCTTCATACCTTAGCCTATCTTCTCATTTTCATCGACGCTCAGCTTCAGCAACATCGGGGTTTACGAGATATTGTGGCCGATATTCAGCATCATGAAGGGTTCCACAGCGAACTTGGAATGGACTCCATCAGCACCTCTCAGCTTTCCCGGAAAAATAACAAGGTATCGCCAGAACTTCTTCAGCAGTTGTTTTGTGACCTGGTCGGTCAGATTTCGAAGCAGAGTCAGCCCGATTGTTCTCGGATCGGAAACGTAAAACTGCTCGATTCAACAACGGTGAGCCTTTGTTTGAGTAAATACAAGTGGGCTGAGTACCGAAAAACCAAAGCCGGGATCAAGCTTCATTTACGTGTTGCCTTTTGCGATCCAGACACCGTCTATCCGGAGAAAGCCGTCCTGACCTCAGCCAAACCGGCCGACCGTACGGAAATGGATTCGCTCATTGATGAAACGCACGTAACCTACCTGTTCGATCGTGGATATTTAGATTACGCGAAGTTCAATCCGTACAGCCTGGACCGCATTTTCTTTGTCACCAGGCTCAAGGATAACGCCATCATCGAATCCCTGGAAGAGTTTAACGTGCCGGAACATTCGCTCATGACAAGAGACCCTATGGTGAAGCTCGGTCAAGGCAAGAAGCAGACGAACATGGTGTTTCGGCTCATTGAAACTACGGATTTAAAGGGAAAGGCTATCCGCATTTTAACGAATCGCTTTGATCTGACAGCCGAAGAAATAGGTGACTTGTATCGCAACCGCTGGAAAATAGAAACGTTTTTCCGATGGATCAAGCAGCACTTGAAGTTGACCCGGTTTTATGGCGAACAAGAACATGCCGTCTGGAATCAAATTTGGATCTGTTTGATCGCTTATGCGCTGTTGCTGTTGACCAAACTGGAGCTATCCACCTCAAAGTCATTACGGGAAGTCGGACGATTACTCAAAGTCATGAGGTTTCGATATTGGAGTGAGTTTAGAGAAGTCGTCCACCGAAAACTGTTACGAAGCTCCAAAGGGCGCCAAAAAGTCTCCAAGAGCTAAAAAGCAACACTGATCTTTGATTTACAGTAAATACCAAATGGACTGGATTACTTGCTCTCAAGCACCTGTTACTTTTTTTCGTTGAGAGCATCGAAGTAAATGTAATAATTTTATAAATCGTGGATTATTAGAAAATTAATAATTAATTATGTTACGTTTATGCAACGCTATTGACATTATTTATTCTTTTCCTTATCAAATGTGTGAAGCATGTCGCGCACAACTCTTTGAATCATTGCAACCTCCTCAAAACTTCTTTCCATGAGTAAAGAACGGTGCATTTCTATAACATGATGCTTCTCTGTATTTCCTTCAATTCCATCTAACGAGCCGAACCTAAAAATTTCGACAGGTTCAACTTCAAGTGCAGAAGTAATTTTATCAATTGATTTCAGCGATATGTTTCGCTCTCCTCGTTCAATGCCGCCAATATAGGAGTCCTGTAATTCGGACAGTTCTGCAAGCTTTGCTTGAGAAAGTCCTCGCTGCTTGCGTAAATTCCTGATCCTTGCTCCGACCAATTTTAACAAATCAGACATCCTATGCACCCCTTATAAAGTAAGGGTAGTTAAAATGAATAAGGTTAAGTAATACTACTAAACTATAAAAATATCTTGTTTAAGGTATTATAAGTACTTTATAATGGATTTATCTTACTTATAGTACTTGAGTAGTAGGCCAAATTGTATGTCATCAGTATCCTGCATAGGTGGAATGTCGCCAAAATCGTCTTCTATTTCATACTGAAAGGGTTGAATTAAATGTTAATGAAGTGGGCTATTGGGGGAGCAGTCCTTGGACTGATTGGATCTATTTCTACGGATACGAGCATCATTTCAGGCATCGTATTCGGTGCAATACTTGGTGTAGTCATTAGAAAATGGATTTTTAGGAATATGTGGATGTAGCACTGGTAGGTTTCTTTAAAAGATAGGAAACAAGGCCAGCTTTGGGCCGGCCTTTTGCACAAAACAACGAATAAATAAACTGGACTAATTCATAATAATACAAATCTCATAACTTATATTTATTTTCATTAGCTACGTTAAATCAATGTAGAAAGGTGTACCTCAAATGCTAACCAAGGCCGAACAAACTCCATCCACACCCAAAAATTTTAATTTTGAATGGAACGGAGGTTTCAGTTATCTTACGTACTTAAAAAAGAGAACAACCGCTACATTCGAGGGCGAAAAGCTGTTGCTCACTAGACAAAACTTCATCTTAGGCGCTTTTCCCTTACAACCATCGACTCAGGAAATTCCGCTCACCAACATCAACTCCATAGCTGTGGGCTCCAAGATCAATTGGTTTGACATGGTATTTGCTATTTTGTTTGTATTCGTAACTCTGATCACCATGAACTTTTTGCCTTTACTCCTGACTGCTCTTTTTCTGTGGCGCACCTTTAACACCAACATTCAAATCCGCCAGCTCTCAGGAAACAACCTGAACATCCTAACTGGTTCTAAAGGTGATGCAAACTCATTCATTCAAGTTCTAGCCGATACGATCAATCAAGTAAAGCATTCCGACAACACAGAAACGGGACAAAATTCCATCGTTCCCCAAGTCCTAAGCAACAAGCCTAAAAAGATATTTGGCATAGTAAGTGCGGGGATTGTGGCGATTCTCATTTTACTGCTCGTCATTGCATCACGCGGAGGCTTTGATAATCCATATGTCACCTGGGTTAAAGATGCTACGGTTCCAGGCGGCACCCATTATACGATGGACGAAGCCCTGAGCAATGACAGGTATTTTAGCAATGTCGTCTGGAAACAGGTCAACAAGGACGGCAACGAAGAAGATGTAGACAAATACGTTATGTACCAAGCCACCTACACCGATCAAGGTGTGAGCATCAACATCCAAACCGTATTTCAAGTGTTTTCCAAAAACCAATTCACTCCCGTTGCTTATGCCATTGATGGAGATGGGCAGGAACTGTCGGACTGGACTTACTTTTTAGTAGAGGTTACTTCCAAACTGGATGGAAGTCCCCCATCCTCGGATAAAGGGGCTTGGCAAGAAAGCGCCTCTACTTCTTCCACATCAACGTCCCCTCAGTCAGAACCCCCGACTCAAACCAATGTCGAAGCCAAATCATCTGAACAGGAACCCGCTCCTCCTGTGCAGGTAGCTACAACACCTGTGAAGGAAGCACAGACTCCAGCGCCAGCATCCGATGCCGTCCCAACGGTAAGCTTAAAAGACTTCAACCACTGGACTCCTCCTGCTGCTGATCTCACCTATCCTGTTCATTTAGATGGGGATAACATGGACATTGTGCTGGGTTTGGATCATCCCAATGGCGTGAAAGCACAAGTTGTCGATCATGCTTTGGGGCAGGGCTGGAACATATCCTTGCCTTCCATAGAAGGCAGTAGTCCCTTTGATGAATTTGGGGACCTGTTGCCTGATTACTCGCTTGCTGTTAAAGAACATGATTTTACTCAAGATGGAACGCCTGAAATTGTTTTGGTTGCGAGTGATGGACAAGCCGACATGTACGTGTGGATACTCACCTATAATTTCATGGCTTCGGAGCAGGGAACTAACCCTTTAGAACTGCTGTGGAGTGGCATGGGACAATCGGATATTTTAATGTCTGGCAACCAGTTCCTACTTCCATACGGTTCGCAGGGACTGTACGAGGAATACAAGTATACTAATGGTGTATTTGTGAAGGCGTAATAATATCCTTTATGTCGAAGCTAATTATTTTGAAAGGATTTAACTATGAAACATCTTGGAAAAGATTTCAGTGTTCTCATTTTACTCATACTTGGGCTATCATTGCTCACAAGTTGCAACAACAATGCTTCAAACACAACAGATAAAAATCAAGAACTTGTTGTAATAAACGTGGAACGTACAGGCGGTCTTAAATGGAATTGGTAAGGTTACGGTCTATATTGATGATGAGCAAGTGATGAAGGTGAAAAATAATCAAACCAATTCGGCTGAGCTCTATCTTTCGCCAGGCGTACACACCATTCAGACCAAAGGACAAGGCGACAAAAGTAGCCTCGTGAACTTTGAGGTTGTTGCTGGAGAAGATAATACCTTTACCTACCACACGGAAATCAGCAACATTTATGGAGTAAGTCTAGAAAGAACACAATGAATGTATGCTATATTTCCCTCGGAGACTGTCGCGCTCTTGAATATATGTATGAGTTGAGACTTCATCCGTCCACTGTGTTCTATTAATCAAATACGAAGAGCAATCGGTAATTTCCGAAGGCTCTTCTTTTTTTCATTTCATGGTCCTGATCAAAAAAAATCCATACTTCCACGACACAAAATTGTAAATAAATGTATATTATAATCTTGTATGACGCTGAGACGCTCAGCGTGCGGCACGTAGGATCATAGAAAGACATAATACTATATTTCAGAGTAAAATTAGTTTATTCTAATATCTTAGTAGTTAGACAAGATAAAAACAGTAAAGGGGTACTATCATGAAGCTCTATACAAGCAAAGATTTGGCTAATAAATACTATGTAACTGAAAAAACAGTAATAAATTACATCAAACAAATTTGTGAAAATTTAAATCTGAATATAAGGGACTTTCAGAGAGTAAATGAGAAGAAAATTAAGGAGTATGTATTAACTGAAGAGCAAGAAGCCCTATTTGGAGCCATAATAAAAAACATAGATAATGATCCATATGTTACAAAAAAAAGATCTTACAGTAATAGTAACGAATCTGATATTAAGTCACATAGAGACGATCTAATTAGAGAAATTGATACTTTTACTATCTCTTCACTAAAAGAGAAAATCCAGAACACAGAAGAATACAAATTAGCATTAGAATTCAAAGATGTTCATGACCAATTCGATCAACTACGAGACTGCATCCTCTTTTTACTTGAACAAATGCCTTCAAAAGATAGACTGGATATTGAAAAACAAATTTTATCAGCTACAAAAAACGTGGCACACAATCTTATCGTAAGATTCACTGATAAACTTAAAAATGAAGCCATAGAAGAACTCGAAGAAGTTTATGAAGATGGAACCTATTCAATACCTGATGATAACGAAGTAGCTCTGAAAGTAGTGGAATTACTTGGAAAAAAACTAACCTCAAAAAAATCAGATATACAATTTAATTATGGAGGACTTAACTTAGTTGAACAGGCAATCGCGAAAATGTTAGATGAATCCGTTTAATCTTAATAGAAGTATCACTTCTCTCACAAAAAGGATGTGTCATCACATCCTTTTTGTGTTGGTAATTAATATATTTTAAGGTATGTAGCTCCTCCCTTTTTATAGCGCATATCCTCATATAAAAATAATATTTTTATTCCTACTCATGGTTAGTTATCTGTCCTCATATTAACTCAGAAAATTTTCATTTTATTTCTTTCCGTGATGATTAATTGCAGAAAACTTAAAGTGTAATTAGCTCTTTTGAAAACTTAATAGCGCCGAAAAAGAAACGCTTTTGCCGAGTAAATTTCGGGCAGTCGAAGCCAGTAATGACCGACACACAGATTAGTTTACATCCACACTGTTTTCCACATTGGAGGCTGAAACCATGACAACAAATTCTCTAGCAATTCAGTTTTTGAAAAACAATGATCTCTGGCCAGTATTCGTAAACTCTAGTTTTGGACAAGACCAATCTTGGTCTTTACATGAGCTGCAAGCAGCAAGAGTACAATCTAACTTCAGAATGTACAAGTCACTGGCCTCTGAGTACGACCACTTTATTCAAGGCGAGTATCTGGACAGTATCCTATTAGTAATTAACGGAATGGATCATCAAGCTTTCCCTTCCGTTGAGGACCCCCTATTGATTGCAGAGGCCCGTAATCGACTTGAAACACTGCTCTTCGGAAATCACCTTATTACCGCTGACTGTGAATCAGGCCTGAATCTTCTTTGGTGCCCCCCAATACCCATTAATTTGATGGAACTAGAAGGTAAACAAAAAGAAGAAATCAAGCAAAACATTGTCCACTTCTTTGATAAAGAGCTCGGTCTTATGGTTAGCGAAGTACACTTCTCTAGCATTACGGATGGTACAGAGTGGGAGGAATTCTTCTATGAGCGTTATTTCTTACCCAAAAAGTTTATGGAGATTACGGGGTTAACACATCCAGTGCCTTCGGTTCCAGAAGTGGAGAAAACGATCTTGGACTACATTCTGGAGGGGAAAATGGAGTGGCTTAAGTCTCAAGTTAGGAAACAGTTAGAGCAACCACTTGAATTTGATGTCGAGTTGTCTGAACCATTTACTCCATCTGATTCCACGGCATTGTTTATGCCATTCGCCCGTGCTGAATTGGCTATTCCTTCGGACACGACAGCAACAGCAATTATAAATTTGGTCAACCAGAAGTTTGAGGTACTGGAATGCTCGGAACAGGATGGCTGCCTAACCTTGCTCTGCATGTCTCCTGAAGGGCCTTATGCAGAAACCATAGCCCATATTATTATCAATATTCGTGAACTGCTCTGCCCGCCTTTCATGCACTTTTTTAACAATCATGATTTGGAGTTGCGAAGCCTTTCCTTCATCCTGACCGAGACAGAGCGTTAATCAAGGAACGAACACAGCACCTATCTTTTAATGGATGGAAAGAACCCCTAAAGGTTCTTTCCTACCCACCTATCATAAATAAGGGAGTCGATACCAATGAGTTTTATGATCAATCGTGAGGGGAAAAAGGCAGAACTTCAGGTTGTTCCTGATGGTGAGTATACTGCAGAAATCACAGATGTTGAAGCTGATTCTTCTAACGACAAAGCCTGTTACGTATCGTTTACGCTGTTGACAGGTGAAGTTATTCGAAACCGCTATGTATCTAATCCTAAAAAGCGCGATCCCCTCGACATTTTGATTAATGTAACGCTAGGGCGCAGATCAATCAATGTAGACCTTGAAGAGATTATTGGAAAATTCGTTAAGATCACAGTTGCCAATGAGCAAATTTATACGAATGTCAAAAAGGTCAACAAATTAAATCAACAGGATATCGAGGAACTCGAACGTCATCTGAAAGATGAAGACACGGATGAGATCGAAGAAAGCGATGAACTGGATGATGATGAAGTGCTGGATATTGAAGAGTTGGATCTGGAATCTTGGGATGATGCAGATGAAGATACTGAATCTGACACTGATGAACCACACAAAATCTGGATGCAACCTGAGTCTAGACGCAAACGACGTATCTAATAACAGGCAGACCCAATGCTTTCTTACACAGGTACTTTCCCGTCCTCATAACGGGAAAATACCGCCATTTACTAAGAAATTTAATAGCAACAACCTTGCCATAGCAAGGGAATTCGAGCAAATTTCCCGTTTTCACGTTCATTTTTCATGAATGTACAAAAAGATAAGTAGCGAGCGAAAGGAGCAAGTAGAATGACAGATACAAATCAGGATTACTCGCTAGAGGAAGATAATATCTTCTACCCTGAAATTATGCTGAAAGATGGATTCATCTGGGAAGATCGCGGTGAAAAGAAGGGCTTGTCTAAAGTGGGCAAAGCCATTCAGATCCGTACAGTGCATGAAAACATAGATACAGGAGAAGTATCCTTTACAGTAACTTTTGAATATAATGGTCGGCTGAAAGAAACAACGATCAGCCGTGCTGATTTTCAAAGAAATAAAATCATTGAACTCGCAAAGCTTGGGGCAGATGTATATGAATATAATGCTACTCAGGTCATCAAACATTTAATAAATGAAGAAATCAATGCGCCTCAAAACAAGGTTCATCAAAAGTTAGGCTGGGATACGTACGGTGACCAACTGATCTTTAAGCATTACAAAACCATTGGGATAAACTCCACATACAACGGTCCGCTAGCCATTCAACCAAAGGGTAGCTATAAGAAGTGGAGACTGGCTGTAGAAAAATGGGTGATGGGGAACCGCAATCTCGAATTAGCAATTCTGATTGGCCTTTCCTCAGCAGTGGTTGGGCTAATCAGTTCCGCAACCAAGATTGACAGCCTCATTTTTCATATCTATGGCCTCAGCACTCAGGGTAAAACAACAGCAACCTCACTGGCCATCTCTACATTCGGCTATCCTGAAACGAACCAGAACGGACTCATGCAAACCTGGATGTCCACTCAAAATGCCATCATTGGCAATTTGGTGGGGAACTTCGGCCTGATTTTTGGTCTTGATGAAATTTCCATGTCGGATATTCAGGACTTCTCCACGATCGCTTACTACCTTGCTGGGGGAAAGGAAAAAGGACGCCTCGATAAAGAATCACGTCTAAAAGAGGCTGGGGCTTGGAGTACAACTATTGTATCCAATGGAGAGCGGGCACTCACCTCAAAAGCGAATCATAATATAGGAATTGTCATGCGGATTTTAGAGCTTGGTCATATCAAATGGACACATGATGCAAAGAGCGCCGATCAGATTAAACACGTCATCCAGCAGAATTATGGACATGCAGGACCAAAGTTCGCAAAGGTTCTATTGGCTAAAGGTAGAGCTCAGGTGGTTCAGATGTGGCAGGAATGCACTCAACGCATTATAGATGCCATGCCTGAGCAGAGCCATTTTTCCCAACGCATCGCTAAAAAGCTAGCTATTTTGATGCTCACGGGAGAAATCGCAAAGGAGGCCCTTCAGCTTGATTTCGATCTGAAGGGTATTCAAAACCTACTCATAGAAAATGAAAAGGCTGTAAAAGATGATCGTGATCTCGGAGCAAAGGCGCTCGAATACTTCTACGAACAATTTGCTATGAACCGTTCTAACTTCAGTGACCTAAAGCGCATTAGAAGCAAAGGAAGTCATATGGATGTAGCTGTACTGGAGAACCGTAAAGTATTCGGTGGATTATATAAAAAGTCAGGTGAAAAATTCGTCTATATTCTTCCAACGGTGTTTCATCAGTGGATGAAGGATGGCGGCTTCGATGAACCCAAGGTGGTATTAAAGGATTGGAAAACCAGAGGTTTGCTAGACACCGAAGGAGACCGATACACACGTAAACGAAAAATTCACGATGAATCAACAACGGTACCCGTATATTGTATTCGACTCAATCCAGATGAAGCAGATGTAAACGATGCATGATGCAAAACAGGGTGTAAACGAATTCCCACGGGAAAACGGGATTTTTTCCTATGTTCCTTAATGGCTCATGGTTTTTTCTATCCTTGTCTACGGGGATCTTGGCGTGATTTTCACGCGAGATTTCCTAAAAAACAAACAAATTAACATAAAAACTCTTGTTTTAGGGGCATAGAGGCGTCTTTGTCGTCGTTTCATTCATTTAATATAACCATGATATAGTAATTAACTACATTTTATCATGGAGGTTTCATTGATGCCTGGTAGCTACAACATGCCCACAGACGCTTCACAAGTAAGCTTCCTTCCAACGCTTAGTAGGAACAGCCCTTGTGTAAAACCGAATCAACCCTTTTTTCAAACAGACATTATATCTTTGTAGTCCTGACCACAAGACTACATCACAGCCTGTTTGAAGGAGGAACATTAATGAAACAAGCCGCTAAACGTGTACAAGTTCTGCACTTGCACACCATTCGAGAGAAATCTTTGCTTTTTGCAGATCGGGTGGTTCACAGGCCCGAGGATACCGTTTACCTTTTCCGGGAGTTCATCGGAGACTGTGACCGGGAGGCCTTTTGTGTCCTAACCCTGAACACCAAGAACCAGCCCATGGCCTTACAGTTGGTTTCACTGGGTACACTCAGTTCATCCTTGTTACACCCCAGAGAAACGTTTAAATTGGCGGTGCTGTCCAATGCTGCCTCCATCATCGCTTGTCACAATCACCCTTCTGGCAAGCCAGATCCCAGCCCAGAAGATTTGGACATGACCAAGCGACTTCAACAAAGCGGTGCTATTTTAGGCATCGAGCTGCTGGATCACATCATCCTGGGCGACGACTCTTTTGTCAGCCTCAAGCAAAGGGGGCTCATGTAATGAATCAAGCCATACTTACATTGATCGTCGCTGCTGCTCAGTTGGCATTCGAGATCATTGCCCAATCTAAAAAAAGATAAGCAAAGGGGTTTTTGTTCTCATGCCAAGACATTATTTAACTCGTATTTCCAGACACAAGCTAAAGCAGTTCTGTACAGATCCCGACGCTTCATCCTGGATGTCTGCCGATCAGGTACGGGAAACGACAACTTCATACTACCAACCCGCTGTTGAAATGCTAGATATCATTTTAAAGCGAAAACGATAAGCTCACTGGTTTACATTCCTGGTAAGACCTGAGTGTTGGACATTTTCAAAGCACGAATACATTCACACACTTTAATCATTTAACGCTTTTATGTATCGAACTTATCCGTAGCCTCTCCTTTTACAGAGGGGCTACTCTTTCCCTCAGATTCACTATCTTTTATAAATTCATCGCCATCATCATTCGCCTACATCGAAAGGGGTAATCATACTATGACCATTCAACGCGCCGTAGCTTACGCTCGCTTTTCCAGTGATAATCAACGGGATGAATCCATCGACGCTCAGGTTCGAGCCATTGAAGCCTACTGCAAACAAAAAGGCTTTGAACTCGTTAAAATCTATATCGACCGCGCCAAAAGTGCTACCTCCGACAAACGACCACAGTTTCAGCAGATGATTGTCGATAGTGAAAAAGGATTATTTGATGTACTGATCGTTCATAAACTGGATCGGTTCAGCCGTGACAAGTACGACAGTGCTAAATACAAACGCAAATTGAAATTGAACGGTATCAAACTGTACAGCGTCACCGAAAACCTAGATGGCTCCCCCGAAAGTGTTATTCTGGAATCTTTGCTGGAAGGTATGGCTGAATACTATTCCAAAAACTTGGCCCGTGAGGTCATGAAGGGGATGAAAGAAACAGCATACCAATGTAAACATACAGGCGGCTTACCTCCCATTGGCTATGCTGTAAATCCTGTAACAAAAAAGTACATCATTAATGAAGAGGAACGCGGTATCGTTGAAACTGTTTTTTCGATGTTCCTCGCTGGTCACGGGTACAATCAGATCATTAGGGAACTGACGGAGCAAGGCTACACATCACGTTATGGGAAACCGATCAGCAAGGGAACCTTAGGTACCATTCTTCGCAATGAAAAGTACACAGGCACCTACATTTTCAACCTCACTGACAGCAAGGATGCGGCTGGTAAGCGTAATGGTAATCGACATAAAAATAGTGAAGATGTAATTCGTGTCGAAGGTGGTATGCCACAACTTGTAACCAAGGAAGATTTTCAGAAGGCACAGGATAAGATGAATCAAAACAAGCGCCAGCCTGGCGCTTACAAGGCAAAAGAAATGTACCTGCTTAGTGGACTCATTGTTTGCGGGGAATGTTTAAAAAACGTAGGTATTCAGTATGCCATGATGGGCAATACCAAGTACAGCGGCAGAAGCAAGCTGAAATATGTTACTTACCGTTGCGGCAACCGTGACCGAACAAAGGCATGTAAAAATCCTGAGCTGCGCCGGGAGTACATTGAAGCCTATGTGCTGGCCCAGCTTCAGGAGAAGATTTTTAATGATGAAGCGATCCCTGTCCTGGCCAAACAGCTTAATGAGTACCAGAAGTCCAAGCAAACGAGCGTCAAAGCCGATCAACAACGCCTGATCAAGAGTCTGGAAGGTGTAGAGCGCCAGATTGATAACATTGTAAATGCAGTGGCTGGCGGTCTTAACAACCCTGCCATTCTTGAAAAGTTGTCCTCATTGGAACAGCAAAAAATTGAGCTAGAAACGAAACTTCTTGAGGCTCAGCAAGTAAAAGAAAAAGCAGCCATCACAGAGGATGCTCTGCGACAACTGCTTTCTGGCTTTCAGGACCACATCACCAGCCGGAACCTTCCTGAGATCAAGAAGTTCATCGGCAGCTATGTAGAAAAGGTGATCGTCTACAAAGAACATGTAGAAGTCATCTTTAAGCTACAAGTTGTGGATTTGATCGATGGAGGCGAGGGGAGTCGAACCCCTGTCCGAAGATAACGACACATAAGCTTCTACGGGTGTAGTGACAGTTTTGATGTCACCCTAGGAACTCCCTGTCACCGGATTCCCTTCGGGTCAGCCTGATTGTCTTCTTCAGCTCACCGCAGGCGGAGATGAGACAGCGTATTCCACTATTTGTTAGCCCCTATCCCAGTCACATGGACGATGCTGGGTAGAAGCACGCACACAGTTTCTTAGGCTGCGAAAGCGTAGTTGTTTTGTTGTTTGCCGTTTAATAGGCTTTAGCGTTGATGAAGCGGACGCGTCCCCACTACCCGCTACCCATGCTCGAACTATCCCCGTCGAATCCATAAACGCCCCCTTATTATAAAAGGGCTCCACGGATAAATCCGGAAATACCGGAGCATAAGCATGCATGATACTATATCGGAAGCTGAATCCTGAGACTCAACAGTCGAACAAACTCAGAAGTACAAAAACATGAAAACTTACTACTTCATTAGTATACCATATTACACTTCATAACGAAACGGAATGAAGCCATTTAAGCTCTATAAAATAGCACCATTACAGGAACAAGTAGCTTATTTACGTAATTTGTACCATGCCTAATAATTCAAGTAACAACGAAGCAGTTCCTAAAAAACTAGCTCCAGCCTAATCACACGCTGGCTTCACTTCGTCTGCCGACTTAAGCTACGTTATCTCGCAATTTTCTGTTTCTCGCGCAGAGCGCGTTGGATATCACGCTGTGCATCACGTTTGGCCGCAGCATCTCGTTTATCGTACTGCTTTTTACCTCTACCCAGTCCAAGCAACAGCTTGGCATAGCCATTGCGAACATAAATCTTTAACGGCACAATCGTGTAGCCTTCCTGTTTGGATAGACCAATAAGCTTGCGAATCTGCTCTTTGTGCAGCAGCAGCTTACGAGTACGCGTCGGATCGGTCGGATTGTTACGATTGCCTTGTTCAAAAGGACTAATATGCATGTTGTGGATGTGAATTTCAGCATTACGAATGGTAGCAAACGCGTCACTGATATTAGAGCGACCATTACGCAAAGACTTAATTTCCGTTCCCGTTAACACCATGCCCGCCTCGTAGGTATCCTCGATAAAATAGTCATGGGAAGCTTTTTTGTTCTGGGCGAGCACTTTCCCGTCTGCCTTCTTACCCATGAATACCACTCCTTGTTCCTAATGTAATCTATTCCGTGAAAAGAAAGCTCCAGCCCGTTCACTACATAATTGCAAATGAGCGGCTTAGAACTATATTGTAACAAAATCCAGACGGTAAAAGCAAGAAAGGTCAAGTCTTTAAAACGAAGCGGCCTCCGTCCAAAACATCAGACAGAAACCGCCGTAATCTAAGCCAAAGATCAGCTTATACACTGATTCCAAAGATTCATCAAGCAAGCTACCGCCACTTACTTCTTCTTTTTCCGTACAAACCCAGCGGTGCTATTACCGCCACCACCACTGCCTTTGCTCTTCCGTTTACGACGTACAGCACCGTCCCCGCTTGGGCTGGCATCACTGCCTGGTGTAGCTGCTCCGCCGATAAAAATACCACTGGCTGACGTCTTCTTCTTACGTTTACCCGCACTTGATGCTGGCGAGTTGTAACCGCCCTTGCCGCTGCCAAAACCGAAACCGCTGGCTGAGCCCGCTCCTGCTCCGTTTCCGCCGCTACGGCCCGTACGACCTGCGGTACTAATACCCCCGCTGCCTACGCCTGAACCAGCCTCTTTAGGCTTCCCGGCAGCATCACGACCGCCTTTACGCTCTCTGCCAGCCTTATCCTTGCCGCCCTTACGGTCGCGCCCCTCATGGGGCTTTCCTTTACCTCGGCCCTCACCGCCACGCGTAAAGCCAGCGCCCGGCTTTGAACCACCCGTGCGCTCACGGCGTTGCTGCTGCTTCATATCGACGAGTTCAAAATCAATCGTGTAATCTTCCATATTCACGCGCGCGACGCGAACCTTAACCTCATCTCCGATGCGAAACACCTTGGAGGTACGTTCACCGATCAACGCCATATGCTGCTCGTCAAAATGATAATAGTCGTCCGTAAGCGCACTCAGACGCGTCAGGCCTTCCACCGTATTGTCCAGCTCAATGAACATACCAAAGCTGGTTACGCTGCTGATAATCCCCTCGAATTCTTCGCCGACCTTGTCCAGCATGTATTCAGCCTTTTTCATTTGCTCCGTATCACGCTCTGCATCCACAGCCACACGTTCCCGCTCGGAAGATTGCTGCGCAATATCTGGCATCCGTGCAGTCAAATACTCCTGGCGCTCGGCCGTTAAAGCCCCGCCATTCTCCAATACCTCACGAATGACACGATGAATCACCAAGTCAGGATAACGACGAATCGGCGATGTAAAATGAGAATAATACTCCGCAGCCAGTCCAAAATGTCCTGTCGACTCCGCATCGTACTTTGCCTGCTTCATCGAACGTAGCATCATGGTGCTAAGCACCGTCTGCTCCTTCGTGCCCTGGATATCTTCCAGCAACGTTTGCAGCGCACGCGGGTGAATAGAATTCCCCCGACCTTTGATCTGGTGTCCAAAATTGGCGGCAAAAGCCATAAAGTTTTGTAGCTTTTCCGGGTCCGGGTCCTCATGAATCCGATACAGGAACGGCACCTTGAGCCAGTGAAAATGCTCGGCTACCGTCTCATTGGCTGCCAGCATGAATTCCTCGATAATCTGCTCGGCAATGGTACGCTCTCTTTTAACGATATCCACGGCCTTGCCTTCATCGTTCACAATCACTTTTGCTTCATCAAAATCAAAATCAACCGCGCCCCGGCGCATCCGGTTAGCTCGCAGCTTCAACGCCAGTTCCTTCATCGTGCGGAAGTCTTCCACCAGATCCTTGTACCGTTCCATCAGTTCAGCATCTTCCTCTTCGAGGATTTTGCGAACGTTGGTGTACGTCATTCGTTCCTTCGTTTTAATGACACTGGTGAAAACATCATGCTTTACGACCTTCATATGCTCATTGAATTCCATCTCACAGGACAAAGTCAGCCGATCCACCTGCGGATTCAAGGAACAAATGCCGTTCGAAAGCCGATGCGGAAGCATAGGGATAACACGGTCGACCAAATACACGCTACAACCGCGGTTATATGCCTCCTGATCCAGCTTGGAGTTCTCACGCACATAATACCCTACGTCGGCAATATGAACGCCCAGACGGTAGTTACCGTTTGGCAGACGCTCTACATTAACCGCATCATCCAGATCCTTGGCATCCTCGCCATCAATCGTAACAATCGTTTTATCGCGCAGATCGCGCCGCCCCTGACGTACAATTTCCTCTTCGGTAATCGCATCGGGAGCCTTCTCTGCTTCCTCTGTCACCTCATCGGGAAAAGCTTCCGGTAGCTGATGCTTGCGAATGACCGACAAAATATCGACGCCCGGATCATCCTTGTGACCCAGCACCTCCAACACTTCGCCTTCCGCCGCAGCTCGTCCTTCTGGATAGCTCACAATACGCACAACAACCTTTTGACCGTTTACGGCTCCGTTGGAGCTGGCTTTTGGAATAAAAATATCCCTGTTAATCCGCTTATCATCCGGCAAAACAAAACCGTATGCTTCGTGGCTCTGGAACACGCCTACCACCTGAAGCACTGCGCGCTTCACGATCCGCACGACTTCGCCTTCCAATCGGCCACCCGAAGGTCCCTTCGACGTCACTCTTACCAGTACTGTGTCTCCATTCATTGCACTCTTTAAGTCATTAGCATGAATGTACACATCCGGGTGCTCCCGGTCTTCCGGGATCAGAAAAGCAAATCCCTTAGCATGAGCCTGCAAACGCCCGCGCTGCAAATCCATTCGTTCCGGCACACCATAGCGGTTCGTGCGGGTCAGCACAATTTTCCCATCTTCTTCTAGCGCGTTTAAAAGCTTAAGGAATTCGCGAAAATCCGCCGCGTCGTTAATTTCAAAATGCTGCTCAAGCTCCTGGTAAGTCATAGGTTTGTATGCGGTCTCGCGCATAAAATCAAGTAATTGTTGCTCTGTTATCATAATATCGTCCACCTCGGGTGACCTTTAATTTTCAGTAATAATCCGCATGTTCCTTGTTCCTGATACAAGGCTCTTCATATACTCATACCCTAGTATACACGAATTTAATCGAAGGCATCCCTGCCTATCTAAAATCCAAAAAAGCCCCCGTTTCCCGTGAAACGAAGGCTTAAGGTTATTATTTAGCTTATTTTGCAAAAAATGCAACTAAAACGGAAACGATCATAAAGCACGCACCCAAAACAGCAGTCACGCGCTGCAAAATCAAATCCATACCGCGAGCTTTTGTCTTGCCGAACAGATGCTCAGCACCGCCAGAGATGGCACCGGACAAACCTGCACTTTTCCCCTTTTGCAGTAAAACAACCGCAATAACAGCAATCGAGAATACAACGAGCAGCACTTTCAAAAAGATTTCCATGAAAAATCCCACCTCCTGAGCTAATACATCTGTTTTGCAAAACAACACAGCCTTTTTTATGAAAACATGATCATATCATGTTATGAATAGCCGGAAATTAACGCAAAACACTATTTTCATTCTACCACAGCTTCCAGTAGATAACAACCAGCTCTACCGAGCCACTTCATTAAGCCTTGCAAAAGAGTATAACCGACATCACATAAGAAAAAACAAAAAAACAGACCTGCTCACGTTAGCGAACAGGTCTGTTTTGTAATTACGTAAATGGCTTTGAGCGCTCAGACTCCGTGTTCTTGAATCACAGCTGCCTGGCACCGTCAGCATCATTGCGCAATTATTTTTTCAGGTTGTAGAAAGATTTCAGGCCGTGGTATTGAGCCAGTTCACCCAGTTGATCCTCAATGCGGAGCAATTGGTTGTACTTCGCGATACGGTCAGTACGGGAAGGCGCACCTGTTTTAATTTGGCCTGCATTTGTTGCAACAGCGATATCAGCAATTGTGCTGTCTTCGGATTCACCGGAACGGTGAGAGATTACAGCTGTGTATCCTGCACGTTTAGCCAACTCGATAGCATCAAATGTTTCAGTCAGCGTACCGATTTGGTTTACTTTGATCAGGATGGAGTTACCGATGTTTTCTTCGATACCTTTACCCAGACGCTCTGTGTTAGTTACGAACAGGTCGTCACCAACCAATTGGATTTTGTTGCCCAATTTTTCAGTGAGCAATTTCCAACCTTCCCAGTCATCTTCGGAGCAACCATCTTCGATGGTGATGATTGGGTATTTGTCAACCCAAGAAGCAAGCAGGTCAACGAACTCAGCAGAAGTGAAGGATTTGCCTTCGCCTTCCAGTGTGTATTTTCCATCTTTGTAGAACTCAGTGGAAGCAACGTCCATACCGAGGAATACGTCAACGCCTGGTTTGTAACCGGCTTTTTCAATCGCTTCGATAATAGTGGACAAAGCTTCTTCATTGGATTTGAAGTTAGGAGCAAAACCGCCTTCATCACCAACAGCTGTGTTCAAACCTTTGGAATTCAGTACGGATTTCAGGTTGTGGAAGATTTCCGCGCCAACACGCAGAGCTTCTTTGAAAGTAGGCGCGCCTACAGGCAGAACCATGAATTCTTGAACGTCAACGTTGTTGTCGGCATGAGCGCCACCGTTAACGATGTTCATCATTGGTACTGGCAATTGTTTAGCGTTGAATCCACCCAGGTAAGTGTACAGTGGCAGACCCAGAGCTTCAGCAGCAGCGCGAGCTACAGCCATGGATACAGCCAGAATTGCGTTTGCACCCAATTTACCTTTGTTATGTGTACCATCAAGTTTGATCATCAATGTGTCGATTTCCACTTGGTTTACAGCATCCAAGCCGATCACTTCAGGAGCAATGATTTCGTTCACGTTTTTAACAGCTTGCAGAACGCCTTTACCCAGGTAGCGGGATTTGTCGTTATCGCGAAGCTCTACAGCTTCGTGAGCGCCTGTAGAGGCACCGGAAGGAACGATAGCACTACCGATAGCACCGGATTCCAGATATACTTCAACTTCAACAGTAGGGTTACCACGGGAGTCGAGGACTTCGCGAGCGTACACATCAGAAATAATAGTCATTTGTACTTAATCTCCTTTGTCGATCATGATTTATTGGTCAAGCCTATACTTATTAAATCAAGCTTACTTGCGGGATGCAATCATAGATTTTCCTGTCATTTCCGCAGGCTGCGGAAGCTGCATCAAATCCAGAAGCGTTGGAGCTACGTCAGCCAGTATTCCATGCTCACGCAAAACGATATTTTCGTCAGTCAAAATGAACGGAACCGGATTGGTCGTATGAGCTGTGAACGGACGTCCCTGCTCGTCAATTTCCATATCCGCGTTACCATGGTCGGCAATGATGATAACAACGCCGCCTTTGGCTTTAACCGCATCTACAACACGTCCAACACATTCATCCGTCGTCTCTACCGCCTTGATCGTTGGCTCCAGCATGCCGGAGTGTCCAACCATATCCGGATTGGCAAAGTTCAGGATAATCGCATCATGCTTGTCGGCTTCGATCTCCTTAACAGCAGCATCCGCAACCTCGTACGCGCTCATTTCAGGCTGCAAGTCATATGTAGCCACTTTAGGCGAGTTAATCAAAATACGAGTTTCGCCAGGCAGTTCTACATCACGACCGCCACTGAAAAAGAAGGTAACGTGCGGATATTTTTCGGTCTCGGCAATACGCAATTGCTTTTTATTGTTTTGCACCAATACTTCACCAAATGTGTTATCCAGGTTTTTCGGTTCGTAGGCTACAAAGCCTTCAACCGTTTCACTGAACAATGTCAGGCAAACAAAGTGCAAATCTTTTGGCAATTTCGGTCCACGATCAAAGCCACGGAAATCCTTATTCGTAAATACCTGAGACAATTGAATCGCACGGTCAGGACGGAAATTCAGGAAGATTACTGAGTCATTGCTTTCGACCAGCCCTACAGGGCTTCCGTCAGCCTTCACAATAACCGTCGGCTCCACAAATTCGTCGAACACCGATTTTTCATACGATTCTTTCAACGCTTCCATTGGATCTGTATATTGAGGACCTTCGCCGTACACGATTGCACGGTAAGATTTCTCTACACGCTCCCAACGTTTGTCGCGGTCCATGGCATAATAGCGTCCTTGTACAGTCGCGATTTTACCAATACCCACTTCCTGAATTTTGGCGATCAGCTGCTGCATGAAGTCCACGCCGCTGTCAGACATAACATCGCGTCCATCCATAAATGCATGAATGTATACTTCTGTTAAACCTTCTTTTTTCGCCAAATCCAGCATAGCAAACAGATGGCTAATATGGCTATGCACGCCACCATCGGACAAAAGTCCGTACAGATGAAGCTTCGTGTTGTTCTTCTTGGCATGCTGTACTGCTTTAAGCAAAGTTTCATTCTGGAAGAACTCGCCTTCGCGAATGGACTTCGAAATGCGGGTCAAACTCTGATATACAATCCGGCCAGCGCCGATGTTCAGGTGACCTACTTCGGAGTTACCCATTTGCCCTTCCGGCAGACCCACCGCTTCACCAGACGCTGTAAGCGTTGAATGAGGGTATTGTCTTAAGTATTGGTCGTAGTTCGGCTTGTTCGCCTGTGCAACCGCATTGCCTTCCACAGTTTCGCGCAGTCCGAATCCATCCATAATAATTAAGGCTACCGGTTTTGGTACTGTCATCTTACTTCGCCCCCTCAACAAGCGCGATGTAAGACGCTGGTTGAAGACTAGCGCCACCTACAAGTGCGCCGTCGATGTCGCTTTGGCCCAGATATTCAGCCACATTTTCAGGTTTCACGCTGCCACCATACTGAATCCGTACAGCATTGGCTGTATTTTCATCGTACAGTTCTTTCAACAAACTACGGATATAGGAAATGACTTCATTCGCATCCTGCGAAGTGGAGGATTTACCTGTTCCGATGGCCCAAATTGGCTCATAAGCAACAACCACTTGTGCAGCCTGATCTTTAGCCAAACCAGCAAAAGCTGCTACAGTTTGCACTTTTACAACCTCTTTGGTTTGACCCGCTTCACGGTCTTCCAGCTTTTCGCCTACACATACGATTGGAGTCAAGCCGTGGCGGAATGCCGCATGAACCTTTTTGTTCACCGTTTCGTCTGTTTCGTTAAAATATTCACGACGCTCGGAGTGTCCGATCACAACGTAGTCTACGCCCAGATCTTTCAGCATCCCGCCGCTGATTTCACCTGTAAATGCGCCGTCTTCTGCAAAGTGCAGGTTTTGTGCGCCGATTTTGATAGATGTACCTTTTACTGCTTCAACCAGAGCAGGAAGATTCGTAAATGGTGCGCAAATCACGCTTTCCACCCCTGCAACCTCTGCTTTGCCTTTGATCTCTTCGATGAAAGTTTTAGCTTCTGGTACGGTTTTAAACATCTTCCAGTTACCCGCGATAATCGGTGTTCTCAATGGTTTCAACTCCTAACTATTAGGTGCCCTAAAGCATTTATTATACGCAGTACGTTTGATTACTTATCGTTGAGTGCAACAACACCCGGAAGTGCTTTGCCTTCCATAAATTCAAGGGATGCGCCGCCGCCAGTAGAGATATGATCCATTTTGTCAGCCAGATGGAACTTCTCAGCCGCTGCCGCAGAATCACCGCCACCAATGATGGTGTATGCTTCTGTTGTTGCGCAAGCTTCCGCTACTTCACGCGTACCGCCAGCGAAAGGCTCCATTTCAAATACACCCATTGGTCCATTCCAAACAACCAATTTGGAGTTTTTGATAACATCTGCATAGATTTTACGTGTTTTCGGTCCGATATCCACGCCTTCCCAATCTGCAGGAATACCGTCGATGTCCACAATGTTCGTGTTCGCTGTAGCGCTGAAATCGTCAGAAATAACGATATCTACCGGAAGGTAGAAGTTTTTGCCGAGTTTCTTCGCTTTTTCGATAAATCCAAGAGCTACGTCCAGTTTAGATTCATCCAGTAGGGATTGACCCACTTCATGACCTTGAGCTTTAAAAAATGTATAAGCCAAACCGCCGCCAATGATTACGTTATCTGCAATGTTCAGCAGGTTGTCAATCACGTCGATTTTGTCTTTTACTTTGGAACCGCCGATAATGGCTGTAAAAGGACGATCTGGGTTTGAAAGAGCTTTACCGATTACAGATAATTCTTTCTCCATCAGCAAGCCGGAAACAGCCGGAAGAAGATGCGCGATACCTTCTGTGGAAGCATGAGCACGGTGCGCTGCACCAAATGCGTCATTCACGAAAATGTCAGCCAGCTCAGCAAATTGCTTCGCCAATTCAGGATCATTTTTCTCTTCTCCTGGATAGAAACGTACATTTTCAAGCAACAGCACGTCGCCGTTTTGCAGTTCAGCCACTTTCGCTTTAACAGCCTCACCAACTGCTTCGTCCACTTTAACAACAGGCTTTTTGAGCAGTTCAGACAAACGCACGCCAGCAGGAGTCAGACGCATGGATTCAACAACCTGACCTTTTGGACGTCCAAAGTGACTCGCCAAAATAACTTTTGCACCTTTTTCAATCAGGTAGTTAATCGTTGGCAAGGTTTCACGAATACGCTTGTCATCCGTAATTTTACCGTCCTCAACCGGAACGTTAAAATCTACACGAACAAACACCCGTTTTCCATTCAGTTCTATATCACGTACGCTCTTTTTGTTCATCTCCATATTCCTCCGCACCCTTTTAATTTTACGAAACAGGAATTTAAGGCACATTTTGATATATAAAGAGCGGAAACAATAACTGCTGTTTCCGCTCTATGATGTTGCGCGATAAGACTGTTCTTACTTAGCCAATTTAGCGAAGTATTCCAACGTACGGATCAATTGTGCTGTGTAGGACATTTCGTTGTCGTACCAAGCTACAGTTTTCACCAGTTGTTTGTCGCCAACAGTCAGGACTTTAGTTTGAGTTGCGTCAAACAAAGAACCGAAAGTGATACCTTTGATGTCGGAAGAAACGATTTGATCTTCAGTGTAGCCGTAAGTTTCAGCATCGGAAGCTTCTTTCATCGCAGCGTTGATTTCTTCAACAGTTACGTTTTTCTCCAGAACAGTTACCAGTTCAGTCAGGGAACCAGTTGCTACTGGTACACGTTGAGCCGCGCCATCCAGTTTACCCTTCAGTTCAGGAATTACCAGACCGATGGCTTTAGCAGCACCAGTTGTGTTAGGAATGATGTTTTCAGCTGCTGCGCGAGCACGACGGAAGTCACCTTTAGCATGTGGAGCATCCAAAGTGTTTTGGTCGCCAGTGTAAGCATGAATTGTAGTCATCAGGCCTTCAACGATACCAAATTTGTCTTGCAGTGTTTTAGCCATAGGAGCCAGGCAGTTCGTTGTGCAAGAAGCACCGGAGATTACAGTTTCAGTACCGTCCAGAATTTCATGGTTTACGTTGTAAACGACAGTTTTCATGTCGCCAGTAGCTGGAGCGGAGATAACAACTTTTTTAGCGCCGCCTTTCAAATGTTTCTCAGCAGCTTCTTTAGTTGTGAAGAAACCTGTGCATTCCAGAACGATATCTACGCCCAGGTCTCCCCAAGGCAGTTCTTCAGGGTTGCGGTTAGCCAAAACTTTAACTTCTTTACCGTTAACTTTGAAGAAGCCATCGTGTACTTCTACTTCTCCTTGGAAAGTACCTTGTGTTGTATCATATTTCAACAGATGTGCCAGCATTTTGGAATCTGTCAAGTCATTAATTGCTACTACTTCAATACCTTCCACGTTTTGAATCCGGCGGAAAGCAAGGCGTCCAATACGTCCGAAACCGTTAATACCAACTTTAACTGTCATGAGTGAGTTCCTCCCAAAGTTCGTTTAGTTTATATATTCAAGACAGACCCGAAAGCCCGTCAAGACAACACAATTAATAAATCCGTATTAACCATTCAAATAATGGCTTACAATTTCAGCAGCAGCGCCTTCGTCGGTGACAAGAATATCTTCCTGCCCGAAACGCAGCACTGCATGAATAGCGGCCGCCTTGCTCTTACCTCCAGCTACGCCTAGAACCGTCTCGGTACGCCTGATATCCTCCAAACGGAGTCCAAGCGTCAGCATTTTGTGAACAACGACGCCGTCTTCGTTAAAATAATAGCCAAACGATTCGGCAACCGCGCCCTCACTGCTGATCTGGGCAAAGGTTTCGGGGTCAAGCTTGCGTCTGCGTGCCATCGCTATAGCGTTGCCTATCCCGTGAATGATGATCCGACTCTCTCGAATCAGGCTCAAAATATCCTGAATATTCGTATCTTCAAGCAGGGAGTTGTAAGCATGATTGCTGAGCAAATCCGGTACATGGAGCAGACGGTATTGTGAGCCGACCTTACGAGCCATTGTGGAAGCAATTGTGTTCGCCTGCATTTCCATGCTTTCTCCCAAACCCCCACGTGCCGGTACGAACCATCCGCCCTTAAGTGGGCCATTAGCAGGTAGTGTCAGTTGGTCCGCCACGTCGGCAATCGTCGTGCCACCTGTTACGGCGACCACATCCTCGTCGTCCATAACGCCCAGCAGCGCTTTTGCCCCAGCACGGCCCAGCTCCTGCTTCGTTAAAGGAGAAGCATCCGAATCCCCTGGAACGACAACCACCTTCCTCAAACCATAGGCTTGGCGAATCTGATCCTCCAATTGGGACAGGCCGAACAAGTTGTTCGCAATCGGCTCCAGCTGTTCCAGCAGATCCAGTCCTGCTTTGCTCACCTTCATGCCCACACTCTCAATCTCAATCAGCCCTTGGGCTTTAAGAAGATCGGTTTCGGCGCGCAACACGCGCTCGGTCATGTTTAGTGAAGCCGCCAGCGTTCTGCGTCCAATAACATCGGACAGCATAATCTGATGCAGGATTGTGTACCTTTTTTTCAAAACATCCATGAGGTCGGGCAGAAGCTGCTTCTGTATTTCTAATATCTTTCGCATGCTTTCCACTCCCGCACACTTCTAAGTTCTGTCTCTAATGCTATATCACTAACTGGTCTTAAAACGTCCCGGGTTAACTTTTTAAGTCCCACGTATATCTTAACCAATATTTGCTCTACATGCAAGTCTATCTGAACCTATATTTCTCAACTTTTTATGTGAATATGCGCACGTAATAAAAGCTTGCAATTCAATGCCGTATATCATATAATCATCTTTGTTTCCAATTAGCTGTGCGCCCGTGGTCCAACGGATATGACGTAGGCCTCCGGAGCCTGAGATCGAGGTTCGATTCCTCGCGGGCGCGCCATTTTTATGAATGTTTAAAGCTTCTATATACTATTTTAACCAACTAGAGCGCAGAGGGCTCTTTTTTTTGACCATTAGTTTGACTTTCTTTGACTTTTTGTTTGAAATTGTTTATCATGTGGTTAATACGGTAACAGTTTATAAATAGGGACGTGTAATCGGCATGTCCACCAAATCCATTAACGATATTAAAGGGAGGTTTTTTGACGTGAGCTATGTTCCTATGGTAGTAGAACAAAGTAACCGCGGCGAACGCGCCTATGACATTTATTCCAGACTGTTGAAGGATCGCATTATTTTGTTGGGCTCGGACGTCAATGACGTTGTAGCCAACTCTATTATTGCGCAAATGCTGTTTTTGGCTGCCGAAGATCCTGAAAAAGACATTCACTTGTATGTTAACAGCCCTGGCGGTTCGATCACAGCCGGTATGGCCATTTTCGATACGATGCAATATATTAAACCTGACGTATCTACGATTTGTGTAGGTATGGCGGCTTCCATGGGTGCGTTCTTGCTGAACGCAGGTGCCAAGGGCAAACGTTTTGCTTTGCCAAACAGCGAGATTATGATTCACCAACCGCTGGGTGGCGCGCAAGGTCAAGCAACGGATATTGAAATCCGCGCCCGCCGCATTCTGAAAATGCGCGACAAATTGAACCGCATTCTCGCAGATCGCACAGGCCAACCACTGGAGCGCATTGAAAAAGACACCGACCGTGACTATTTCATGTCCGCAGATGATGCCAAGGAATACGGTATTATTGATAAAGTGCTAACTAGCTCCTCTCCAGAAGGTGTATAAGAGAACGAATTATTGTCTCTGAATAGCTGGTAAACCAAAAAAGCTGCCTACCGGATAATTGTTTCCGGTAGGCAGCTTTTTTTGGGTTTACTGTTCTTTTGGGTATAAATAATCCAAATGATTCATCTGTACTACTCATTCTGTCCAGCAAAAGGCTTGCTGCCTTGAGGCAACAATTGACCAAACGAATAAGTGAACTCAGGAATACCATACGCATAAGGCCCATACTCATACAAGTCAAACACAATCGTCACACCGCTATTCGTTACATAAAAATTTGGATTAGCCGCAATATCCTTGAAGCCACCAAAGCCGCCTTCATTCACCATTGGACCATTAATTTTTTTCTTCAGGTCGCTATTAAGAAACTGTTTGTAATTAGGATTGGCCTTCAGCACGTCAGACAATTGCAGCAATTTCCCATCAGCGAGTGAGAACGTATATCCTTTACGGGCCGTCATACCATGAGCACCAGCCGTATCGGAGTAATCCTCCATAATGATGCTCAAAATCCCTTGTTGGTTATGGGCAATAGCAAAATCATTACTGAAAGTATACGGTCTTTCTACTGTAGGTTCACCCTCTGCTACTTGCTTTTTGCCTGCTGCCAGTACTCCCTCCGCTTGCTTTTTGAGCATACTATTAATGGCCTGCTGAGCTTCAGGGTTTAGCTGGCCACCGCTGATTTGCGGGTACTTAACCTTGTAGGAAACCTTTGCATCACTCGAAGCCGGAAGAGATTGGGACGTAATCGTGATCGGATTTAGCTTGCTTTTACTCAATGTTACTGTTTTCTGAGCTGCATTCCACTGAGCATCGATACCCAGATAGTCTTTCAGCAGACTCATAGGAATGTACAGCTTCCCGGCGATCTGTTTGGCGATCATACTACGCGTGCTGATTCCGTTAACATTGACATAGGTATACGAGGAAGAGGACATGACGAAAAGCTTGTTGTACCCACTACCTACGGTATAAGTCGCTGTTTTGGCATCATAACTCACCGGAATCCCCAGGCTGTCCCGCAATGCTGCTACGGGAATCAATGTGCTTCCGTTCACCTGAATCCCTTTGGTGGCCAACGCTTTACCATTCCATTGGATAGAAACACCTGGTTGCTGTGCTGTAGTCTGTTGTTTGGATGAAGCTGCCTCGATATAGGAAACGGGAACAACTGCGACTCCTACTAAAATTCCCGCTGCCAGCAGTGCGGAGCCCCATTTTTTTGTATGCTTGTTCATATGTAGTATTCCTCCTGTTGTAGATGTGTACTGTGTATTGATTACTTTACTTATTATATCTATACCCCAATGTTCGTTGTTTACAATCTGTACACTCTCCGATTTCAATCTGTACATCTAGGGGGCCCAGCTATTACAGACTCATTACAAAATAGTTTCGACATATAAAAAAGCCAGCAAGTCATCCTGCAAATAAAGCAGGACGCTCGTGGCTTCGTTATAATCTGTACGTTAGTTCAATTCGTATTGTGCCGATACTTGGACCTTCACAGTCACTTGACCGGATTGTATTTCTGTTCCGCCGCTTGTATCCAAGAGCGCTTTACTCATAGCAGCCTCACGTTGTGTGAAGATTTGGGCATCTCCCCCATCTACCGTTACGTTCAGGAGAGTTCCAAGCCCTCGTTTGGTTGCCTTCGCTACAGCATTCGCTTTGGATTGAGCATTTCCCAACGCCTTTGCAATAGCTTCTTCTTCATAAGCTGAAGAGTTCTCTACTGAAAAACGCACGTTATCCACGTTGTTCGCTCCGGACTGTGTGGCCCCATCCAGCAATTGACCGATTTTATCCAAATCACGGTATTTAACGGAAAGTGTATGGTTGGCAATATAGCCTTTAAGCTTCTGTCCAGCTTTTTCGTCGTAGGTATAGTTAGGCTGCACGTAGAACTGGCTCGTCTGAATATCGTCCGCACTGATGCTCCACTTTTCTTTCAGCAGTTGTGTGACCTTACTTATTTTAGCGGCGTTGGCTTTTTGGGCAGCGGCTGCTGTATTTCCTTCAGATTGTACGCCGATGGATAGATAGGCAATATCGGGTTTAACCAATACTTCCCCGCTGCCACTCACATTAATTACACTGCTTACCGTCGTAGATGCTGACGCGGCATAGGCGCGATCTGCTCCTGTCCATAATCCTCCCGCTACTACTCCTGCCAATAATGCTCCTGCCAGAACTGCTGTATTTGCAGCTTTTGTCCAATGTTTCATCATATTCGCCCTCTTTTCTTGATGATGTGTGTACCTTCCAGACGGAAACAAAGGGAAAAGGTTGCAGTTAGGCACCATATTTCCGAACAGAGTACCACCACAGGATGTAAATTACTTGTAGCTTGGGCCAAACACAGCGGCGGTATTCAAAGAGACCCCCATTGGAGCAGCTCAGCGGGGGATTGACCACTCTGTTTTTCCGGATACAAAAAAAGCCCCCAAAGGGGCTTTTCACTAAGAGCATTTACCATATCACAAAGCAGATGTTTGTTTATTGATTTTCCAGCTCTACCTTACTAACCAGACTTACTAAAGCGTTTACAGCCTGCTCGGCGTCCGCACCTTCAGCACTAATGTTAATTTCAGTACCTGTACTGATGGCAAGGCTCATAATACCCATAATACTCTTGGCATTAACCTTTTTGTCTTCTTTTTCCACAAAAATCTCAGATGAATATTTATTCGCTTCCTGTACGAACAACGCAGCAGGTCTGGCGTGCAGTCCTGTTTTCAAGCGTACGACTACCGGATGTTTTGACATGTCAGCTTACCCCCTCATCAAATAAATCTGGACACTACTTACTCCATTTTATTTATCACATTATAACATTAACCCGGGACAGACACTAGAAAAAAAACTAAAAAAACCGGGGCAGAAGCCCCACAGACACTCCTTTTATGGAATCAGGCCATTTTCTCCCCTGATTTTGTCAGCCATCTCGTCAATTTTGCGAAGACGATGATTTACACCCGATTTACTCACGACCCCTTTGAGCATTTCCCCGACTTCTTTCAAATTCAAATCAGGATGAGCGAGACGTATTTCCGCCACCTCCCGCAGCTTATCTGGCAGCGTATCCAGCCCGACTTCCCTCCCCAGCAACTTGATATTCTCAATTTGCCGGACAGCAGCTCCAATCGTCTTGTTCAGATTAGCCGTTTCGCAATTAACAATCCGGTTCACGGAATTTCGCATATCGCGCATGATGCGGACATCCTCGAATTTGAACAAAGCCTGATGCGCGCCAATGATGCTGAGTAGCTCAATGATCTTTTCGCCTTCCTTGATGTAGAGAATAAAGCCTTTTTTTCGCTCAATGCAGCGGGCATTCAGATGAAACTCATTCGCCAGATCGACCAGCGCCTGGCAATGCTCCTCATACATCGAGGAAATCTCCAGATGGTAAGACGATCCCTCCGGATTGTTCACAGAGCCACCTGCCATAAAAGCGCCACGCAAATAAGCCCGCTTACAACAGTTTTTCCGAATGATATCCCGATTAATCCCGTCCGTGAACACGAACCCTTCTGATACGATGTAAAGATCCTTCAACAGCTCTTGTACACCGCTTGGAATGCGGACAATGTACACGTTATTTTTTTTCAGGCGCATTTTTTTCCGTACAAGCAGCTCAATATGAACTTGAAAATGCTTTTTGATCAAGGAGTAAATCCGCCTTGCAATCGCGGCATTTTCTGTGGACACGTCCAATATCACCCTTTTGTTGGACAGTTGTACGGACCCGAGCATACGTATGAGCGCAGATAGTTCCGCTTTTTCACAGCAGGGCTGGCTTTCAATCATCGTAAGCTCTTTTTTTGTTTGTGCCGCAAAGGACAAGGGACTCACCTCCTTCTTAATATCCAGTTTTGTACCAATTGGTAAATGTGCTGGCTCAGTTTGTCGGCATCATGCCGTAAATAGGTGCGGAACAGAACAAGCGTATCTGCCACCACTTTATACCCCCGCTCAGTCAGCTCTCCCATGTCTACTTGAACTGGCTTGGCACCCTGCTCGGCATACATTTCTTGTACCTGAGGCGGAATTTCTCCATTATTGACGATCACATAATCAAACAGATGATGCCCTACATGCTCATAAATAGCCTGCAGGTGGTCCCCCACTGTATATCCATCCGTTTCGCCCGGCTGAGTCATAACGTTGCAGACGAATATCTTGATAGCGTCTGATTTCACCACAGCCTCTGCAAGCTTCGGTACGAGCAGATTCGGCAAAATGCTGGTGTACAGACTGCCAGGACCGATCAGGATCGCATCGGCCTCATTAATAGCCTCTACAGCCTCAGGCAACGGCTCCACGTGAGTCGGTTCAAGAAAAACACGTTTGATTCTGCCGCCCGCTTCCGGGATTTTGGATTCACCGGTAACCACCGTGCCATCCTCCATTTCGGCACTCAGCACAACGCCTTCTTCAGCCGCCGGCAGCACACGCCCCCGTACAGCAAATACACGGCTAAGCTCACGCACCGCCGTCACAAAATCTCCTGATATATCGGTCATCGCCGCCAAAATCAGGTTGCCCAGACTATGGCCTGCCAATCCTGATCCTGCGCCGAAACGGTATTTCAGCATATCGGACATCACCGGCTCTACATCAGCCAGTGCAGTCAGCACATTACGAATATCCCCCGGAGGGGGCATTTGTAGCTCACTGCGCAATATCCCGGAGCTTCCACCATCGTCAGCGACTGTAACAATAGCCGTAATATCCAGCGGCTTTTGTTTCAACCCCCGCAGCATGACGGACAAGCCGGTTCCGCCGCCCATAACAACAATACGAGGGCGCTCCCGTTGTGATCCGGTCTCTTTCATGTTTTCACCTCTTTAATGCCGGTCGCGATCAGCATCCCGATGTGAAACAGAAACCGATTCTGTTTCACTGGCACCCAGCATTTTTCCTAAATATTCAGATATCGCGACAGAACGATGCTTACCGCCGGTACAGCCGATACCGATAATGACCTGGCTCTTGCCTTCCTTGCGGTATTGCGGAATCAAAAAATGTAACATATCCAACAGTTTGGTCAGAAATGCCTGAGTCTCAGGCCATTTCATAACATAATCATACACATCGCTGTCCTGTCCGGTGTGTGGCCGCAATTGGTCCACATAGTGAGGATTGGGCAGGAAACGCACGTCGAATATAAGATCGGCATCAATGGGAATACCATATTTGAAGCCGAACGAGGTAATATTTACGGAAAGCATGCTGCTCTCCAAATGAGAAAATCGGGAAATAATCCGCGCCTTTAAGGTTGCAGGCTTCATCACACTTGTATCAATGACTTGTGTTGCCGAGCTTTTCAGCTCTTCCAGCATTTTGCGCTCCAGTCGTATTCCGTCCAAAGGCATACCATCCGGAGCAAGCGGGTGGCGACGACGGCTTTCCTTGTATCGTTGTACGAGAACACCGTCATTGGCATTCAGGAACAAAATTTCACAATGAATCGTAAAATGATCCTTAATATAGTTCAATGATTCCGACAAAGCCGTAAAAAATTCTCGCCCACGCAAGTCAATTACCAGCGCCACTTTGCCTATCTTACCGTTGGACTGCTCAATTAATTCAGCAAACTTGGGAATCAGCACAGGCGGTAAATTATCAACGCAGAAGAAGCCCAAATCTTCCAGGCTTTGCACTGCAATGGTCTTCCCTGCGCCTGACATTCCCGTAATAATAATGAGTGTTGCCCACGGCGCAGCGTTTTTTAAGTTGTCTGTCATATGGACTTCCCTCTCCTTTTGCTTCTTCGCTCTATGTCAGTAACCTATGGATCAGGAGCGCAGCAGCAAACCGGCTGCTCCTACGATACCTGCGTCATTGCCAAGCGATGCCGGAACAATAGATACCCCTTGCTGGAGCGGCTCAGGTGCCAGTTTGGCAAATACCAGACGCATCTCTTCGAACAAGAAATCACCCGCTTTGGAAACACCCCCGCCTACAATAAACAGCTCCGGGTTTAACACGGTGGCAACCGCTGCCATAGATTTTCCCAAATAAAAGGCAGCCCGCTTCACAATACGCAGCGCGACCTCATCCCCGGCCTTGGCCGCATCAAATACTTCCTTGGCGGCGATTTGAGCTTCCAGCGCCAGAGAAGTCCGATCTCCACGTTCCACAGCGTCATTTGCCATACGGATAATGCCCGTTGCAGAAGATACGGTTTCCAGACAACCCATTTTGCCGCATCCGCACTGAATGGCCTCCAGATCCGGTACGACGCTCATATGGCCAATTTCTCCAGCCATACCTGAGAAACCTTGATATATTTTACCATTAATAATAATACCACCGCCTACACCCGTACCCAGGGTATAACATACGCAGTTTTCTATGCCTTTGCCCGCCCCGGCCCAAGCCTCGCCAAGTGCAGCGACGTTAGCATCATTGTCTATTCTTACAGGCTTGCCAATCCGTTCCTCCAACAGCGCACGGATCGGTACGTCACGAAAGCCAATATTGGGAGCGAGGACTATAATACCTTCGCGAACATTCGTAAAACCAGCAACTCCCGCTCCGACACCCTTCAGTTGATCCCATTCATAGGGAGATTGCTCAACAATGTGCCGCACATATTTTTCGATATTGCTGATCACAACGTCTACGCCCTTAGCTGTTTCCGTTGGTCCTTCATATGTGTGCAAAAGCTGTCCGTCTCCATTACAAATGCCCACCTTGATTGCTGTACCGCCCAAATCGACACCCACATAGATACTTTCAGACATGTTCCAAGCCACCTTTATGTTTACTTAAAAACTGTGTATGAAATATATGATTAAAATCTTGACTTCATAATAATTACCTACGTTCCAACTATAATTGAAGCCCCGGTTACGGTCAAGGACACTTCCCTGTTGGAAAGCGCAGAATTAGCGGAACTTCAGGTCTCATCATCCATAAAAAGGAGAAAGCCTGTGCAGATGCAGCAGGCTTTCTCTTCCTGAATCCAAGGCACGTCTTAACAGGGCCTATCAATCGCCCTCACCTTAGCCATATTGTATCCTGTAGCTTTCTTTATTGATCCAATGTTTCGCTCCAGTCATGAACAGCGCTACCTTCGAGATATTTCTCGCAGTCCATAGCCGCCATACAGCCCGTTCCTGCAGCCGTAATGGCTTGACGGTAACGGTTATCCTGCACATCCCCGCAGGCAAATACCCCGGGAATGTTCGTTTCTGTCGTTCCTGGCTTCACTTGAATATAACCATGATCGTCTGTACTGATTTGACCGTTCAGGAAGCCCGTATTAGGCGTATGTCCGATGGCCACGAACACACCATCTGCCTCCAGCAGCTCATCCTGATTCGTCTCATTATTGTGTACCTTCAAGCCCTTTAATCCCGTCTCTCCCGTTACGACCTCCACAGGAGTCCGGTTTAACGCCCAATGTACTTTTTCATTTTCCCGTGCGCGATCCTGCATAATTTTAGACGCCCGCAGCTCATCGCGACGGTGAACCAAGGTTACGCTGGAAGCAAACCGGGTCAGGAAGCTCGCTTCCTCCATGGCTGAATCGCCGCCACCCACTACAATGATTTTCTTCCCACGGAAAAAGAAGCCGTCGCAGGTCGCGCAAGTGCTGACTCCGCGTCCCACATTGTCCTGCTCACCCGGAATACCAAGATATCTGGCGGACGCTCCTGTAGCAATAATCACCGACTCCGCCTCAATGATGCCTTTTCCCTCTACCTTCACTTTAAAAGGGCGCTTGCTGAAATCCACTTCCTCTACCCAGCCAGAAGTAAATTCAGCGCCAAAGCGTTCGGCCTGCTTGCGCATGTTATCCATCAACTCAGGTCCGAGGATACCTTGCTCAAAACCCGGGAAATTTTCAATTTCGGTCGTTGTGGTAAGCTGCCCGCCGGGCTGCATTCCCTCAATGATCAGTGGATTCATGTTCGCGCGCGCCAAATAAATAGCGGCTGTGTAGCCTGCAGGACCTGTACCAATAATTATGGATTTATACATACGTTTGTTGCCTCCTTCAAGTGGTGTTTGGAGCAGGTCTCAGACCCGCTTTTTAAACGTGGAGAGCGGCTGTTTCATCTTCTGCTTGATACCGCACACGCTGTCAATCTGGCGTGCATAGCGACTTACGGTCGATACGGAAATACCATAACGGTCAGCTACTTCCTGATAGGTCACCGAATGATGATGCATTTTGGCTGTCAAGTATTCCAGCGCCGCTGCCCATCCCTCAGTATGCTGAACAATTGGGACTTCCGGGGCAAGCCGATCCAGATATTCCAGCCAAAGTGACCTCAAATCGCGCTGCATGACCGGATCAGACTTGCTCATAACGGCAAGTACCTTATCCAGCACTGCCTGCCATTCCGGATGGACAGTTGAATGGGCAGACACCTCATCTTCGGATACGTGGTGAACCTTCTCTGACTCTGGTCGCAAAAGTCGTTCCGTTTCCTGATTTGTCTCTTGTATGTCCTTAACTGACGGCTCCGTCAGCTCTTGCAGCACCTGCAAGGCGCGCCGTTTCAACTCGCCTTCCTGATCCGGGTCTTCTACGAAGGACTCCAATGCCTGTCGCACCTCATCGTCACCGATCAGGCTTAGCGCCTGAATGACTTGAAGCTGGGTCGCTCGATCGCCGTGGCGCAACGCCCAGAAGAAGGAAGACCGGATTAGTGGATCTCGCTTCATACTGTCAGGCACCTGGTCAGCTCCGAACTTCTCCCACATGCGGAATTGCTCCTCAAAGGGGAGATGGTAATGGTAGCTGAGTACTTGCAGCGGTGTACCCTCCTGCTGGAGCTCCTCCAGCCGGGACAGGAAAAACCGTGGAACTTCCGAGGAAGCATCCTGCTTTTGCAAATGACCCCACAACCGCCGGGCTTCCGCATATCTTCCCGTATTGCTGGCAGCCACCGCCGTATAATGGTACAGGGAGGCGTCATCATTATTCTCTCCGTCACCTTGAAGCAACCTGCGAAAATGTCTGTAGGCCTCCTCATGACGTCCAAGAATCCCCATCGTAGTAGCCAGCTTGAATACCTGCTCCTCCTGAAATGGTATGGTGACCGTCAGCGTTTGAATCAGACGATCCAATTCCGGGCCGCCGCCCTCATGCTGATAAAAGATCGCCAGGTTGCACAGCGCATGCAAATTACCTGGTTCATCCTCCAGGATCCGAAGAATGGTTGTCTTCGCATTTTGAAACAGTCCCATGTAGTAATACGCCAGCGCCAGATTGTTCCGCGCAGCGAACATGTCCGGCTGTTCCTCTGAAATTTGCTTAAGTAATTGGGCCGCCTGAGCAAACTTCCCTTCCTCCAGCAGGACACGGGCCTGATCATGCTCGACCACTCCCTGCCGGGCCTTAATGCGGTTCAGCTTGGTTGGACGGTCCAGCTCATAATAGAGCAGCTCCATCATTTCCTCGGCTTCATCGAGAAACTGTCCTTCTTCGTCCTCCTCCAAATACGTGACCAAGGCTTTCTCCGCTTCTTCAAACTGCTCCATATTGGCGTAATTATTCGCCATGTAGAAGTAACACTCTGTCATCGACGGGTCTACGTCGCTCAGAACAGAGGACAGGATCTCATTCGAACCTGCATAATCCCCCATCTCTGATAATATACCCGCCATATTGCAATGATTCACCGGATTATCCGGTTCATATTCAACGGCTTTGCGAAAATATTTCAATGCCTTGTCATAATGATTGCGATCAAGCGAGCGCACAGCTTTCTCAAAAAAGAAAGATGCGTCGAAACGCAAAACAATAATCTTAGGGCTAGGTCCCGAAGCTCGCAGATGTTTCCCTTTCATAAATAACAAAGGCACCTCCTTTAACTGTAACTGGCATGTTCATACCCTTCAGTATACCACAACTTTAAAACGACTTGACAGTAGGGTATACCTCATTCCAAAAAACGGAACCCTGTCCTGACCCATCTGCTGGAAAATGAGTGGATAAGCCAAATAGCCGCACGCGCCTTCATGTGTAAAAAGGCAACGTTCGGCTGATTATCGGGCTATATATTAGGCAGAACATAGACCTCAAAACGTCAACAGTACGGACGAGCGCTCACGCTGCCGGAATACGGCAAGCTCACGGTATCCGACCTCATGCAGAAGCGCGCGCGCCTTCTCCAAATGCTCGGACAGCTTCGCCGGATCATGGGCATCCGAGCCTACGGTCAGCGGGATGCCTAGCGCCAACGCCTCCTCCAGCATGCGGCGGCTCGGGAACATCTCTGCACAGGGCTTGGATAACCCCGATGCATTCAGTTCCATCGCCCGCCCGCTGCGGGCAACGGCCGAGAGTGTAGAGCGCTCCAGCTCACGCAGCTCCTCCGCTTCCTCCGGCTTCGGATAGTGGCCGAAACGCTTAATGACATCCAGATGGCCCATGATGTCATACAACCCGGTAGCTACCGCTTTGGAAACCGCATCGTAATAAGTCCGGTACACCTCCAGCACATTTTTGCCTTCCCAATGGTGTACCTGACGGAAATCCGTTACATCCCACTCCCCGAGAAAATGTACGGAGCCAATCACATAATCCCACGGATATGCAGTGATGATGTCTTCGATTTCCTGTTCCCAGCCCTCGACGTAGTCGCCTTCCAAGCCGACACGAATGTCAATCTGTCCCTTATAGCGTTCCTTTAATTCCAGACATTCTTCCACATATCGGGGCAGCTCTTCCATAGGCATCGCCATCTCCGGGTAATAGTCGGCCGGGTTAACATGCAATAGCGGCATGTGATCGGACAAGCCGAGCTGATCCAGCCCCAGCCGAATACCCTGCTGCACATACTCTTCCAGATTTCCTATCGCATGTCCGCAGCGGGCATGATGCGTATGATAGTCAATTTTCATGCGGCTCTCCCCTCTTTCAGCGCTACATCACCCATTTTAATCACGACGGGGACGCTCATGACGGCGGTTCAGCTCAGCCAGCACATCATCCAGCGGTAGTTTGCGCTCCTGTAACAGTACCAGCAAGTGATAAATCAGATCGCTGACCTCCAGACGAAGCTCCTCATTATCCTTATTCTTGGCGGCAATGATCGTCTCGGATGCTTCTTCGCCAACCTTTTTCAGAATCTTATCCACGCCTTTGTCAAAAAGGTAGGTCGTATAGGCCCCTTCAGGACGTGTCACTTCCCGCTCCTTAATGATTGCTTCCAGTTGGGCAAGCACCTCAAAGCGGTCTGTTGCAGCATGAGTCGTACCCGGTTGAGTCGCCACCGACACTTGGCCCCCGGCATTTTCCGAAGCAGGAGCTACAGCCGTTCCTGGCGCGGAAATATCACGGAAAAAGCAGCTCGTTGCTCCGGTATGGCAGGCAGGACCATTCGGAATGACACGGATGAGCAGAGCGTCACCGTCACAATCCAACTGGATAGAGGTGATTTTTTGCGTATTCCCCGAGGTTGCCCCCTTGTGCCACAGCTCCTGTCTGGAACGGGACCAAAACCACGTCTCTCCCGATTCCAGAGAAAGCTTCAGCGATTCTCGATTCATATAGGCCAGCGTCAATACTTGAAGCGTGGCATCATCCTGCACAATCGCTGAGACAAGTCCCGCTTCATTCCAGCGAATATTATCCAATACCTGTTCCAGAGATAGCTGCTGGTTCAATTCGTTGCTCATCGTATCTCCACTCCTCTGCGCTTCAAATCCCGTTTCAGCTCGGGAATTCCTATTTCTTTATAGTGAAAAATGGTTGCCGCTAAGCCAGCATCCGCTTTACCCGCCGTAAACACGTCATAAAAATGCTCCTGCTTCCCCGCTCCACCGGAAGCAATGACCGGAATACCCACGGTATCCGACACCGCAGAGGTCAGCGGCAGATCAAAACCATCCTTGGTTCCGTCCGCATTCATGCTGGTCAACAGAATTTCGCCTGCCCCCAGCCGTTCAGCCTCCTTGGCCCATGCCAAGGCACGGATACCGGATGGCGTACGGCCTCCGTGCGTATATACTTCCCACTCGTCCCACGCCTCATTGTACTTGGCATCAATCGCAACCACGATGCATTGTGAGCCAAAGCTGCGCGCACCCTCCGCAATCAGCTGAGGGTTACGAACGGCCGCCGTATTAATGCCGATTTTATCCGCTCCTGCACGCAGGATGCGCTTCATATCATCGACATGGGATATCCCGCCACCCACGGTGAAGGGAATGGCAATTTCCCCCGCTGTCTGACGAACCACCTCTTCCATGGTGGCGCGACCTTCAACCGAAGCAGAAATATCCAGAAATACGATTTCGTCCGCACCTTCCCGGTCATAAAGCGCCGCCAGCTCTACCGGATCGCCTGCATCGCGTAAATTCACAAAATTGACGCCCTTAACTACCCTGCCATCCTTTACGTCCAGGCAGGGAATAATACGTTTAGCCAGCATGCCTACTCCCCCTATGCCTTTGCTACAGCTTGTACGGCGACCTGTAAATCAATGCTGCCTGTATACAATGCCTTACCCACAATAGCGCCGCCTACACCTTTTTGCGCATAGGCACTTAACGTAATCAGATCGTCCATCTTGCTGACACCACCGGAAGCAATTACGGTTCGTCCACTGCTTTTCGCAAGTGCCACGATAGCCTCTACATTCGGACCCTGCATCATTCCATCGCGGGAAATGTCCGTGAAAATGAACGTTTCCGCGCCCTTGGAGGCCAGCTCAGCCGCGAGTTCATCCGCCCGCACCTCCGAGGTTTCGAGCCACCCTCGTGTCGCTACATAGCCATTTCGCGCATCCAGACCGATCGCGATCCGGTCACCATAGGTACCCAACACCGCTTCCGTAAAAGCACGGTCCTCAATCGCCGCCGTGCCCAAAATCACCCTGCTCACGCCCAGTGACAACAGCCGTTCCACATGCTCGCGCGTACGCAAGCCGCCACCTACCTGTACAGGTACCTGCACCGCAGACGCGATGCGTCCGATCAGCTCATCATTCACAGGTTGACCCGCTTTCGCACCGTCCAGATCGACAAGATGAATGTAGGAGCCGCCCAAGCGTTCCCATTCGCGGGCCACCTCTACCGGATTTTCGTTGTATATCGTCTCCTGGTTATAATCACCCTGCACCAGCCGTACACATTTGCCATCGCGAATATCAATCGCCGGATATATCGTGAACAAAGTATGACCCCCTTGTGAGCTATTCAAAAAAACCTATGTGTAATTACGCTCGTTTTTCCGCCTCCGCCAATTCCAAAAACTGACGAAGCAGCCGCATTCCCATTTCCCCACTCTTCTCTGGATGGAACTGCATACCGTATACATGGCCTCTGCCCACGATAGCTGTTACCGGCCCGCCGTAATCGGTCACCGCCAACAAATCGCTTTCTACCTCCGGCTTGGCATGATAAGAATGCACAAAATACACATGCCCTTCCTCCAAGCCTTGCACCAACGGATGTTCCGGCTGCGTCATGCGCAGACGATTCCAGCCCATATGAGGCACTTTCACACCCAGATCAGGAGCAAAGCGCACGACCTCTCCCGGCAAAATATTCAGCCCCTCATGGCTGCCATATTCCTCGCCACGAGTGAACAACAGCTGCATCCCCAGGCAAACGCCGAGCAACGGCTGTTCAGCACTCGCGACCTCCTGAATGACCCGATCCAAGCCGCTGGAACGCAAATGCTCCATAGCGTCTCCGAACGCCCCTACACCCGGCAAAATCACACCGCTGGCGGAACGAATCACTTTCGCATCTCCTGTCACTACAGCCTCATAGCCAAGACGCTCAACCGCCTTGCTCACACTATGCAGATTGCCTCTGCCGTAATCCACAATAACAATGGACATGGACTACAGCACTCCCTTCGTCGAAGGCACTCCCGTCACCCGCGGGTCAATGGATGTCGCTTCATCCAGTGCACGTCCCAGTGCCTTGAACACCGCCTCGATCATATGGTGGGTATTTTGCCCGTAGTGAACAATGACGTGCAGCGTCATACGAGCCTCCAGCGCGAATTTCCACAGAAATTCATGCACCAGCTCCGTCGAAAAGCTCCCTACCTGCTGTGACGGATACTCCGCACGATACTCAAAATGCGGTCGGTTACTAAGATCAATGACGACCTGCGCGAGCGCCTCATCCATCGGTACAAAGACGCTGGCATAGCGCTTGATTCCTTTTTTATCACCTAACGATTCCAGTAAGGTTTGCCCCAGACAGATACCAATGTCCTCCACGGTATGGTGATCGTCGATGTCAACATCCCCTCTGGCCTGTACGTTCAGGTCAAACTGTCCGTGCTTGGTGAACAAATCCAGCATATGATTCAGAAAAGGGACATCTGTCTCGATTTCGGTTTGCCCTGTGCCGTCTACCACAAAAGATAGCTGAATATCCGTTTCATTCGTCTTCCGGCTGACGCTGCCTGTACGTCCTGCACCGTTATTTTCATTCCCCATCGCCATCCACCGCCTTCTTCTCATTGTCCAATCGAACCTGTATCGCCCTTGCGTGGCCTTCCAGCCCTTCATGCCGGGCAAGCTGCATAATCGTCTCTCCATTGCGTAACAGCGCTTCCTTGCTGTAATAGATCATACTCGACTTCTTGATAAAATCATCAATATCGACCGGAGAAGAGAACCGCGCAGTTCCATTGGTCGGAATAATGTGGTTAGGCCCGGCAAAATAATCGCCTACCGGCTCCGAGCTGTACGCTCCCAGGAAAATCGCTCCCGCATTTTCAATCTGACCCACATGCTCCATCGGATTCTCTGTCATGATTTCCAAATGCTCCGGGGCAAGTTTGTTCACAATCTGGATCCCCTCATGCAAAGTGTCCACGACAATAATCGCTCCATAGGCATCAACCGATGCAGCAGCAATATCTCTGCGCGGCAGCTCTGCTAATTGGCGCTGCACCTCGGCTGAAACTTCTTCTGCCAAGCGTTGCGAGGGCGTAACCAGAATGGCCGAGGCCATTTCGTCATGTTCTGCCTGCGAGAGCAGGTCAGCCGCTACATAAGAGGCGTTCGCCGTATCGTCAGCCAGCACGACAATTTCACTTGGTCCTGCAATACTGTCGATATCCACCGCACCGTACACCTCACGCTTCGCCAGCGCTACATAAATGTTGCCGGGACCGCAAATTTTATCGACCGGTTCAATACTATCTGTCCCGTAAGCGAGAGACGCAATCGCCTGTGCTCCGCCAACCCGGTACATTTCTGTCACACCCGCCTCTGCCGCAGCTACCAGTGTATATGGATCAATTCCCGCCTTGCCGCCTGTTGCCGGGGGTGTCACCATGACAATCTCCGGTACACCAGCCACCTGAGCCGGAATCACATTCATCAGCACCGAGGACGGATAAGCTGCTTTACCGCCCGGAACATACACGCCTACCCGCTTCAACGGTCGGATAATCTGACCCAGCAAGCTGCCATCCGGTTGTAAATCCATCCACGAATTACGTTTTTGCTTCGTATGAAAAGCACGGATATTGTCCGCCGCCTCCCGAATCGCCTGCAAAAAAGAAGGCTCCACCTTGTCATATGCCGCCTTCAATTCTTCCTCCGTCACACGGAGCTGCTCCGCCGTCAGCGATACACCATCGAACGATTCCGTATACCGCAGGACAGACGCATCTCCCTCCTGCCGTACCGAACGGATAATCGCATGAACGGCTTCATTTTGCTCAGGTGTACCGTAATCTACCTCCCGCTGGAGATTGAAATCACGGGCTGATACGATCTTCATTTGTCCCTTCCCCCTTACTTGCAGCTTGCAGATTGTTCTCCTACCCATTGGCCTTTACCTTAGTCCCTGGGTGCCACCGTAGTCGGAATTACCTGATGCAGTCGGTCACACAACGCCTGAATCGGACCATTTTTCATCCGGTAGCTGACCCGATTGGCAATCAGCCGACTCGTAATATCCAAAATACTGATCTGCTCGACCAATCCGTTCTCTCTCAAGGTCTGCCCTGTTTCCACCATATCGACAATCCGGTCTGCCAATCCGATTAGCGGTGCCAGCTCGATAGAACCATTCAGCTTGATAACCTCCACCTGCTGGCCTTGCTCCCGAAAATACTGGGAAGCCACATTCGGATACTTCGTAGCCACCCGCTGACGAATACCCGGCTGCCAATCCGGCAAAGCAATGACTGACATTCGGCAACGGGCAATCCCCAGATCAAGCAGCTCATACACATCCTTGTTCTCTTCCAGCAAAACATCCTTGCCTACAATGCCGATATCCGCAGCTCCGTACTCCACATACGTGGGAACGTCGACCGGCTTCGCCATAATAAACTCCATTCCCAGTTCAGGCAGCGGAATAACCAGCCTGCGTGTATCATCTACATCTACTGGAATAGGAACCCCCGCTCGACGGAAAAGCTCAGAAGCCTGCTTATAAATCCGTCCCTTCGGCATGGCTACCTTCAGCGTCTCCGTCATGGTAATTCCCTCCCTTGTACCGGTTGTCTTTCTTCGACTGTATAGCTGTAAACCTTTGCATACAAGTCCTGTTGCTCGCGGCGGCGATCCTCAGGCCCACCAGTCAGCCCTGTCACCACAGTCCGTCCTGCTCCACGAAGCTGTGCCGCGGCGGATAACGCCTCTCTGCGTCCCTGCGCATCATAACGAATAAGCACCGGGCGCTTCGCCTCGATCTGAATACCGTCTACGCCATCGACAATCCGGTTCGTCTTCAATGCGAATCCCGTGGCAGGAACGGAACGACCAAACTGCTGTAGCAGATTGTCATAGCGCCCTCCATTACATACGGGGAATCCGATTTCTGCCGCATACCCCTCAAAAGTCATTCCTGTATAATATGAAAAGTCTCCGATCATAGTAAGGTCAATTAGTACATGCTCAGACACGCCGTAACTCTCCAGCACTTCCCATACCTCGCACAGATGCGCAATGGATTGGATCGTCTGCTGCTCGACGCTAAGACGGGTAGCCTGTTCGCAAATTTCTTTCCCACCGCGAAGCCGAAGAATAGCCTCCAGCTTATCCCGATGTTTGGTAGCCAACCCCAAGGCTTCAATTGCTGTCCGGTAGCCCACCACATCACGGTTCAATAACAGCTCCTTTAGCGCTTGCTGTTCAGCCTGACGACCCGGAATGATTTCCTCGAACAGACCGTTCAGGAATCCGACATGCCCCATGGCAATTTTAAAAGAGGAAACTCCTGCCGCCTGTAACGATGCAATCGCCAGTGCCACGACCTCCGCGTCAGCCTCGGGCGAGTCATCGCCCACCAGCTCCACACCCGTCTGGAAGAATTCCGCTTCTCTTCCCGCCTCTTCCTCAATCGCCCGAAATACATTTGCGTGATAGGAGAGCCTAAGCGGTACTTCCTCTTCCTTCAAGAGCGACGATACCACACGCGCAATCGGCGCAGTCATATCAGATCGCAGCACCAGCGTGGTTCCGCGGTTATTGAGCAGCTTGAACAACTTCCGATCCGAAGTAGAACTAGCCACACCCACCGTATCGTAGTATTCCATCGTAGGCGTCATAATCTGACGGTAGCCCCAACGCTCCATGCATTCGAGTACATTCAATTCAATCGCCCGCAGCTTCGACACCGCACGCGGAAGGTAATCCCGAACCCCTACAGGGATTTCAAATCCTTTTGGCTTGGTCATCTCTATCACCTCATGATTTCGCAATATCTTTATCATGGTAAAGTGCTAATAAACTAAAGTATATTCGATATATTATCATGTCCTGCCTGTGAACGTCAACCGAACGGGGCAGCCCATTTTTAGAGCCGTATTGCGAAACGGTCCCCCTCTATTTATTTTATCCATTGCATAATTCATGAATCCTAAAAAAAGACTGTCAGCCTTTCAGCCAACAGTCATATCAACATATTCAACCACTCACCTGTTCACCTTTCCCCGGGACGGAAACTTTGGAACTGTGCCCAGGCCGACCCAGGAATAAGGTACATAACGGAAACACAGCGTCACAATCAGCCATGAGCCAAACAGCGCTAACAGCCAACCTCCGGCAACAGAAAAGATATACTCTACCGGTGTTCCATGCAAATTCAGCTTACGATACACGCGCAAGAGCGCCGGATGGAGTAAATAAATACCGAAGGAACAGGCACCCAGCCAACTAATCCAAGTTCGCAACGCATAGTTAGCGTGACGGTATAAGAAAGCCGAGAACTGAAACAGCACCAGCGCAGATACAAGAGCATGTGCATTACGTAACAACTCATAGATCAACGAATCTGCATAGATCGCTTCCCGATACGCTACAAACCATATCTGCACATAGACTATGCCCAGCAACAGCCAAGCCGCCCACAAACCATACCAGCTGATCAACTGTCCGCGACCGATTGACGTACCTGATGACGGAAGAAGCCACTTTTTAAACCCCTCATATCCAATCGCTACCGCTGCACCCAAGGCAAAATAACTGATATACGTAATCGCAAGACTTCCTCTTTCCTCTTGCCAAACGTATTTGTTCAGCAGTACAAACCCCCATTGAATGACTAACCCTACTGTCAAAATGACTAAGGCTGCTCTCCGTGGACTCGATATCCAATGGCGTAAACGCTGCACTCCCCACAGCAACAGCGGAAAGACCAAATAAAATTGGATTATGATGATGACATAATACAAATGCGTGTACGCCTTTCCCGTTAACAGCACAAGCGGAAGATCACTGAGCGGCATCAGCCCACGTGTCACCAAGGTCAAATAGTACATAAGAGAAAACAAAACGTAGGGTAACACAATAAACATCAGTCTTTTTCGAAAAAAAACAAGCATATTCTTACCACGAAGCGGCCTATCGACATAATTGTAAAATAAAACAAACCCGCTCACAAAAATAAATACTGGCACCGCAAAGCTACTAAACACATTTAAAAATAAAAAGGGATAAAACAATAGAGAATGACGCGCATCAATCAAAGCCATTGAAGTCGCATGAATGGTAACAACGGCTGCAATTAACATTCCCCGGTAAATATCAAGCTCTGGTATACGTTCTTTTTTGGCCAAATCAACACGCTCCCATATCGCCTTGCAAATATGTCTATTATCAAGTTTTAAACATAACTAACATGCATTACCCCATTTATTATACAGAAAAACAGCGCAAGAAAGACCCCTTAATACATAAGGGGCCTTTCTTGTTGTGCTATTTACTACTCATCCACACCAGTGCGTTTTAAATCACGCAACGGATTGCCACCTACAAATGCTCCTGCAGGCACGTCTTTATGCACGACCGCTCCGGCGGCTACTATAGCTCCATCACCTATAGTAACACCGGGCAGAATGGTCGTATTGGCGCCGATTAACACATTATTCCCGATCATCACTTTACCAATACGATACTCCCGTATAAGGTATTCATGAGCCAGAATGGTCGTGTTATATCCAATCACCGAATTGTCCCCTACGGTAATATGCTCCGGGAAAAAAACATCTACCATCACCATCAGGCCGAAGGCCGCATGCTGCCCTACCTTCATCCCAAGCACTCTGCGGTAAATGACATTCTTCCAGGATAGCACGGGACAATACCGGGCGATCTGTATAAAAACAAAGTTTTTAATCCCTTTCCAGCGGCTTACCGTCCGGTAAATCTGCCACAGCGCATTGGGACCTTCCACGGGATAGCGGTTAACCTTCCTCACGATACATCGACACCTTGAAGCACCAGCTTCAGTAAATCCCGCATATCATGCAAAATGTAATCCGGTCCATAGCCCCGTAGAGTTTCCTCACCCTTGAGCGACCAGGCTACACCCGCCGATTTCACACCTGCGGCTTGAGCCGATAGAATATCAAAGGAACTGTCTCCAACCATCAACGTATGCTCCGCTTTGGCGTTCAAGCCAGCCAGCGCCTTAAGCACAGGTTCTGCGTGCGGCTTCGGGTGCTCTACGTCGTCTACAGTCACGATATAATCCATAGAGGAGGTCATATCGAACAGATCAAGCACACGAATCGTAGAAGGACGTATTTTAGTCGTCACAACCCCCAGCTTGATTCCCCGCGCACGCAACTCCTGAATAACCTCGATGACATACGGAAATGGCTTCACCATTTGATCGTGATGGAGCAAGTTATAAGCACGATAGCCTTTAACCAGCTCAGACACATCCTTTAATCCCGAGAAGGTACGGAGCTGGTCATCCAGGGTTCCGCCCATATGAGGGATAATATGCTCCCGTGTCAGCGGGTCAGCGTCCGGGTGATTCAAAATGTGCAGAAATGAGTTGATAATCAACTCATTCGTATCCATAATCGTACCGTCCAAGTCGAATAAAACCGTATTTATCATAGATGCTCCTTCTTGTCCTCGTCCATGTCTTCCTTGTGTAGCTTATCCGGCGCAGCCGTTGTCGGAGGAATCGTATCTTGACCCGGGCGGGAAGCCTGTTCCGGCGTGACGTCAGGTACCTGATCGACTCCTACCTTGCTGGAGACAATCGGATCGCTATATTTCGGAACAGATGCACCCTTACGACGACGAACCACGATGAAAATCACAGCAGCTACAACAATAAAAATAGGGAGCAGTTGCGAGATCCGTACATTACCGTAACTCGGGTCCAGATGCCCTGGTTCAAACCCCAGCCATACCATAGGAGACCACAAAGCATTCACAAAGGAAGCCAGCCAGTCTGGTCCCTGAAAAGCCAAACTGTCCGTCCGTACACGTTCGATGAAAAAACGGCCAATCGAGTACCAAATGAAGTAAAACGCAAACATTTCGCCTGCACGTACAAATTTCATACGTCGAATGACGAGCAGCAGAATCACACCTACAATACTCCAGAGGGATTCATACAGGAATGTAGGATGGTGAAACACCCCGTTAACATTCATCTGATTTACAATGAAATCCGGCAGATGCAGTTGATTCCGCAAAAACGCTTCTTCCGTCGGTCCACCATAGGCTTCCTGATTGACAAAGTTACCCCAGCGCCCAATCGCTTGACCGATCAGCAGACCCGGCGCACAAATATCGGCAATCCGCCAGAAATTATAACCCTTATAGCGGAAATAGATGACTGCGCATATAATCGCGCCGATCAATGCGCCGTATATCGCAATACCGCCATTCCAGATTTTGATAACATCCCATAGATTATCTCGATAATCTTCCCATTTGAAGGCTACATAATAAATACGCGCTCCAATAATAGCCGAGGGAACACCCAACAGCAGCATATCCATAAAAAATTCCTGCGGAATGCCAAATCTTTTACCTTCACGAATGGCGAGATATAAACCCACAAGCGCCGCCAGCCCCAAAATAAGCCCGTACCAATGGACCTTAATTGCCCCGATTGAAAAAGCAATCGGATTCAGCAGTAATGTTGCCGTTGACATATGTTTCTCTCACTCCTTGTTCTTCCTTGCAAACGACTCAACCTTAATCCATATCTTCCATATCTTCAGAAATTGTAGCAGTCAGCTTGTTCGTAAATTGCAGAGCTGCATTCACGCCCATTTGCTTCAAACGATAGTTCATTGCCGCCACCTCAATAATAACGGCCAAATTTCGGCCTGGACGAACTGGAATTGTAACGAGCGGAACATCCGTGTCAATAATACGTGTCGTTTCTTCATCCAAACCAAGACGGTCATACTGCTTATCCTGCTGCCATGCCTCCAGACGGACAACCAGCGTAATCCGCTTGTTGTTACGAACTGCACCTGCACCAAACAGCGTCATCACATTAATGATGCCCACGCCGCGAATTTCCAGCAAGTGACGAATCAGTTCAGGTGCCGTACCATGCAACTGAAAATCGGACGTTTGCCGAATTTCCACTGCATCATCTGCTACCAGACGATGACCGCGTTTAACCAGCTCCAGTGCTGTTTCACTTTTACCAATGCCGCTACTGCCCGTAATGAGCATACCTACACCGTACACATCACACAATACACCATGGATGGTGGCCGTAGGAGCCAGCTTTCTTTCAAGAAAACCCGTAATGCGACTTGATAAAATCGTCGTGGCCATATTAGTTCGCAATACAGGGACATCCCGCTCAGCGCTTGCCTCCACTAGTTCTGCGGGTACTTCCAGACCGCGTGTGATGATGATACACGGAGTCAGCTCCGTACATAGACGCTGCATCCGATCCTTTCTTTCCTCAGGAGGAAGCATACCGAGAAAAGCCAGCTCAGACCTTCCCAAAAGCTGCACCCGCTCCTGTGTGTGGTATTCAAAATACCCGGCCATCTCCAGCCCTGGACGATTCAAATCATCCACCGTGATCAGCCTGCGCAGACCTTTCTCACCGGAAATAACCTCCATTTGAAATTGCTGTACAAGCTCAGATACCTTTACCTTTTTAGCCATCGTATTCTCCCCTTCATCCTGCACGACCGGATTCTATACGTGATCTTATTTATGTAGCGTCACCCTATCAACCAACAGCCCATCGCCAGCCCATCCTGTGCCAGCTCAAGCCTCACCTTTTCAACATGATTTCGGGTTACCTGTGCTCATGCAGTTGGACTTGTCCAATGTTCGCCTTCAACAATCCATACCTGAGCCTAGACCCATACCAATGTACCCATCGTATCGGAATTTTCCAATGAATGCAATGCCGAAGCTGGAAGCTGTATGGATATACAAAAAGAGCCGCCTTCCCCCGGCCGGGAAACTGCGGCTCTCTTTCATCGGTTGATCTTATTCGCCAACCAGAATGCTCAATTCTGATTCCTTATCAAAAAAATGAACCTTGTTCATATCGACAGCCAACTTCGCTTTGACACCATCACGAGTATTGGAACGTCCGTCTACACGGGCAATAATCGTATCATTTCCCGCACCACTCAGGTACAACAGCATTTCATGACCGAGATTTTCGGTAACATCCACAGTGGACATAAAGATCGTATTCGGAGAAGCCTCCAAAAATACAGGTTCTTCATGAATATCCTCAGGACGGATACCCAGGATAACTTCTTTGCCGACATAACCCTTGGCTTTCAAAATCTGTCCCTTACCCTCAGGCACGAACAGATCCAGACCTGGTGCAGTGAAATGCATTGCGCCGTCCTTCTCAGCCAGCTTGCCTGTGATGAAGTTCATCGTAGGAGAGCCAATAAAACCAGCTACGAACAGATTTACTGGACGGTTGTACAGCTCATCCGGGGATGCGGCTTGTTGAATAATGCCATCCTTCATAACAACAATCCGGTCACCCATCGTCATGGCTTCAATCTGGTCATGTGTTACATAGATACAAGTGGTTTCAAGGCGTTTAACCAGTTTAGTGATTTCAGCACGCATTTGACCACGAAGTTTAGCATCCAAGTTGGAGAGCGGCTCATCCATCAGGAAGACTTGAGGATCGCGGACGATCGCACGGCCCAGAGCGACACGTTGGCGTTGACCACCGGACAGCGCCTTAGGTTTACGTTCCAGCAAGTGCTCGATATCGAGGATTTTGGCAGCTTCGCGTACTTTTTTGTCGATTTCTTCTTTCTTCACTTTGCGCAGTTTCAGACCGAACGCCATGTTCTGGTACACGCTCATGTGCGGATACAGGGCGTAGGATTGGAATACCATCGCGATATCGCGGTCTTTTGGAGCCACGTCATTCACAACGCGATCACCAATGTACAATTTACCATCTGAAATTTCCTCCAGACCAGCAATCATACGAAGTGTAGTAGACTTCCCACAACCGGAGGGACCAACCAATACGAGGAATTCTTTATCTCGAATGTCCAAATTGACATCAACAACCGTAGCTTTATCTGCACCCGGGTATTTTTTGAAAATATGCTCTAAGCGTACACCAGCCATAGCTTTTGCCTCCCCAAGATCAAGTTTTGAAATCGAATACATTTCTTACTTGTATCTTACCCTAGTACCCACTGCGTGGCTATTCGCAAACTGCACAAAAATGCTATTTCCTTTTTGTCACTTTGTACAATAGTAGAAAAAGCTTGACCAAAACCGCATCATTAAACGTCCGCACATCCAGTCCCGTCTCCTGTTTAATCTTGTCCAAACGATAAATTAACGTATTCCGGTGTACATAAAGGCGCTTAGCCGTCTCACTCACATTACAATCCAGTTGAAAAAAGATATCCAATGTAGCCATCGTCTCAGCGTCCTCCAATATGACAGACGACCGCATAACCTGTTCCAAAAATTGCACGCGTTGCTCCTTCGGAATACAGTTTAATAACCTCTCCAAATGCAACTCCCATGAAAAGTGGATATGCTCTGTTACATGAAAAATTTTGCCAAGATGGATCGTCTCCCATAACAAATTCAGCTCTTTGGGAAGACTTTGCAATAGTATAGACGGCTTGGATACCGCCAAATGAAATACACCCACCCACTCATTTGCGATAAGCTCGTATAAACCCAGGCTGAAAGCTGTTAGAACCTCCTCCAGCGATTCCGTAAAATCCGCATCCCTGGTTTCGACATCCTTATCCCGGTCGTCGTCTGTTCCCAACAATAGTTCCTTTTTAGCCATAATCAGCCAAGACTGTTCATCCAGTGGAGTAAGCAGCACATTCCCGCCAAAATAACTGGCTAACAATCGATGTAGCTGCGTGTAGGCAATAGCACCTCCCTGTGTCCCTTCACCAGTCAGTACAATGGGAACCATACACGCCGACAGCGAATCCCGAAGCCCCAACTCATCAGGAACCTCTTCTTCATTCTGTAGGTTGCCAGCCTGCTGTATGAGCCACTGTCCAAAACGCCTCATTTGTTCTTCCTCAGCATATACCGGATTATCGGGCCGTTGCGTCCCCGTCCCATCCTGCCAGAATTGCTCCATGTTCCAGAGTAGCGCCTCAATCAGCTTCCGTTCACGATCCGTCAAATGCTTTGCCTCTACCGCAAAGGCAGCCAATTCTCCTGCTACCGCACGGAACGGAAAATATATTTTGCTATCACGTACAAATGACTTATCCGGTACAGCTGATTCTGCTGGCTGACCTTCTGCAATCATTTCCGGACACCAAGGCAGTATAGTAAAAGGTGCTTGAATAATATTCTGAAGCTGTTGCTGTATCCATTCCGTATCCAAAGCCACGCGATCACCACTTCACTTTTTTTAGAATAAGCGAACATAATGAACCTATTATAACCTGTCGATACCTTAAAATAAAAAAGCTAGTAAGAAACATAACCTAAATCCATGCAAAAATGCATACAAAAAAAGTCATCAACTATAAGTTGATGACTTTCGATGAGCCATGAAGGACTCGAACCTTCGACACCCTGATTAAAAGTCAGGTGCTCTACCAACTGAGCTAATGGCTCATAAAACTGGTGGAGGATGATGGATTCGAACCACCGAACCCGTAAGGGAGCAGATTTACAGTCTGATGCGTTTGGCCACTTCGCTAATCCTCCATATAAAGGTGGCTCGGGACGGAATCGAACCGCCGACACGAGGATTTTCAGTCCTCTGCTCTACCGACTGAGCTACCGAGCCATATCCATTAACAAAAAAATAAAGTGCGGAGGGATACCCCTTCCCACTTTAGTACGCAAAACTATCATATTGAAAAATGGCGGAACTGACGGGATTCGAACCCGCGATCTCCTGCGTGACAGGCAGGCATGTTAGGCCTCTACACCACAGTTCCCTGAATTTTTCAAAAATGGTGCCGGCGAGAGGACTTGAACCCCCAACCTACTGATTACAAGTCAGTTGCTCTACCAGTTGAGCTACACCGGCACAATGGTGGAGGCTGAGGGGATCGAACCCCCGACCCTCTGCTTGTAAGGCAGATGCTCTCCCAGCTGAGCTAAGCCTCCTGGGTATGTATGGTAGCGGCGGAGGGGATCGAACCCCCGACCTCACGGGTATGAACCGTACGCTCTAGCCAGCTGAGCTACACCGCCATAACATAATATTTCGCCAGCTTGTCCTAAATGGCGGAGAGAGAGGGATTCGAACCCTCGCACCACTTTCGCAGTCTAACCCCTTAGCAGAGGGTCCCCTTATAGCCACTTGGGTATCTCTCCATATAAATGGACTCACTTAGCAAAAATTCCGCGCGTTATTCTATATATCACCATAGTGAATTAGAATATCAAGCGTAATTTCAAGGTGTTACACCCTGAAAACTGGATCCGAAACTCCATTGCATTTTATTCTTTAGGATAAGCCCTCGACCGATTAGTATTGGTCAGCTCCATGCATTACTGCACTTCCACCCCCAACCTATCTACCTC
>NZ_SLTL01000024.1:0-92405 GCF_014858585.1 Paenibacillus sp. 23TSA30-6 | reverse complement strand
TAGGGACGCACCTCGAATGAATTTGATTTTATTCTCGCATTCTCGATTCTCGATGTCCACTTTTTAGTCTAGCATCAAAAGATGAAATAGACGGCCGAGGGAGGAATACGTTCTTATTAGCTTGAAAAACACTAGATATAAAAAACCACCGGATACAGGTTATTCGCCTGGCATCGTCCGGTGGTTCTTTATGCCTAGTATGAAATTCTCGTCATGTTGGTCCATGGATTTTGTTGGTTAGCTATGATGCTGCGTATCATGGTTCAAACGTAATTGTACATGGAATTTGTGATGTATACCTATGTAGGGTAGCAAGCTGTAGTTATAGCAATTTTTTGAGCTGGGATATACGGGCTTGGGAAACCTCAAGTATCTTTGCATATTCGTGCTGTGCTGCATTGGGTTGCTTCTGCATCAATTCTTTTAGGCTTTCGATCATTTGTTGCGTCGAACGGCGCAGACGTTTGGAATGCTTCATTGGCCTTTCTCCGTTGGAGAAAGCCGATTTGGACGGCCTTGTGATAGGGGTGGAATTTGTACCATTCTTCAAATTATGAATACATTCCCCACAAATAAAGCTGTCTCTAAAATAAGTCAATTGCTCCGTAGAACCACACATTTTACACGTCACCCCGGTATATTTTCGTAAGGCGAGAATACCCGTTTCCTCATCAGCAAAAATCTCAACTGGATCACCCATATTGTAATCCATTGAAATACGCATCTCTTTGGGAATGACGATACGACCTAACGAATCTAAGGGACGTGTCATACCTGTACTTTTCAAATGATAACCTCCTTTTTTTATATCCTTATAATACTAAATAAAGAGGAGAAAAAAAAATAGGCTTAGAGGAGCAATCGCATATATTAAGTAAACTGTTGAAAAGTATACAAAAAAATTCTATAAAATGGTATACTATTTTGTAGAAAAAACAATGATTCTAGTACAGCTTGCGTCTAATACCAGATTGTAATCGGATTTGTTGCCACAGAGCAGCATCATAACTTTATCCTATGAACGTTAAAGGGGTTGTTTATTGTGAACCATACAACCACGATTCGAGCAGAGCTTGATACATACATGAAGACAAACGGACTGAACATTACCCGACTTGGACGAACAGCAGGACTAAATGCAGGTACGGTGAGTACCTTGGTAAATGGAAATCGTACGTTTTCCGTCGATCAACTGGATCGGATTACGGCAGTTATGGGGCATCCCAGAGGGCATTATTACAAGCAATATATGCAGGAATATTTAACGGATATCACGCCTAACTGGCGGAGGATCAGGCCTTTTTTGTATAATTGCGCTGAGTTGGACAAGCTGGACTGTATCCAGCAAATGGCCGATTTGTTAATGGATAATCTGGTGTATTCCGTGTTGCTGTTTAATGTGGCGGAAGACTTCTTCAAAGACGGCAAACATGCGGCGGCAGCCATTCTTTACGAGAGCGTGGCGATCAGCGAGAGAAAGCAATATTCGGAACGACTGGCCCTTTGCCAGTATCGTTTGTTTACGATTAACATCGGAGATGACCAAAATCAAAATTTCGAGGCAGCATGCCATTTTCATCCCTTCGTAGAGCGGCTTGATGAAATAGACCAGCTTGATGCGCTGAAAGACCTGGCGAATGTATATCGTTCCTTGCGTCAGTGGGCGAAGGTTGATAAGACAGTTCAAAAAATGCGGGATAAAGCCAAAATCCAATACTCCCTAGACCATCGTCAGCATAAGCGAAAGAAAAGGGACCTTCACAAAAAAGCGAGCCGACCCATGTTTGTATACATCGCTTACGCTGATTTGTTATGTGCAAGTGTTTGTGAAGCACAGGGAGATTATAGGCAGGCATTACAACATACTTACGCGTATGCTGATCTAAGCTGGGTTAAAGAGACTGATGAAGATACGCGGCATTGGATGGAATTATTTCAGCATTGGGCACAAGTTAATATCTATGTAAACAAGCTTTTATCTGGAGATGTAAGTGTGCTCTCTGATTATGTGGAGTATATTTGTGCTCCTCCGGATAAATCCAAAAAAGAATTGGTTACAGAGCTTTTGAATATTATGATGGCGGCTAACCGCTATCAAATAGATGTAGATGATGTACTTCAACGATTTGAAACAGAGATTGATTCTATTACCCAACATCAACCATCTGCGGACATGTATACTCATCAAGTGATACCAGAACAATCAACGCGTTTTAAATATGAACTGGCTAAATATTATTTAAATAGAGGTACGTACGAACATGGTTTTAAATACTTACTGGACGTTTTGTCTAGATCATTTACGATAAATCACGAAGCCTTTTTTATCAGGTGTGTAAGATTATTTGAGAGTTTTCAAGATTTTGCAGATGATCAGACCTATTTAGACTTCGAAAGTCTGGTGAGAGAAGGGCAGAAAGAAAAATTATTTTATTATTAAAATGCTTCTCGTTGCTCATGTCCTGATTTATGGTAAAAAGGTTGAAATCTGGGTGCGAAGGCGAACGCTAGCGCTTGTACAGCATCATTCCGTCTACTTCGTTCTCGTTCTACTTGTTCTATATTTTTAGTTTATCTTACTATAGCGACATACTCTTTAACTAGATTTAGGTTCTGAGATAGGCTTTTCTGAGCAGGTCTTTTTTAATAGAACTGACTAAATAAAGTTCACCCAATTATAGTCATAACACACGATGATTGATTTAGAGAAGGAAAAGTTTAGCCAATTTGGGTTAAGTGTTAATTTTTTTGTTGTAACTAGGAATAAATAAATCCTATATCCTTAATCTGTGATTATGAAGAATCTTCCGATTGATAATGTGACGTAATGAAGTTGTTTGATCTTCTGAGCGATGGCTCAAGCAATCTGGTTGTGGTGGCGAAGGTTTTATAAATAAAGAGAAGGCAGGCTATTATCATGAAAAACAATAAAAAAATTTCTGTTCTTGCCATTTTGTCTTTAGCTGTCGCATTACCATTAACTGTTTCTGCTTCAGCTACTACTGATGTTAAATCAGTTACAGCAGACCCAGGAGCAATAGTTCAACCTGCAAATGGATCGAGTGATGTGAATACGCCAAAAGCAGATGATCACGTCATCACTCCTCAATCTACACAGCCTGCGTTCGATACAACATTGTCTGGTCAACAAACAGTATCGTATTTCTCTATTCCCGCAGGATTGGGTTATGTTAAATTGTGGGTAAGAAATACAGGGAGTGAAGCAATAAAATTCGCTGTACACAAAGGATCAGCTAGTGGTTCGGTTATGAGCGGAACTGATGTGAAAATAGCTCCTGGAGATACTTTTAGTTGGATAAGCAGTTCGGCTTGGTCTACAGGTGAGTTTTATGCTACTTTTAACACTAGTAACACTAAAATGTCAGGTCAGGCATACGGTAAATTAGCTTCGTCAAGAAGTGAGCTGTAATCAACATGATACAAGCGCGGTAAACAGAATTATAATTACTAGGGAGTTTAAAGATGGTTTATCAGTATATGAATTGGGTGTAGTGGGTTATTGAGCTTTAATTTTTTCTTCACTTGATCTGATTAATTAAATTGGCTATACGTCTTCTCTAGTCTTGACGGAAAAGGCTAGCTCTCTGAGCTGGTCTTTTTCGTTATGAATAAACAAAATTTCTGAATTAAACTTTCATCAAATATAGTCATAATATTCCAAAATGAGGTTAAATAAGGAGGGGGAAGGATGGAAAAACAAGAACTTTTGAAACTAAGATTAGAGAAGGCAAGACAAAAGCTCTGCGATCTGCAAGCGAAATACGGATTAGAACATGCACTTGTGCTCAATCAATCTATGATTCTGGATGAGTTGATTAATCAATACAATCGAACATTTTATAGGCGAGTCAAAAAGCCACCGGCTTAAAGTAATTGACTCTGGGGCGAGAAACCTTCGTGGGTCACTCGCTCTTTTTTAGTATATTTCTCATTACTTTGCACTCTTTTCTATGAAAACTTATACTTATAGTTAAAGCTGACTTAAAGAAGTACAACAATAACGAGGAGGAGAATGAGAATGTACTCCATCAGAGAAGTTCAAATCAAGAGCGGACTGCCTGCATCTACACTTCGTTATTATGAAAAAGAGGGGATATTACCTGAAGTGGGGCGGGATGAGGGTGGAAGAAGAGTATATACGGAAAAACAAATTGACTGGTTAAGGTTTGTTATGGCTATGAAAGATACGGGGATGACGATTGAAGAGATTAAGGCATACCTTGAGCTTAATGCAAAAGGCGAAGCCACCGTACATGAAAGAAGAGATCTTCTCGTAGCTCATAAGAAAAAGGTAGAAGAACATATGGCCCAAACACAACACAATTTGGAGAAAATCATTCAGAAGATTGCCTATTATGATCATGTGGTTATGGGAAAAAACTTCTCTTAACCAAGTATTTGATGCAAAGGTAAAAAAGCCAAAGCCGTTTGCTTAAAAAGCAAACGGCTCTTCGGAGGGAGCAGGGCACTATATATTTCTGGTAACCTCATACGCATCCCAGACAGCGTACATAATATTTTGTACTTGCTTGGCATCACCGATTAAGTAGGCTTCGGAAACGTCATTTTGGATGTCTTCATAAAGCGATTGTTGAGGAGTATATCCTACAGCTAGAATCGCTGAATCGGCCTTTAGAATCGTTTCTTCACCATTTTTGTTTTTAAGAACAAATTCTTGATCGTTGGCATCGACAATTTTGGTGTTGGTCAGGAGATGGATATCCTTAAATGCAACAAGGTCACGCAGCATATCTTCATTTGCATGGCACAGGGGTCCGCCTACGGTTAAAATATCTTCTTGCATCTCTACCAAGGTTACTTTTTTACCTTGATCAGCAAGCCAGAGTGCAGTTTCGCATCCCACAAGCCCGCCCCCGACAATCACAGTGGAAGCACCGGGATCTTTTTTACCAAGCAGAACCTCTTCTGCGGAATACACCTTGGTAGATGTACCGATGGAGAAGGTTTTTGGAGAGGAGCCGGTAGCAAAAATAACGGCATCTGCTGCATATTCCTTTACGGTAGTCCGGTTAACCTCGGTGTTCAATCGGACGTCAACTTTTAAATCCTTTAATTCCCCTTCGTACCAGGTCGCAAGTAAATGATCGTCTTCCTTGAAGTCTGGAATTCCGCCCGGGATTAGATTACCTCCCAATCGGTTATTTTTATCAAATAAGGTAACGTGATGTCCCCGTATAGCAGCTACACGGGCAGCTTCACATCCTGCCGGCCCTCCACCGATCACCAAAACTTTTTTGGACTGGTCTGCTTTTCCAAGTGCGTAGTCTTTTTCTCTGCCGCAAGCCGGATTAACGGCACATGAAATCGTTGCAAAAGATGCCAATCGACCCATACAGCCCTCCTGGCAGGAGAGGCAAGGACGAATCTTTTCTATTTTCCCAGCCTTGATTTTATTGGGGATATCAGCATCAGCTAACAATGGTCGACCAAGTGCAATCATATCGGTTTTTCCTTCACGTATAGCCTTGCTGGCCAAATCTGGATTATCCAATCTGCCAGCAGTAATCACAGGTACCTTTAGAATGGTTTTTAAAATTTTGTTGTAAGGAAGATAAAGTCCTTTTTCCTGATACATGGGTGGATGTGCCCAATACCAAGAGTCGTAAGAACCGACATCGCCATTGAAAGCATCATACCCGGCTTCCTCTAATATTTTGGCAGCTTCAATCCCCTCTTCAATATCCCGTCCCTGCTCCTTAAACTCTTCGCCTGGCAATCCGCCCTGACGCCAATCTTTAATAAAGCTTTTGATGCTGTATCGAAGAGATACCGGGAAATCCTGACCACATTCGGCTTTGATGGCTTGAACGATCTCTATGGCAAATCTTAAGCGGTTTCTCAGACTTCCTCCGTATTCGTCTTTCCGATGGTTAAAGAAAGAAATCGCAAATTGATCCAATAAATAGCCTTCATGAACCGCATGGATTTCAATACCGTCAAAGCCTGCCTTTTTGGCAATAGCTGCGGATTCCGCAAATTTTCTGATATAGGTGTGGATTTCGTCAATGGTCAGCTCACGACAAGTGACATCGGGAAGCCAGCGATGAGGAATGGGAGAAGGGGCGACAGCCGTTTTACCAACAATTGAAGGGATACTTACCCGGCCAAATCCTGCGGATAATTGTAGAAATATTTTTGCGCCGTATGCATGAATCCGCTCCGTCATCATTTTACCCGTTTTAACAAAATTCAAGGGATTTAGAGTAGGACAGGGCATGGACGGCAGGGCACATTTCTCAATTTCATTTTCAACCATCGTTACACCTGTAATGAGTAGACCTGTCCCACCTTTTGCCCGTTCAACATAATATTCGACGCCACGTTCATTAAAAGTACCATCGGCATCACAAAGCCCACCAGGACCCATGGGAGCCATTACAAAGCGGTTTTTAATTTCCAGTTTTCCAATTTTCATAGGCTCGTATAAAATTTGATGTTCTTCTTTCATAAGAATACCTCCTAAGTATGGATCATTCGTTTAACTGAATACATTCACCGAATGGGTTCAGTATAGAATAGGAGTAGGTATTATTATGTGATTGTTTTCACAATTAAACAAAATAGCATTTCCTATTATAATTAAGTAATATGAACAAGGCACCTGAGAAAAAGAAATACTTACAATAGAGAGGGAGAGTAAGTGAGTGTCAAAAAAACAATTGAATGGACGCAAGCTGCAAAGTCTGCAGACTAAAAAAAATATATATAACAGTACATTAGAGCTAATGCATGAAAAGAGCCTGGAAAAAATTAAAATTGAGGATATCTGTCGGAAGGCCGGCGTGTCAGTAGGGTCATTTTATAATCATTTCAAGACTAAAAGTGATATTTTGGTGGAGATGTATGCCCAGGCGGATGGCTACTTTGAATTGAAATTTAAGAATGAACTACCATCAGAAAGTATTATGCAGGATCTTATTCAATATTTTGAGGTTTATGCGGAATATAATCAGAATGTTGGTTTAGAGACGGTCAAACAGTTATATACAAGTAATAACAAGCTTTTCATTACTAAGGGTCGTGGTATGCAAAATATACTTCAACAGATTATAGAGAGAGGGCAAGCCGTGGGAGAGTTGGATCAAAGCATGACATCCGAAGAGATAACAGACTACTTATTTATTGCAGCTCGTGGGGTCATGTACAACTGGTGTCTTCATGATGGCGACTCGGATTTAATTGTAAATATGCGTGAATATATGAGTCGCCTGCTCACGATCTTTAAATAAAGGAATTGATTTTATCCTAGTCACAGGGACGGTTCACCACAAGCTTAACGGGTAAAAGGTAATACTAGGACAATAATGCTGGGTTGACTCTCACGCCACGTGAGGCTGTAGACTGTGTAACAAGGGAGGTGAAGCGGAATGGCTTACACGGTGAAGGAAGTATCCGGTCTGTCGGGAATCAGCGTACGAACTTTACATTATTATGATGAAATCGGATTGCTAAAACCCCATCATGTCGGGGATAACGGGTATCGCTATTACGAACAGGAGCAACTGTTGAGACTACAGCAGATTATGTTATACAGAGAGCTGGAATTACCATTATCCGACATTGGCGACTTGCTGGAGCAGACGAAGGAAAAAACGGCCGAGGTTTTGTTGGAGCATAGAAGCAAGGTGCAGAACAAAGTCTTCCGCTTGCATACTCTCCTACAGACCATCGACGAAACGGTGGCTCATGTGAAAGGAGAACAGACGATGAAACCGGAGCAATTGTACCAAGGGTTTGACCCGGAAAAGCAGGAAATGTATGAACGTGATCTGACGGAACGTTATGGTCATGAGGCCGAAGAGAAGATTCAGGAGAGCAAAACAGCAACGAAGAATTGGTCCAAAGAGGATTATTTGGATTCTCAGGCAGAGGCGGATCAAATTCATCGGCAGTTGGCAGAAGCTATGAATAAGGGATTGAAGCATAGCAGTGAAGAAGTACAGGCTTTGATCCGCCGCCATCTCCAATGGGTAAGCCGATTCTATACACCTACTGCCGAGATTTATAGTGGGCTGGCAGACTTGTACGTGGAGCATGAGGATTTCAGTAAAATGTATGAAGGCTATCGCCCCGGATTGGCTGAGTATTTGCGAGACGGGATGAAGGTGCTGGCAAAGCGGGAATTAAAATAACACTAGCTGGTGAAAAAGGCTGTAAGAGGTATGAAAAAAGGATGAACAACAACCCAATCCGATGGCCTGCTGTTCACCCTTTTTGTGTGTAAAGCAGCTTTACATGCTGCTATGTGTCGCTCTCATGCCTTGCTGACTGTTGTTTCCGTACTGCTGCATGCTACCACTGCTTGCATAATGCTGCCCAGCCGTACCCATGTGTTGCGGAAAGCTTTGGCTCATGTGGCTTCCCGTACCATAGGAGGATGGTTGCATACTGCGGGAGGCGTAATTATCGCCAAATCCGGGCTGAGTCATTTGGCTGCTGGAGCGGATAGTGTTTTCCAACTGACTACACAATTGAATGACTTGTTGGTATTGCTGCATAGCTTGTTGGTGGTGCTGGATTGCGGTTTGGATCGTTTGAGCTGCATTACGTTCACGTTGCACCAGGTTTTCAAGACTGGATGCATTTTGTTGCTCCTGTTGCAGCAACTGTTGATACATCGTTGTCCCTTGCTGTGTTTGTTGAACCAGTTGCTGCATAATTTGTTCACATTGACGAAGCTGCTGTTGTGGAGCCATGGTGTTGTTGTACATTGTCATTAATCTCCTTCACCGGATGGTTTCGGGTTCCAGACCCTTATATATTGTGGCGAAGGAAGACGATGATTATACGCGGATTTTGATTACAAACTGGCTACCAGAATAGCCGTAAATTCCTCTAGGAATACACGATCTTCGTGATCAAAGCGGGCTTTTAGCGGGCTGTCAATGTCCAGCACTCCCAGCAGTTCCCCGTTCTTGATGAGGGGGATGACGATTTCGCTGTTGGAAGCCGCGTCACAGACGATATGGCCCGGGAACGCATGGACATCTTCTACGACAAGGGTCCGTCGCTCCACTGCAGCTGTACCGCATACACCGCGTCCCAGCGGAATTCGTATACACGCGGGCTGGCCCTGAAATGGACCGAGTACAAGCTCGGTTCCATCATAGAGATAGAAGCCGCTCCAGTTAATATCCGGTAGAAAATGACCAAGCAACGCAGAAGCGTTCGCCAGGTTTGCAATAGTATTGGGTTCATCATGAATGAGTGCCCGGAGTTGCCCGAGAACCGATTCAAATTGTTCGTGACGTGTGCCTTCGTAAGGGATAGCCTGAAACATGTAGTCCACGCTCCTATCAGTGAATTTTTTACCATTATCTGTTGTATATGTGGGCAGAAAAAGGTAATTCTGCAAGCTACTTTTACCATTGGTTAATTAATTTAAGATATAACGATTGTATATATTCAGTCAAGAGGAAAATACATCTGTAACCTTTTCAGCGACCTCCGTACTCTAATCTTTGTACAGCGTAATTTCAGGAGAAGAACAGGAGTCGTCAGGTATGAAAAAGGTACATAGTGCAATCAGCTCAGCGGTGGTGACCAGTCTGATTCTGACGGCAGTCGTACATTTTATGAAAAGTGGATCGCCTTCGCTGCTTGGTTTCTACAATTCAAAAGGGTTGCCACTCATTTGTTTCCGGCTTGTTTCCTATGGGTAAAAACAATATAACGATGTTGGCCTTAAGCCGGGAAGGAGCTACAACCATGCATGCAGATGTTCAAAATTTGTTTATCCGTATACAGATGCTTTCCTATGCACATCAAAACGATTTGACGGTGAGAGATATTCAACCTGTACTCGAACAACGCGGGTACCGCGTAGGAGAACGTGAGGTCAAGCAGGAGCTGGAGAACCTGACGCAGGAAAACTTCCTGACCCCGCATGAAGATTTGTTCAGCATTACCGGTGCAGGGATCGAGGAATTGAAGGAAATTCAGTCGATGCTGGGCGTATTGTACAAGGATGTTGTGAAGAAACAGGCCCGTGCCGCTTCCCGCGCCTCCTCCTAAAGTGGCATTGGAATGCAGAGTATAGTCAACATTCATGTCTGCCTAACTACTTGGAAATGAGCGGCTCAAAACATACCCTCCTTTTCTCATGGATGCCGGATCGGCGCATTTGTGGAGCAGGGGGGTGTTTGCGTTTGTTGAAGGGGTATGCTTAAATGTAGCGTATATTTATTGTCACTTTGATGCTGGAAGGATGATTGAACATGTGCGCATATGCATGTAAGGGGCATATACCACCGCTGGAAAGCCCGCGTCTTCGGCTCCGAAAGATGGAAACCGGGGATGCGGCTACGATGTTTGCCTGCTGGTCTGATCCGGAGGTTCACCGTTATATGAACCTGACGGGGATGTCCGGACGTGAGGATGCGGAGGATATGATCGAGTTGTTGAATGAGCTGGCGAGGACCGAGGATGCGTTGCGCTGGGGCATAGAGCTGAAGGAGGACGGGAAGCTGATCGGCAGCTGTGGCTTTAATTATTGGCAGACCGAGGGAGCCTATAAAGCCGAAATCGGCTACGAGCTGGCTACGCCCTATTGGAGAAAGGGCTATATGTCGGAGGCGCTGCGGCTGGTGTTGTCTTTCGGGTATGACACGATTCGGCTGAATCGGATGGAAGCGCTAGTGGACCCGCGAAATACGGGATCGCAAGCTCTATTGTCCTCTATGGGCTGGACGCAGGAAGGGCTGTTACGGCAAGTGCAGCATACGTCTACAGGCTTTAAGGATATGCTGATGTACTCCTTGCTACATGAAGAATGGCTCAGACTGGAGGCAAAGCGAAATGCTGTTTCAGTATAACGGAGGGGCGTCCCCGCTGCACAGGCTGGGGCCATTAAGTAAACTGATTCTGGTGGGATGCTTTAGCCTGCTGTCGATGGCATGGGATTCAACACTGCATGAAGCGGCACTGCTGGTTGTATTGATCGTTGCGGCTTGGTTTGGGGCAGGCTTAACGTTGGCACGTCAGCTTCGGGCCATGTCATTTCTGATTGGTCTGGGTATTCCGTATTTTATATTATCTATTCTGGCGATTCGGGAAGGACATATCGTGGCAGCCTGGGGGCCGATTTGGATTACAGCGGAAGGACTGGATATCGCAGGGGCGTTGACGCTTCGCATTTTTGTGCTGTTTTTGGCCTCGTATATTTATTTGTCGACAACCGATCCCAGAGATTTTGTACAGGCTTTAAATCTGCGTTTGCGTGTTCCTTATCGGTTTGCGTTCGGTATTTCTGTGGCGCTGACGTTTCTCCCCTTATTGGAAGAGGAAGGACGTACTATAATGGCGGCACGGCGTGTGCGTGGACAGGAACCGCCGCGAGGGCTGCGGAACCGGCTATTATGGTGGGGCGGGTATGTCGGTGCTATGCTGGTGAATGCCGTGAGGCGAGTTCAGCAGACGGCGCTGGCGATGGAGGGCAAAGGCTTTGGTGCTTATGCTGATCGTACCTATCTCCGTTCGCTGGAGAAGGGGCGCTCCGGTTATGTATGTGCTGTGGTTGCTGTATTAGGTACTGCTGTTTTATGGTGGAGCTTATAGGGAGCAGCCTCTTTTTTCGATCTTATTGTCAACCGTATAAATAAATTTAGGTTGACAATAAGAGCTTGTATGAATACATTTAGAATGTGCTCGTTTATATTTGGAGAGGAGATAGGGAATTACATATGAAGGAATCTCGTATTTTTGCAAAGTTTACGACGCTGGATATCGTATTGATGGCGATGCTGGCAACGCTGAATGGAGTCATGACGGTTTATTTGTCGATGATTAACAAAACATTAAACAGTCTGGGAGGGCCTATCGCGACTTCCTCCATTGTCGGGCTGTACATGATATATGGTTTGCTGGCCTATTATATTATTCGTAAGCCGGGAACGGCGGTAATTGCCTATTCATTTGGCGCAGTGGTGCAGTCCTTTATGGGTTCAGTCTACGGAATCGCATCTATCATCGCGGCTGCGGTCTGCTATATGATTGTCGCTGAACTGGTATTTGCTGTACTGCGCTATCGACGCTGGAATGCCGTTTCGCTGATGCTGGCAGGCGGGGCTATGGTGCCGTTATGGTTTATCGTGGCAGCCAATATGTTCGGATATATGCATTGGGGTTGGAAGGTGCTGACGATTGCACTGGTCGTGCGCATCCTGAGCGGTATCGTATTGTGCGGTCTGCTTACTAAGTTGTTGGGCGATGCATTGAATCGGACAGGACTGTTAAAACGTTTTGAGCTGGGGCGCGCTTCACGTACATAGCACTTGCCATGGCGAGATTGTATTCTTCAAGAACAGGGATAGAGGGTATTTCGGTTATGAATGAACATAGCGATAATGGTTCTGGATGTAAAATAGCTGTGTCCATGAAGGATTTTGGCTATCGATATGATGATCAGGAGGAACACGCGTTACATGGCTTGACGCTGGATATTGCGGTAGGTGAGCATGTTGCGATTGTCGGGGCCAGCGGAAGTGGAAAATCTACGCTGTGCCAGCTTCTCCACGGCGGATTGTCCCGTTCCGGTGAAGGAGAACGGGTTGGGGAGCTGACCGTGTACGGGATGGACCCGGACACGGCTGACCTGGCGACTGTCGCCTCCACCGTCGGCGTCGTGCTTCAGGACCCGGATGCCCAGCTGGTGCAGGGAATCGTCGAAGACGAGATTGCCTTCGGGCCGGAGAACCTGCGCGTGCCTCCGGCGGAAATAGCGCAGCGCCTGACGGCTGCGCTGGAGGCCGTCGGCCTTGCCTCCGAGCGCGGCTCCTTCGTGCGCCGCCTCTCGGGAGGCCAGCGCCAACGCACCGCTATCGCTGCGGTGCTGGCGCTGGAAGCGCCGCTCGTCGTGTTCGACGACGCAGCGGCGCAACTGGACCCGCCGGCCCAAAGCGACTTCGCCCTGCTATGCCGGCGGCTCCATGCCGCAGGCCGGACGGTGGTCACCGTGTCCGGCCGCATGGACGATGCCGCGCGTGCAGCGCAGCGCGTCATCGTGCTGGAGGGCGGGGCTGTGCAGTTGCAAGGCCCGCCCGACAAGCTGCTGCGCGAGCATGGCGCGCAGCTTGCCGCCTTGGGGCTGCTGCCCTCTCCCGCAGGGAGGGGAGGCGTGCCCCAAGGGCCGGGGGCGAAGCCCGGTCTGCCGTTGTTGGAGGTGAAGGGGCTGACCTTCACCTATCCCAGCAGTGGCTGGGCAGCACTGGCAGGCGTGAGCCTTGCCCTTGCCCCCGGCGAACGAGCCGTCCTGCTGGGCGAGAACGGCTCCGGCAAAACAACGCTCGGCAAGCTGCTGATGGGCCTCCTGCCTGCACCTAAGGGGTGCATGTGGTGGGAGGGTCAGGATATGGCGAAGCTGCCGATCCATCAACTGGCCGCCGGGATCGGCTACGTGTTCCAGCAGCCGGAGCATCAGTTTGCGGCTACAACGGTATGGGACGAATGCTTGTACAGCGTCCGCGTCAAGCTTGGATTACGGGCTGGGGAGGCGATTCCTGCTGCGTATGAGGAACGGGCGCAGCGGTTGCTGACAGCCGCCCGACTGGATCACAGGCTGAATGCCTCTCCGTACCTGCTGAGTGGCGGTGAAAAAAGGCTCTTAAGCGTAGCCGCGCAGTTCATTCTGCCCAAAAAGCTTTACATTCTGGATGAGCCTACTGGCGGAACGGATTATGAAGGAGCGAACATCCTGCTTCGCATGTGCGCTGAACAAGCGGACCAGGGAGCAGCCTTTTTGATCATCACCCACGATATGCAGTTCGCTGAAAGCTTTTCCAGCCATATGCTGTACATGGAAAAGGGGCAGATTAAGGAAGCGGAAAGTGCCGGGGATTTATCATACGATTACAGTTGACAAAATTTAAGTATATGTAGACAATAATATATATACATCGTATAAAACAGGCGGCCTATATAGGCCGCCTGTTTACGATTATGCAGTGCGGGTAATACCAATCCTGTGCAGTCGAATTGCACAGGTGCAGCCAGTTTACACAAGGAAAGGATTTGTGATTTGCTTGGGAAAAGATAAACCCATAAAGCGCGGGCTCGTGCTGACCGGTGTTCTGTTGGCCACCTTTCTGGCCGCGATTGAGGGAACCGTCATCGGTCCTGCCGGACCGACTATTGTTAGTGAACTGGGCAGCGTGAATTTGCTCAGCTGGATTTTTACGGCCTATTTGCTGACGATGGCTGTAACTACACCTATTTTCGGCAAGCTTAGCGATTTATTTGGTCGCAAACCGATTTTTCTGATCGGCTGTTCATTGTTTATACTCGGTTCTTTGCTTTGTATGCTGGCTGGTAGTATGGAGCAGCTTATTTTGTACCGGGCTATTCAAGGGATTGGAGCGGGCGGCGTGATTCCCGTTACCTTTACCATTATCGGAGATATATACAAAATGGAGGAACGCGGAAAAGTTCAGGGAATGATCAGCTCGGTATGGGGGATTTCTTCCCTGATCGGGCCTTTGCTGGGCGGTTACGTGGTCACTTATTTTGGCTGGGAATGGGTTTTCGGTTTTAACGTCCCTTTTGGACTGCTTGCAATGTTCTTCATCGCTCGTTACCTGCGGGAGCAGGTAGCCAAGCGTACTGCGCGCATCGACGTGCCGGGAGCTGTTACCTTTACCATTGGAATGACGGCCCTTTTGCTCGTATTGGCACTGGGCGGACAATATATCGGTTGGGCTTCTCCTGAACTGCTGGCCTTGGCAGCCGTTGCTATTTTATTCCTGATTCTGTTTTTGGTTATCGAAAAACGCGCTCAGGAACCGATGGTGCCCCTAAAGCTGTTTCGGATACGGGATATCGCTTTTTCCTGTGCCGCAGCCCTGCTGGTCAGTTCTCTGCTGATCGGGCTGACCAGCTACCTGCCGCTTTGGATTCAGGGCGTACACGGTGGAGATGCCGCTTCATCCGGTCTGGCGCTGGCTCCGATGTCAGTAGGATGGCTGTTCGGCTCCATGATCGGGGGACGCATTTTGCTGACTTTGGGTTCGCGTCGAACCTCATTAGTCGGACTGACCCTGATTGTACTGGGTGCTTTCGTGATGACCCTAATGGGCGAAACGGCGCCAATCTGGCTGCTGTTCCTATCCACATTATTGTATGGATTGGGCTTTGGTTTCTCTATGACCGTGTTTACCATTATTGCCCAGTCTTCGGTCGGGTTCCAGTTGCGTGGTGCATCTACAGCATTGAATACGTTCCTGCGAACATTGGGGCAAACCATTGGTGTGGCAGCCTTCGGTTCATGGCTGAATTATCGCATTGCTGCCCAGACAGCAGATGGACAGCTTACACAGCAGGGGGTTACGCAGGAGGATATTAACGGTTTGCTTGCACCTCATGCCTCACAAAGTTTGAGTGACAAGACCGCGGGCTTGCTCCGTTCCGTGCTGGAAAACAGTCTGCATTCCCTGTTCATCATCATGGTCGTTATTGCAGTCATTAGTTGGTTTGTCGTCCTCGGGTTGCGGAACCGTCCACCGGGTACGGAGGAAGAAGCAAGCAAGCCTGCAAAGGCGGCACAGGGAGGAACTGCATAGGAATAAAGGAATCGTAGATCGTTTCCTTGTTACATGTGGCGCTTGCCAACAGAATGTTTATTGCTTGTATAGCGGTATGAAAATACAGAATATATAGGAAAATAGCGGTAGCTTGGGACAGGGAAATAGCGTCCAGAGCTACCGCTATTTTTTGGATTTCTCCCCTAATCACAGGCTTTTTTCGAGAAATCCGAGGGGGGTGGCGATGGGAAGCAACATCCGACTGCGTAGTGGCACCATAGGTAACTTTTAAGTTCAGTTTATATAGTTGGGCTAATGAGCATCAAAGGTGTATTTTTTATGTCAGAAATACTGTATGTGAATAATTACATAAGTAAATTAATGGTAGAATAGTCTTATTACATATGTATCTAATATTTTTCTCGAAAATTAAAGGGGCCCTAAAGTACCATTTTTCTGAATTCGTTTGCAAATGGATTTTTTGATGAATGTTTCTGAATGATTTTGAAGGAAAATAAAGCGACCTACCTAGCAAAATTGAATATGCAAAAAAAGCAAGGAACGAACTTATTTAAATGTAAATGAAATGAAAGAAATGGTATTTTCAGAAAATAAATAGGAAAATATGAGGATAGAGTTCGACGTATCTCCTTCTTTTAGCCTTGAATAAAAGGGGATATCTAGTCTATATCAATCGTTTGACATACAATATAAAATGGCCCTACCAACCAAAAAGTTGGGTTTCTAATCTAGAAAGCATAATTAGAATAAGGGAGATGGAGTACTTGAAGTTTAACAACTTGTTCAGAAAAGCAGCTACCGTAACAGTAGCAACTACCTTGCTGTTAGGGGGCGGCTTTCAAGCTTTTGCGAAGGAAAAAGACAGTGGTGATCTCGAGGATGACAGCAGATTTACTCAAATCACGCGTCATGATATGCTGAACATTTTCAAACAGCAGGGCAAGGAAAAATTCGAAGTTCCATCCTTTGATGCATCTTCCATCAAAAATATTCCTTCGGCAAAAGGCCGCGACGGGTCGGGCAAGCTCATTGATTTTGATGTGTGGGATACTTGGCCGTTACAAAATGCCGATGGCACGATAGCTAATTACAAGGGGTACAATATTGTGTTTGGATTGGCAGGCGATCCTAAAAGAGCAGAGGATACGTTTATTTATCTGTTCTATCAAAAAGCAGGCAACACCTCGTTGGAAGGCTGGAAAAATGCCGGAAGAGTATTTAAGGATAACGATAAAATCCTAGCCAATGATGCGATTCTGAAAAATCAGGCGGAGGAATGGTCCGGTTCTGCTACTTTAACATCGGATGGAGAAGTGCGTTTATTCTATACCAGCAGACAGCCTTATGAGCCGGAAAACAAACTATACGGCAAGCAAACTTTGGCTACCGCCCAAATTAATCTCTCTCAACCTGATGATGAAAGCTTGAAAGTGGACGGTGTAGAGGATCTCAAATCCATTTACGATGGTGGAGACGGGAAGATTTACCAGAATGTCCTGCAAAGCGTGGGAGTAAACCTGGATAACCACACATTCAGAGACCCTCATTATATTGAGGATCAAGGGAAGAAATACATCATATTTGAAGCGAACACAGGTACAGAGACGGGCTACCAAGGAGAGGATTCCCTTAATAAATCTGCGTATTATGGCGGAAATAACGAATTTTTCACCAAAGAGCTACAAAATCTGCTGCAAAGTCCTAAAAAAAATGGGGCCGAAGTGGCGAACGGTGCTCTGGGAATCGTGGAATTAAATAATGACTATACGTTGAAAAAAGTTATGGACCCGCTAATTGCATCCAATCTGGTAACAGATGAGATTGAGCGTGCTAATGTTTTCAAAATGAACGGTTTGTGGTATATGTTTACAAGCACCAGAGGTTCTAAAGTTACCGTTGATGCCGTTGGAGACGACGATATTTACATGCTGGGTTACGTATCGACTTCTTTGACAGGGCCTTATAAGCCCCTGAATGGAACCGGTCTCGTTCTTCACCAAAATCTGGATCGTGATGATATTACCTGGACGTATGCCCATTTTGCTATTCCGCAAGGCAAAGGAAATAACGTTGTGGTAACCAGCTATATGACAAACCGTGGACTGTTCCCGGATCACAAATCCACTTTTGCGCCAAGTTTCCTGCTGAACATTAAAGGCACCAAAACTTCTGTTGTGAAGAACAGAATTCTGGAACAAGGGCAAATCACAATTGATCCAACGGACGATAAGGAAGTACCACCATATGACTATGGAAAGAAATAAGTAAGTATTCCGGTGGGACGATATCGGGGACTGAGACTGAGATACATACGTCTCTGAGTAACTTGGTGAATTAAGGGTTACCTTGATTTACCGAGCCGTCCCATACCGGACGATACATATCGTGCAATGAGAGGATGGGAACCGACCATTCCCGCATGCTCGTCAGACTATCCAGACAAAGAGAGTGGGGAGGATCGTCATGATGAAAAACATAGCTTCTAAGAGCATTTGGATACGATCCATCGTGGTTATCGTGGGCCTGAGTATATTAATAGCGATCGGCTGGAGTCTTTATCACCCGGCTAAAAGTGAAAGTCTAGAAACACAGAAGAGGCCAACCTACCGGGCTTCCTATCATTTTACCGTTCCGGATAAGTGGAAGAATGATCCTCAACGTCCCATTTATTTCGATGGAAAATATCATTATTACTATTTATATAATCGTGACTATCCCAAAAAGAACGGTACAGAATGGCGACATGCCACATCAACCGACCTGGTTCATTGGAAAGATGAAGGGGTGGCGATTCCCAAATATACGAACCCGAATGGAGATCCTTGGTCCGGTTCAGTCGTGATCGACGATAATAACACCGCAGGTTTTGGAAAAGGCACGCTGGTAGCCATTGTGACACAGCCCTCCGCAGATGGAGGAAAGCAGGAACAATTTTTGTGGTACAGTACGGACAAAGGCAAGACGTTTACTTCTTACCGCAACAAGCCTGTGATGTCCAACCCCGGTACAAAGGACTTCAGAGATCCCAAAATCATCCGAGATATTCAACGTAATCAATGGATGATGGTCATGGCGGAAGGAACGAAGATTGGCTTTTACGAGTCTGATAATTTAAAGGATTGGCGTTATACGAGCGGCTTTCAAACGGAAAATATCGGGCTTGTGGAATGTCCTGACCTTTACCAGATGCGGGCGGATGATGGAAGCTATCAATGGATTCTGGGCGTGAGCGCAAATAGCAAATCGACAGGTGGACCCAACACGTATGCCTACTGGACGGGAGATTTTAATGGAGAAGCATTTCTCCCTGATCGCAGTGAGCCTGAGTGGCTGGATTATGGCTTTGACTGGTATGGTGCAGTTACGTTCGAGGATGGGAAAGACAAAGATAAATACAGTCACCGTTATGCTCTGGCCTGGATGAACAATTGGGATTATGCCAATAACACGCCTACCCTGAAGGAAGGCTTTAATGGAATGGATTCGATTGTTCGTCAAATTCGGCTGAAGCATACAGCAGATGCCGGATATCGCTTGGTTTCACAGCCGGTAAAAGCTTTGGAGCAATTCCAAACCTCAACGGAATCATTTGGACAGATCAAGGTAGAGGGTGCTCACCCGCTTCCGGTAGCAGGCGATGCCTATCAGTTAGAGGCGGATGTATCTTGGTCAATGATCAAAAATGCGGGATTCAGGCTTCGAGAGTCAGCGGACGGCAAGCGTCATGTGGATGTCGGTGTTTCGGTGGATGGGCAATACTCTTACGTAAATAGAGCCAACACCGGGCAGCCGGATCAGAGTGGAAAATATATAGAGAGCAGGGCGCCTTTTGATGCCACTAAGAAAAACGTCCACCTGAAAATTCTCGTCGATAAAACCAGCATTGAAGTCTTTGTAGATGACGGAGAAGTAGCGTATTCCAGTTTAATATTCCCGCGATTAGAGGATCAGGGAATTACTCTTTTTACCGATGGCGGCCCGGCTATGTTTAACAATGTAGTGGTCAAACATTTTAGTCGTTAGCAGGTACTTATGATGCTCGTAAGCTTGGGCATATTTCGCTCCATTCAGGTATATAAAAAGTCCACCCATGAATATAAGGGTGGACTTTTCTGGTGTAAATCTAATTTTCGTTTAGCACAGCTATAAGATTGTTCGTTTATTCACAAACTATCATTTGCTAAACTACTATTCATTCTATTTATGATAAGGTGACAGGTTATCAGCGCTACGGCCCAATTTTTTGAGCAAGCCGATGAGTTGATCTCTTTCGGTTTCACTGATTCCGCTAAAGGCACGTTCAATCTGACGTGTATAATCAGGATAAATTTCGTCCATGACACGTTGTCCTTCGTCCGTCAATTCTGCATATATAATCCGACGATCTTGGTCGCACGGGTGACGGTGCAAATAACCGCGGCTCTCCAGCTTGTCAATAACATAGGTGACATTTCCGCTTTGCAGTAGCAGCTTTGCTCCAATTTGCTGGATCGGCTGCGCGCCCTTGTGATATAAAACTTCCATCACGGCGAAGGCCGTTGGGTTAAAGCCCACCGTTTTGATGCCAGCAACCGCATGTTCATTTACACTTTTGAATGACTTGCCAAACACGCTATACAAATGCATGGATTGCTGTGTCACCAATGTTCGGTAATCTATCATCTTCATTCCGCCTTTATGTATGGATTTGGGCATCCTTTGACCGCTCGGCTTGGATGACCGGGCAACCATACCCTTGTTACTAGCATAAAGGGATTTACGTAGCGAAAACATGCGATTTGTCACAGTAGCTGCTTTTTTAACTATTTAATTTCAAAGCTTTAAAGTAAATTTTTGAAAAATAAAGGTTTTGAATGTAAAAATACTGTTCCGGTTGGTTATATTAAAAATAACATACCTAACCTAATGAACCCCAATTAACAAAATAAGCTACTTCAGAGGAGATGAAACACATGGATACGGGTTCTTTCCGTTTTCAATTTCGTGATCCGCAGCAAGCCGCCCAAGCCTGTGAGACATTAAAGGAAATTGGATACTCTGCCAGCACAAATGGTGACACAGGTCTCAGTGTTCATATTGAGAACCAGGATGTGCTGTCTGCATTGGAGATTTGCCAAGCCTATGAAGGAAGTATGATTGAGGCAGGGACTCTTTTCTCTAGACCGGATGCAATTCCCGATCTGCAAGGAAATGTCGGTGTACAAAATCCAGGTTATAGCCCAGAGGACTGGATTATCCCAGCGCACACGATCAACGAGGATTGGAGTGAAGCGTATAAAAACGGTTCCTCTCGAACGTACAGCAACACAACGGAGGAGCACAACGTCAGCTCTGATCAACAACTGGAAGACGAAGTGGATGGATTTTCTGGAAGCATCCATATTTGACTCAAATGATGACGCAATGTCGATTAGGCGGTTGTTTCTTAGTTCTAAAAATGTTTTGTGAAGTAAGGAGCACCAGTAAACCTTGAGCGGGTTTGCTGGTGCTTCTTTTTTGATAAAGAAGACTCATTCACATGAAATATATTGGAGAGGGCAATCTAAAGAATGGGGAGAGATCTGTCCCAAAATTCAGGATTAGGGTGATTTTTTAAATGGACAAATCGTCAGATATGCAAAAAGATCAAAAATTAAAATGGTGGCAACTTAGCTTGTTAGGAGTTGCAGGTACCATCGGTACAGGATATTTCCTCGGGTCCGGCTTAGCGATTTCTATTGGCGGTCCAGCCGTACTGATTGCATATTTTTTGGCAGCGGTGGGAACGTATGTAGTGTTTGATGCTCTTTCGCGAATGACGGCAGATCATCCTGAACAGGGTTCTTTCCGTTCCTATGCTCAAAAAGCATTTGGTAATTGGGCAGGCTTCGGCAGTGGCTGGGTGTATTGGTTCTCAGAATTGCTTATTAATGGGAGTCAACTAACCGCGCTATCTATATTCTCACGCTTCTGGTTTCCTCAGGTACCGATGTGGATCTTTGCGGCAGGATTCGGGATTTTAGGGCTTGTGATTGTTTTTTTTGGAAATAAGGGTTTTGATCGAGTTGAAAATGTACTGGCCATCATTAAAATGGCAGCTATTGTTATGTTTCTGGTCTTGGCCGTTGCTCTTTTGGCAGGCTGGATTGGAGGAGGAAAATATAATCCAAAGTTCCCCATCAGTTACAAAGATTTTTTCCCTACCGGCGGTATGGGATTATGGTCATCTTTTATTTTTGCCTTTTATGCATACGGAGGTATTGAAGTGCTCGGAATAATGTCTAATCGCCTTCAAAAACCGGAGGATGCACCCAAAGCAGGAAAAGTAATGCTGATGACGCTGGTTGTAGTGTATGTGCTTTCGATTGGTCTGGCTGTGTCTATGGTGCCATTAAGTGCCTTTAACCCAAAAGAAAGTCCTTTTGTGCTTGCACTTAGCAGCGATCATCTGGTTTTTGTGCCTCATTTATTTAATGGAGTGCTTATTATTGCAGGGTTCTCAACAATGACAGCATCCCTATATGCAGAGACATCTATGATGATTACGCTTGCACAGGAAGGAGATGCGCCCACATTGTTTTCACGGAAGTGGAAGGGCAAATATCCTCTTTATGCACTTAGTTTGATCTCCATTGGATTAATCTCAGCCATCGTAATGTCGTTGCTGCTGCCGGGAAAAGTGTATGAATATATTACAACAGCTGCAGGGTTAATGCTGTTGTATAACTGGTGCTTTATTTTGCTGTCTTCAGGTAAGTTACTGGAATCGAGCACATCTAGCAACATTAAACGCTGGGTTGGATTATTGTTGATAGCTATGGCTGTGGTCGGAGCCTTTTTTCATAAGCTTAGCCGTCCTGGGGTTTACATCAGCTTACTGCTGGTCTTGTTAATTGTAATATGTGACCTCATTGTACAATGGGTTCGCCGAAAGCATACGAAGGCGTCTCGGTAATTTTCCAAGAAACCAAGAGTTAGCGGAAAAAGAGTAATTGAAATGCTTGTACACCAAAATAAAAGCCAAAACCGATAAGAGATAATCCGGACATCCAAGAGATGGTTTTAAGCAATCCGGTTTTTAGAAACCTCCGGAAAATACTTGAAGCGGCTGCCATAGTCACATCCCAGAGTAACACACCTAATACAATCGCTCCGCTAAAGATCAATAGCTGTTGTACTGGATATGCATTAGCGACGTTTGCCAGTATGGATCCGTAAATGCCAAGCCAGAAAAGGATGGAGAGAGGATTGAATAATGACATCAGGAAGCCTGCTAGAAATGAGTTGGTTAGGGTATTACCATTTCCCCGTAATTCGGACTCTGAAATCACGCCAGCATTTTTAATACTTTCAAGACCTGTATACACAAGCACGAAAAATCCAAACAACCATAAAAAAGATTTGACAAACGGGGCATTAAGAAGGTGAATCATTCCCAAATAGACAAGCAGCATATAGATTATATCTGCGGTTATTGCCCCAAGCCCGATAAACCAAGCATGCCAAAACCCATTCTTAATACCTCGATCCAACTGTGCAGCATTAATCGGTCCAATGGGGGCCGAAAGTGACAGACCAAGAAAAATATAACTGATAAATGTATTAATGGTGTTTTCCTCCTTGATTTTTTATTGGCTGTTATGTATTTGTCTATTTTAGTTTATTCGGACAAACCCATGGGTAAGACCAATTTTTAAGGATTAGAGCTTTTTTAATGACTTGTTATAAAAAAAGTATCTACGCTGCAGTGATCATAGGTCTCGCCCGCGGAATTCTGATCATCGCCGAGCAGGGTATGATCATCGATACCGTATTGAATGCACTCGCAATGCCTGTACTTGCACCGCTTGGCGATCTTGTAGACATTAATCGTGAAGCCGTAGTCACAGCGTATCAATTCGGTAACGGGTTAACCAATCTCATTTCACCGACGGGTGGCGTACTGCTGGCAGGATTGGCCATTGCCCGGATCAGCTTTGGACAGTGGCTAAAGGTAATCTTCAAGCTATTCCCGATTCTGTGGCTAGTTGCTGTTATTTTTGCTGCTATTTCGGCAGCGGTTGGTATTTAATAAATCAAGTGAGAACCCCTGTCTTTTAGAGACAAGGGTTTCTTTTTGTGCATAAGTTTACGTGAAAAATGAATAATATGGATAGCATTTTCCTAAGGAGGAAATAAAATTGATGCATGCTGATAATAGATTACTCATTGCTGCTCTAGGCGGTGTGAATGAAATCGGGAAAAACATGTATTTCATCCAATACGATCAGGATATTGTCGTTATCGATTGTGGCTCCAAGTTTCCTGATGAAAATTTGCCTGGTATTGACCTCATTGTGCCCGATGTCACCTATCTGCTGGAAAATCAGGATAAAGTCAGAGCGCTCATTGTAACTCATGGTCATGAGGATCACATCGGGGGTATTCCTTATTTACTGAAGCAGATCAACATTCCCGTTTATGGGACAAAGCTCACCATCGAATTGATTAAGATTAAGTTAAGGGAACACAACCTTTTACGTGATGCTGAGCTTCATCTTATAGATGCGGATTCAACCGTTCAAGCGGGAACGATTCAGGCATCCTTTTTCACCACGGTCCACAGTATCCCGGATTGCCTGGGTGTCTTTTTTCAGACACCGGAAGGAAATGTGGTCCATACCGGGGATTTCAAATTCGATATGTCTCCCGTCAGTGGACCTTTCCCTGATCTTCATCGAATGGCTGAAATAGGAAAGAAGGGGGTAAAAGTGTTGCTCTCCGAAAGTACAAATGCGGAAAGGCCAGGATTTACCCCTTCAGAACGTTTGGTTGGCGGGCATATTCTAGATGCATTTGCCAGAGCCAAGCAGCAGGTATTTATCTCCACGTTCGCTTCTAATGTGAACCGTGTCCAACAAGTCATTGACGCGGCTGTGGAAACAGGTCGCAAACTGGTTTTACTCGGACGCAGTATGATAAATGTGGTATCGGTGGCTAAGGAGCTGGGCTTCTTGCATATGCCTGAGGATTTGCTGATTGAGCCGGGGGAAACAGAGCGGTTTCCCGCAGAAGAAATTGCTATTTTATGTACAGGAAGTCAGGGTGAGCCGATGGCTGCACTGTCCCGACTAGCCAATTCCTTGCATCCCAGAATCGAAATTTTGCCTGGTGATACTGTAATCATTGCTGCAGGAGCCATACCCGGGAATGAACGGAATCTTTCCCAAGTCATTGATAACCTGTACGTACTGGGCGCCAACGTTATTTATGGATCAGGCAGCTCCACAGGGATGCACGTATCCGGTCATGGTAGCCAGGAAGAGTTAAAATTAATGATGACCCTGATGAAACCCGAGTTTTTGATTCCCATACACGGTGAATTCAGGATGTTGTATCAGCATCGTCAGCTAGCGGAGTCTGTGGGGATACCGATGGAGAATGTATTTATCGTCCATAACGGTGACACTATTCAAATTGAAGAGGGAAGGGCATCCCTGGGGCCCAAAGTACCAGCCGGCAATAGCTTGGTAGACGGGTTGGTAACAGGTGATGTGGGTAATATTGTACTGCGAGACCGTAAAAAGCTTTCTTCAGACGGAATGCTGATTATTGTGATGACGTTGAGCAAAAACGAGAAGCAAATGCTCGCAACACCAGAGGTCATTTCAAGAGGCTTTGTATATGTTAAGGATTCCGAAGAGCTCATGCGTCAGATCCACGACACGATTATGTCCACAGTGAACGAGTTAACAGAAATCGAAATGAGTCAGTGGGGACCGATTAAGCAGATGTTAAAAGATGATGTTGGCCGGTTTATTTACGGTCAGACGAAGAGAAGACCCATGATTTTACCTATCATTATTGAGGTTTAAGAAAATGGCATAGATTTTGGTCGTTACGCTTATCAAAAAAGACTTAAATCAGCAATACAACTGATTTAAGTCTTTTTCATTTCCCTTTCCTACCTCCCCAAAAAACGAGGATGCAGTGGCGGTATGCAGCGAAGCGGAGGATTTGAATCTGGAGAAGCGACAGCGATCGTAAGATCAAAGCCTACGCGCAGCGTCTTAATCGCATACAGCCGCCTGTGTTCCCGCCGTATGCCCCGTGGTAAACGCCGCCGTAATATTATAGCCGCCCGTGTACCCGTGAATATCCAAAATCTCACCGCAGAAAAACAATCCCGGCATCAGCTTGGACTCCATCGTTTTCGGATTGATTTCCTTCAAATTTACACCGCCTCCGGTAACGAACGCCTCCTTCAGAGAGAGCGTACCGTTCACCCGAATCGGAAATGCCTTGATTCGATGGGCTAACTCCTGCCATTGCTGCTTTGGAATATGATCGTACGTCAAATCCTCACGCAGCTCGGTTTGCTGGAGCAGCAGCGGAATCAGGCGTTCCGGCAAATAAGGCTTGAGTACGTTTTTAATTGCTTTTTTGGCATCTGCTGCCGCCAGCTCCAGTGTTTCACGGTAGACTTCATCGGCATGCTTATGAGGCTGCAAATCCAGAGTCAGCAATACCGTGCTGGTCTTATCCTTTTTCATCCCTTTTACGACAAACTGGCTGCATCGCAAGGCGGAGGGACCAGATAGGCCAAAGTGTGTAAAAATCATGTCTCCCTCGTGGACGACGACCTTTTTTTGCTTCGCATTCCACACGGTCAGGCTGATGTTGCGCAAGGATAGCCCCTGTAGCTCTTTCGTCTGAATAAAGGTCTCACCTGATGTCAGCGGTACCTCCGTTGGATACAGCTCGGTAATCGTATGTCCTGCTTGCTCGGCCCATGCGTAGCCGTCACCTTCCGAGCCTGTATGCGGAACAGATTTGCCGCCGACCGCGACAATAACGTTGCGGCTGCGAAGGGTTTCACCGGAACGCAGTCTTACCCCGGCAGTGTGGCCTTCTTTGTAAAGAACCTCCTGTACGGGACTTCCTGTCCGAATGTCCACTCCTTGAGAACGTACCTTGTTTACCAAAGCATCGACAACCGTTTTGGCCTTATCCGTCACGGGAAACATACGCCCGTTGTCTTCTTCCTTTAAGGCTATTCCCAGTTGTTCAAAAAAGGCGATGATGTCCCGGTTGCCAAAGGCAGCCAGCGCACTGTGCAGAAAACGGCCATTGCCGGGGATGTGCCGAATCAGCTCGTCCAGCTCTTTTGCATTCGTGACGTTGCAGCGCCCTCCACCGGAGATACCCAGCTTTCGTCCCAGTTTATTTCCCTTTTCCAGTAAAAGCACCTTGGCGCCCTCACCGCTGGCTGCCGCAGCGGCCATTAATCCGGCTGAGCCGCCTCCGATCACAATAACGTCGTATTTCATGAACCTCTTCCTTTTTGTAGAAAAATTTTTCGAAAACCCAAAATGGAGTAACAGGATTTTCATCATATCGTAATACCGTTATCTTAGATACACATTATCGCAGTATTTTTGTATAAAGATATAGCATACCACAATCTTGGGTATTCGATTTCATTTGCTCTAGAATGCAATATATAGATGAATAAAATTATCTCAGTCCATATATAGATAGTAGAAGCCATCATCTCGATTTTTCCAGAAAATACGTAAAGCCGTCATCTCCATATCTATCTGGTGTTTCGCAGATTTTGTCGTTCTATACCGGGATTTTAACACATATATTGTAATATATTGTAGCCTGTGCTTTAATTCAACTAACGGCGTCAAGGAAAGATGATGAGGGGGAGAAGTCCTTGTTAATTGCGTTGAAGGAAAGTGTGCTTCAAGTTCTCCTTGCCGTGATGTCGGCGGGTTTTTTCTCTATATTAACGGATTGTGGGGATAAGAAAAAGGTTTGGGGTGGCAATCTGCTTCCCGGATCTAATCAAGGGATCCTTTATTTGTGTTGCTTGCCGGCCATACTGCTATGTTCGCTCTTTCAATATCAGTCTCCTTATGGCCTGCCTTCCAACCTGGGAATTATCCCCCTCGCTGTTGGCATCATGTACGGCAGACGGCGCACCGCATTTGTTCTTGCCGCTTCTGCGCTGGTCAGTGTTCTGATTATAGCGCAATCTACGGCAATGTCGCCAATGTATGTGGGTACGGGTTTTATTCTTTTTCCTTTTATGCTGCTGCACGTCAAGTTCTTTCAAAGAGGAACATTGTTGGACAAAAAACTTCTGATTTCTGCCTATGTTGCAGCTGATATGCTGTTTAAGGCGTTATTCCCACTATTGTGGGGCAAACAGGATGTTTGGGTATATGTTCCTGATCTCCTTACGACGCTTTGGAACATTGCAGTTGGTGTGCTGGCAAGCTTTATGGTCGTCAGTCTGATGCAAAATGCCTTCGAGAAGATAGCGTTACGGCGGGATGTGACCGAGTTTACGAGCAAATATTTAATTGAAGCCGATAAGCTGCGTCAAGTTATGGATCTGATGCCGTTAGCTCTGGTCACTCTGGACAGCGAAGAACGGGTTATACATATGAACAAAACGATGCTGGAACTCTATCGGGACGTCGATCCGTTTATTACGCTCCCTGAGGTGGTGGGTCGTCCATTGACATCGCTGTTTGGTTTTAGCACTGCACCAGTGGTCAATGAGCGGGTTGCGAGGGCTCTTGAAGGAGAGGCGGGTGCTGATTTTATAAATGTGTCTCCCAAAGTGTTTTTCTCAAGCTTCCTTCCCATTCGTGATAAACATGCAAGCAAAACGACAGGTGTCATTATCGCCTTGCAGGACATTACAGAGCTGGAGACACTGCGCAGCGAACTGGGTAATTTCGAGAGGCTTAGTCTGGTCGGACAGATGGCGGCAGGCATTACTCATGAAATACGCAATCCAATGGCGGTTGTGCGCGGATTTTTACAGCTCATGCGCGAAAAGAGTCCCGACTCCCTCGGTCATTACTACCGTATTGTGATGGAGGAGCTGGATCGGGCGAACGGAATTATTAACGATTTCCTGTCACTTGCCCAGAACCGAATTGTCGAGAAGGAGCAATGCCATCTTCATGACATTATTCGTGAACTCACTCCTCTGTTGTGGGCAGATGCCAACCTGAGAGGACAGACGATTGAACTGAAGCTGGAGGAGCATATCACTATGCTACATTTGAACCCTAAGGAAATGAAGCAATTGCTGCTTAATCTGTCGCGTAATGCGATGGAGGCTATGGGGGATAAAGGCGTGCTGACGATTTCGACTCATGAAGAGGGCGATTTTGTGGAGCTGGAAGTGAAGGATACGGGTCCCGGTATTCCGCAAAATCAGCTTGAAAAGCTGTTCCAGCCTTTTTACACGACCAAAACGAAAGGGACAGGTCTGGGCCTGGCCTTATGCCAAAGCATTGTGGAACGTCATCACGGTACCATTGCCGTAGATTCGGTGGAAGGAATGGGAACGCAGTTTAGGGTTCGATTGCGCAGAACTATTCCTGCTTACAGGGAACATTCTGAATCCCCTTCCATGAATTCCATACAGAAATAATTGTACAAATATATGTCTGGATTTTTGCAAACTGCGTGAAAAAGATTGTATAATAAAGATTAGATGTCCATGTCTTTAACACGGCAGAGGCGAAATTAGCAATGTAATATACATGATTTTTCGAAAAGGAGTGAACGAATATGTCAATGTCTTTTGATCAATATATGAAAGATTCTGTTCAGCCGATGCGCGATGAACTGACAAGTCTCGGAATTCAGGAGCTGCGTACTCTGGAAGATGTGGAGGCCAAGCTGCCTGATGCTAAAGGTACAGTGCTGGTCGTTGTGAACTCGGTATGCGGTTGTGCCGCAGGTCAATGCCGACCGGGTGTAGCCGAAGCGCTGAAGCATGATATTACACCGGATCACCTGTACACGGTTTTTGCTGGTCAGGATAAGGAAGCAACCGCGAAGGCACGCGAATTTTTCGCACCGTATCCTCCATCTTCTCCTTCGATCGCGCTGTTGAAAGACGGCGAACTGGTTCACTTCATCGAGCGTCATCAGGTGGAGGATCGTTCGGCAGATCAAATCGCTGCTGATTTGACCAGTGCATTTGACCGTTTTTGCCGGTAAAACTGCTCAAGCTATGCCCCCGCATTTTTCGCTTGCGAAACTTGCCGGGGCTTTTGCATGTTGGCTTGTGAAGGAAATTCCTAAAAAAGAGGTGCTTATCTGATGAGTTTGCAGGAACAGATTATTGCTGAATTGGGAGTACAACCTACCATTAACGTGGAGGCTGAGGTCCGCAAGCGTGTGGATTTCCTCAAGACGTATGTCACGAAAACGGGAAGCAAGGGTTTGTTGATCGCCATCAGCGGCGGGATCGATAGTGCCGTAGCGGCTGCCTTGTGCAAGCAGGCTACGGATGAGCTGACGCAGGAGCAAGGCGAAGAGTGCAAAACGCTTGGAGTATTCCAGCCGTATGGCAAGCAGGAAGATATCGAGCACAGCTACGCAGTAGCCAAAGCGTTCAACCTGAAATTTGCCGGGGAAACGAACATTCAGGAAGCGGTGGACACGATTGCTGTGGAAGTAGAGCGTTCGTTGAAGGATATCGGTCTTGAGCGTTCCATTACTCCGCAGGTGAGAGGGAATGTGAAGGCGAGAACACGTATGGTGGTTCAGTATGCGCTCGCCAATGAGCTGAATCTGCTCGTTGTGGGCACAGATCATGCCTCGGAAGCCATCACAGGCTTTTATACCAAATGGGGCGATGGTGCCGTTGATATTACGCCGCTCAGCACGCTGAACAAACGTCAGGTGCGTTTGCTGGCGAGTTACCTGGGAGTTCCGCAGGCCATTCTGGACAAAGCCCCTACAGCGGGATTGTGGGAAGGCCAGACGGATGAAAAGGAACTGGGTATCTCTTACGAAGCGAACAGCGACTATTTGGAAGGCAAGGAAATTGACCCGGCGGCACGTGAAAAGCTGGAAAGCTTCTTCACACGCACAGCGCATAAGCGGACAAGCATTCCAGGCATTTAAACAGCGAACAATTATGGAATTGTAAAATAATAATGCGGCGATCCGCCCGGCGGATCGCCGTTTATTTTGGCGACAGGTTGTAGCTTAATTAGTGATCCATTCAATAAAGCGGCGGGTTTCGGTAATCGCCTGATCCAGCGGAAGACTGCTTCCCTGGAACGGATGAACAGTATTAAAAGTATGATTGCCCCCTTGAATTTGCACCCATTCAATATCAGGACGAACCGAGGTAAGCAGGGCAGAGCCTTCACGCAGGCGTTTGGAATCATCGGTACCCTGAATGAGTACGGCAGGCAGTTGGCTGTCTTTAAGCCTGTCCACGATGGCAAAGCGCTGGCGATTTTGTTCCATATCTTCCAAAATAACAAGGTCCAGCGGAAGCTGCTGTCCGGTTCTGGCGTTTTGCACGTAGCTGCGTCCCTTGGTCCGCATTTCTTCTTTTTGTGGCAAGGTGAACAGGTCCAGGTCAGTTACGCCATTCCATGAAATGACGCCGGATATCTCGCCGGGATGATCCAGACCGTAAATGAGGCAGCTTCCCGCGCCACGACTGTGTCCTAACAGAAACAACGGCAGCTCTCTGAACTCGTGGCGTGCTCGCAGATTTGTCAGCAATACGTCCAAGTCCTCTTGTTCCTGGCTGTAGGTATTCCGTGCAAACTTTTCCAGCTCGGTAAAATTCGTCAGATCCTCACCTATGCCATTATGTGAAAAGTTGAAGGTTATGACATGGTTGTCTATGCTCAAGGCTTCTGCTATATAGGGGAACATGCCCCAATCCTTAAAGCCCTTATAGCCATGAGCGATGACGAGCAAGCTTTTGGCTGTATTTTTGGCGGGAAACCAGGAAGCCCGGATTACCGCATCTGTTCCTGCTTCCGTACCTGCTTCAATAACGAGTGATTCTGACATCCTATCCTTCCTTTCTACGGGAATTTTTAATAGGCATATAAGCTAAATCAACATGCGCATATAGCCTCTCTTATTTTAACATATTTTGGTGCTGCTTTTACGGCTTTGTGACTCGCCATGTTGTGGACACGCTGTTACAATAGGTGCAGTAAAGTATAAAAGGACGGGGAATACCCAATGATCTACGGAATTGGACATGATGTGCTGGAAATAAGCCGGATGGCTGACATATTGGCAGGCAAGTATGCAGATGCTTTTTTAAATCGGGTGTTGACCCCGGCTGAACGCGACCTTGCTGTGGAACGAAAGGGCAGGCTGACGGAGTTTGTTGCAGGGCGTTTTGCCGCGAAGGAAGCGATAACGAAAGCCTTCGGCTGCGGAATCGGGCAGGTGATCGGGTTCGGCGATATGGATATTTTACCGGAGCCAGGGGGCAAGCCGACGGTTTATTTATCTGCCCCTGCGTGGGACAGACTGGGGCTGCCAGGTGCGGGCGGCTCGGATTACAGCATTCACCTGAGTATTACACATCAACCTAACATTGCCTCTGCTTTTGTGATTGTTGAATATAAGGAGACGTGATGTGATGACTACCCATACATTGGAACAAAAACGTTATTTCAGCTTCGAGCTGCTGAATTGGTATATACGAAGCAAGCGTGATTTGCCGTGGCGCCGCCACCGGAATCCTTTTTACATCTGGATTTCGGAAATTATGCTCCAGCAGACGCGTGTGGATACGGTGATTCCGTATTTTAACCGTTTTATTGCACGCTTTCCTACGATTGAGGCGCTGGCGGAGGCGCCTGAGGAGGATGTGCTTAAGCTGTGGGAAGGGCTAGGTTATTATTCACGGGCCCGGAATTTGCAAACTGCAGCGAAACAAGTGGTTGAGCTTCACGGCGGGGAAGTGCCGGATGATACGCAGGCTGTCGCCGCTCTGAAAGGCGTAGGCCCGTATACGACGGGAGCGATTATGAGCATTGCCTTCAATCGGCCGGAGCCTGCTGTGGATGGGAATGTGATGCGGGTGCTGTCACGATATTTCCTAATTGAAGAGGATATCATGAAGGGCAGCACGCGAGCACATATGGAAAGTCTGGTGCGGGAGCTGATCCCCGAAGGGAGAGCATCCGACTTCAATCAGGCGTTGATGGAGCTGGGTGCCCTGGTCTGCACGCCGAAGTCGCCCCATTGCCTGACCTGCCCGGTCATGGAGCATTGCTCGGGCCGATTGGCAGGACGTGAGGAGACGCTACCGGTGAAGACCAAGGCGAAGCCGCCGCGGCTGGAGCCGCGTTCCGTCGCCCTCATCGAGGGCAGCGACGCGAACGCAGGCCGCCTGCTCGTGCGTCAGCGCCCGGCCAAGGGCCTGTTGGCCCGCATGTGGGAGCTGCCGCACGAGCTTGTCGGGCCGGAGGGCTACAACGGCCCGGTGCCGGATGAGCCAGCCATGGATCACCTGGCGGCTCATTTGCTGGCGGAGGGCGTGCTCGCGCGTCCGGTGCGGTTTGTACGTGAGGCGGAGCACACGTTTAGCCACATTCACTGGAACCTGCGTGTGTTCCAGTGTGAAGAGGTCGCCAGCCCTGCCGGAGAGGCTGGCGGACAGTCGTTGGCTGCCGAGCAGCGGGCAGGCTACAGCACTAGCGGTGCGAAGCCGGGTGCGCTGCTTGCGCTGGCGGAGCAGGAGGAGCGCACGGCGCCGCTGGCGGGGTACCGCTGGATCAGCGAGGCCGATATGGACACCTTGGCGTTTCCCAAGGTGTTCCTCGATCTGATCACTGAATATTTTGCAAAGCAAAAAGGGACCTTGATGTAGGTCCCCAAGCTGTCGGGAGAAGTCCCGGCAGTTTTTTTGTGTTCTTTTTTTATTAAGCCCGACATCTCATTTAAATAACGGTACGTATAGGCAATACCTATCCATAGTCGTAGCTGAGGTTTTAGGCTAATTCTTTATTTACATCGCCTGTTCAAAAATGTCGATCACTTCTTGTTGCGTAGGCTGAATCGGATTCGTTGCACCGCAGGCATCTTTGAGTGCGTTAGCGGCGAGAACAGCGAAATCTTCGCGTTTGACGCCGAGTTCTTCCAGCCCGGAAGGGATGTTGACCCGTTTAGCCAGCTTTTCGATAGCGTGCAGGGCGAGGTTGGCACCTTGTTCCGGTGTAACACCGTCCGTTTTTTCGCCAAGTGTACGGGCAATGTCGGTGAGTCGTTCGGCGGAAGCCTTGGCATTATAGCGCTCTACATGCGGCAGCAAAATGGCGTTACAGACCCCGTGCGGCAGATTATAGAAGCCACCCAGTTGATGCGCCATGGCGTGAACAAAGCCTAATCCGGCGTTATTGAACGCCATCCCTGCGAGGAACTCGGCGTAGGCCATTTGGCTACGGGCTTCCACATCATTTCCGTCATCGACGGCTTTGACCAGATGATCCCGAATCAGCTCAATTGCTTTAAGCGCGCAAGCATCTGTGATCGGTGTGGCATTTGTGGAAACATAAGCTTCAATAGAGTGAGTGAGCGCATCCATCCCCGTTGCAGCAGTTAATGATTTGGGCATAGCCATCATTAGATCAGGATCATTGACGGCAATGAGTGGTGTCGTGTGCTTGTCGACAATCGCCATTTTGATATGACGCTCTTCATCCGTAATAATACAAAACATAGTCATTTCACTAGCTGTTCCTGCCGTAGTGTTAATGGCAATCAGTGGGAAGGAAGGCTTACCGGATTTATCCACGCCTTCGTAGTCGCCGATCTGTCCGCCGTTGGAGGCCAAAAGAGCGATTCCCTTGGCACAGTCATGCGGTGACCCGCCTCCGAGCGAAATAATAAAATCACACCCGGATTGTTTCAGCAGCGCCAAGCCCTCGTTGACATTGGAAACCGTGGGATTCGGCTGCGTGCCGCTGTATACGACGGATTTTACGTTATGACTGTCCAACATGGTTGTTACTTTTTTCACAATCCCAATATCAACTAAAGGCTTATCGGTTACGATCAATGCATTTTTAAAGCCCAATTTTCCGATTTCTGTACCTGCATCCGCCAGTGCGCCTGAGCCCATAAGACTCATACCCGGCATCATGAATTTGGAAGTTCCCGTCATAAATATGCATCCACCTTTGTTATTATTTTGAGGTAAATCAAGGTATAATGATGGAATTAAAGGATCTTGCAACCATCCTTATATCCTTATCATACTGCCCTATATTGGCGGGAACTAACGCATTTTATTATAAAATATCGTGATTTTTAAAAGGGTGAGACGGATGGAACATTCCAAGACTTTAGGCGACTTTAATCGTTATAGCGAACTGCAATATGGATATGAAACCGATCTGATCAGAATTTTGTATTATGATCTTCCAGAAAATTATTACGAGAAATATGCTTCATATGAATGCCCGAAGCTGTGTACGATTTTGGAGGGGAGAAAAGAAGTCAAAATTAATGAAACGGAGCATTTTGAATACGATTCTCAGGAGATTATCCTGCTTCCTCCACAGTCCAGCGTTGAAATGAAAATCAAAGAACACACCAAGGCACTGGTCTTTGAATTAAGCGATCAGTTGATGGAACGGTTAAGGAACGTGGTAGAGGAGGAATTTCAGGTCCCGGAGAGTTACCCGACCCATTCGGTGGTTCGCTGCGAGCTGAACGAAAAGGCGGATTCACTTACCGCATCGATGGAGCGGATCAAGCAATATATGACACATCCCGCTGAAAGAAAAAATTTCCTGATTGATCTGAGCGCTCAGGAAATGGCCTATCATCTGCTACAGATGCAGGTGCTTGAGCAGAATCTGCTTACGAACCATCGGCATCCTGTGTTTCGAGCGATCCGGGATATTCAGGAGCAGTTGCCTGGCATTAGGCATGTGAAGGATTTGGCGGATAACTATAATATGTCACATGCGAATTTCACGAATCAGTTTAAAAAAATAACAGGATTAACCCCGCTTGACTATATAACGAATCAAAAAATGCAGCTTGCCAAGCAATGGCTCCAGCACCGGAACGTGACGGAAGTCGCTTTTGATTTGAATTATAAGAGCGTTTCCTATTTTATTGGACTTTTTAAAAAGAAGTATGGCGTTACGCCCAAGCAGTATCAGATGAGTGTGCAGCGGCAAGCAGTTCTTACGTAATGCGAAACATATCCAGAAAGTAAAAGAGTCCGTCCTCAGCAGTTAAAAACTACTGAGGACGGCCCTGTGTTCACATGGATATACGTTTACGCCGTTAAAGCTAATCGACACCACGATCACTCTCAATCAGCCCTTTGCCGATTACATTGGCCGAAACCGGAGGCTTGCCGAGCTCCCGGGACCATATGGACAACTGCCCAATATGGTGGATTTGGTGAGCAATGACATGGCGCATCACCTCGCCCCAGGCATCAATCACAATCCTGCCGTCCGGGAGGTGATCTTCAAACCTTTTTCGTTCCAGACCTTCATGCCAGGAGAGCACGAACGGCTCGACATCGATTCGAAACTTCGCATCCAGTTCGCGAACCTTGTCCAGCGTATCATACCGCGAGAAGTCCTCCTGAAAGTCGGGTTTGCCCTGAATCGTTTGAACCCAACTCCACTCTACATCGACGACATGAAACAACGTCTTCAGAATGCCGCCAACCCCGCCGACGCGTTCTTTCAGTAGTTCCTCCTGCGGCACCTCTTCACACCAGCGGTACCATTGTTCCCGAATCATCCAGTTGTAACGAAAAAAAGTCTGCATCCATGAACCTCCAGAGATTGTATTTAAGAAACGTCTCCACCAGTTTACCATGGAATGCCAAACCTTTTTCAGCTTCACTCTGGCGGCTCCAGTAGGGCTCGAATGGACAGAATCTTTTGTGCACCAATTTAAATTGAAAAGGGCTGTCTCACTCGTAGAAAATCTACTTTTGAGACAGCCCTTTATTATAGGATAGAGATGTTGTTACTGGCTTATTTCTTCGCAGCCGCGTAACGTTTGTTCACTTCATCCCAGTTGATAACATTGTAGAATGCTGCAATGTAATCCGGGCGTTTGTTTTGATATTTCAGGTAGTAAGCATGCTCCCAAACGTCCAGTCCAAGTACCGGAGTCAGACCTTCGGAGAGTGGGCTGTCTTGGTTAGGAGTGCTGGTGATTGCCAGTTTGCCGTCTTTGCCGACAACCAGCCAAGCCCAGCCGCTACCAAAGCGTGTTGTAGCTGCTTTTGTAAAATCTTCTTTGAATTTGTCATAGCCGCCTAGCTCGTTGCTGATTGCTTCAGCAATAGCGCCAGTTGGTTGTCCGCCGCCGTTAGGGCCAATAACTTCCCAGAACAGGCTGTGGTTGTGGTGTCCGCCACCGTTATTGCGAACCGCAGTGCGGATGCTTTCAGGAATGCTGTCCAGATTGGAGATCAGATCCTCCAGACTTTTACTTTGCAGTTCAGGAGCGCTTTCCAGAGCTGCGTTCAGGTTTGTTACATATGTGTTATGGTGACGATCATGGTGAATTTCTACTGTCAGCGCATCAATGTGCGGCTCCAGTGCGTCTTTCGCGTAAGGAAGTTCTGGTAATTGAAATGCCATTGTAAAATCCCTCCTGATTATATGGTTTGGGTAAGGTATTCCTATGTAATAATACCCTCTACAGTTATATTAAACCGCATTCAGGCTATTTTATCAACATTTTTGTTTGTAAAATAGCAAACTGGGCATTACGACCTGGTAGCTATCATGTCCAAAAACCCGCTTGGAATACATGGTGTATAGGTAATAAGAGGCGAATTATACAGCTCTAAAATGTAAACGCTTCATATACAGCGCTTACATGAGAAAAAGGGATGTATTCCATCTAAAAGTGTGGTTTAATGGTCAAGGAAGCAGAAATTTCGGCTTTTTTGTCGTCTGCTATATCTTGTCATGTCTGCGGATATGACGAACTTGAGGGCATATACCCTTTTCCTGTTCTTCAATTCATATATAGCAGATCGTATTTTTATCATAATGCCTTGTGATTAACACCATGCTAAGAACTTTAAGGATTTATGTAAAAATGACGGTGCTGTCTCAAAATGTCTTATTAAGCTTACGAAAAGGGAGATATTACTTATGCACGTTCGTTCCTTTCAATTGAGTGATGTGAATCCAGTAATGGAACTCATGCAGATTGCCTTGTCTGAGGAGTGCTACAAAGAGACGGTGGGCGCTTTTGCCCGTCAGCTTTCGTGGGATTCCGGCTTGATCGTCGTTGCGGAAGAAGATGAAGAGCTGGTTGGCGCTCTAATCGGCACGATTGATCAGAATCATGGTTGTTATTATCGTATTGCTATTCACCCGGACCATCGTCGGATGGGAATTGGCAAATCGCTTGTCGAGTCTATGGAGCAGCGTTTTCAGCAACGTAAGGTTAGCCGCATCTGGGTAGCCGGAGACAAGCATAACAGCGCGGCCATGCCTTTATATGAAGCGATGGGCTACGGGGCAAGTCAGATTTTACAGACTTTTCAGAAGCTCAGCATTTTGGCTCCTCATTAATCGGCAATGGATATAAAGAGAATCGAATATTTTTAAAGCTAATATTTCCATTTAGAGCATATCTGAGTAACCGTTGCAATCGGGTACGGGATATGCTTTTCTATTTATAACAGGGTTGAGGAGGTTTATTATGGACACACTGGCTCCTTCGTCAGGCCCGCTTCCTTCGCCGGAAACGTCCAAACATGCAGGTCGTTGGAGTTACATACGCGATTGGTTGGTGACTCTTCTGATCGCGATGACCGTCTTGCTGCTGCTAAACCTGTTCGTGTTTAATTTGTCTACGGTCAGGGGACATTCAATGCAGCCGACGCTGATGGAAAGCCAGCATTTGTTCGTTAACAAGCTGGTTTACAATTTTCATGATCCGGGCAGGGGTGATATTGTGATATTACAAGATCCCGACTCCAAGCCGTCCAGTCCGAGATTTTTAGTGAAAAGAGTCATAGGCACTCCGGGGGATGTAATCCGGGTTGAGCATAATCATCTATATGTGAACGGCAAGCTGCAAAACGAGCCTTACACCGACTCCGAGATTGAGGACGGTGATTACGGTCCTTTTACAGTGGAGCCGGGGCACTTTTTTGTCATGGGCGATAACCGACACGCCGCGGGCAGCAAGGACAGCCGATATTTTGGCAGCATTAAATCTCAGGATTTGCTGGGGCGTGCGGAGCTTGTATTTTGGCCGTTATCCGAGTGGAAGTGGCTGTAGAGCAGCCATAGTCTGTATGCTGAAAATTAATGGGGAACGTGTGCAAATCGTCAGGACCATGACGGGGCAGGCGGTGACCGATCAGGAAGGAAAGAGAAATATGAAAGAAGTGATGGTATATACCGACGGCGCTTGTTCGGGAAATCCCGGTCCTGGGGGCTGGGGCGTCGTTTTACTATATGGAGAGCATCGCAAGGAGTTGTCTGGGGCCGAAAAAATGACGACAAACAATCGCATGGAGATCAAGGCCGTGATCGAAGCGCTCAAGCTGCTCAAGGAGCCTTGCCATGTAAAGGTACACAGTGATTCCGCCTATGTTGTAAACTGCTTCAAACAGGGCTGGATTAAGAATTGGCTTCGTAACGGCTGGCGTAACAGTAAAAATCAGCCAGTTGAAAACAAGGAGTTATGGGAAGAACTGTGGGAACTGATGAGCAAGCATGAGGTTGAGTACGTGAAGGTCAAAGGTCACAGTGACAACGAGCTGAACAATCATTGTGATTTCTTGGCGACCAGCGCTGTTAAAAATTTACGGTAGCATCTGCTGCTATATTCTGTTGAAATTTGAGATATGGGGATTTTACAGAAATCCTCATATAAGTGATATGAAAGAGAGGTGAGTATCGGATGCAACGCGGACAGACACCAACGGCTGCTGGAACCGCTTTGACTTGGGCATCGCTCAAGCAGGAGATTGTCGAAGCGGCTCCGGGGCTGGGCATCGACTCCATCGGGTTCGCATCCGCCGATCCCTTTCTGTCTCTGAAAGCAATATTGGAAGAGCATCGCGCCAAAGGCTATGAATCCGGTTTTGAGGAGCCGGACATTGATAAACGGATCTACCCGGAATTGTACGGTTCGCAGCCTGCATCCCTGATTGCCATTGCGGTGGCTTATCCTTCCAAAATGAAGGACCCGCCGAAGTCGGACAAAGGCAAGTACCGTGGTATTTTGGCGCGTTCCGCCTGGGGTAAGGACTACCACTTGGTGCTGCGCGAGGCGATGGAAAAGCTGGAGGCTTTTATAGGTGAACGGGTTCCCGACGCGATTATGAAAAACATGGTGGATACCGGAGAGCTGTCGGACCGGGCCGTAGCGGAACGGGCGGGTATTGGCTTTAGCGGCAAAAACACGATGATGATTTCACCAACACTGGGATCATGGATTTATCTTGGTGAGCTGCTGACGAATATCCCTTTTCAGCCGGATGAGCCCGTGACGGACGGTTGCGGGGAGTGTACGAAATGCCTGGATTCGTGCCCTACGGGGGCGCTTGTCGGACCGGGGCAGCTTAATGCCCAGCGGTGTGTGTCTTTTTTGACGCAAACGAAAGGTTTTCTGGATGAGGAATTTATGCTAAAAATCGGGAATCGGTTGTACGGATGTGATACCTGCCAAATCGTATGCCCCAAAAATCGGGGCCTCAACTGGGATCATCATCCTGAGCTTACACCTGATCCCGAGATTGTGAAGCCATTGCTGCTGCCGTTACTGGATTTGAGCAATCGTGAATTCAAAGAGAGATTTGGTCAAAGTGCGGCAGCCTGGCGAGGAAAGAAGCCGATTCAGCGCAATGCGGTTATTGCGCTCGGCAATTTCAAGGATATTAGCGCCGTGCCCAAGCTGACGGAGGTTCTGTTGGATGATCCGCGTCCTGAGCTTCGGGGTACGGCAGCATGGGCTTTGAGCCGAATTGGAGGAAAACACGCAATGACAGCGATCGAGCAAGCATCTGAGAAGGAACAACATGAGCAAGTACGCGAAATGGTCGCGCAGGCGCATTCCAAACTTGAGGAACGAGAACAGGCTGAACAGCAAAAGGTCTCAGAAGGACCGACTACGATTTATTATAATGAAATGGAGACACCTGTGGGCACTTTGACGCTGTGTGCTACGGATCGGGGGCTGTGCCGAATAGACTATGGCGTTTTTCATGCGAGGGAAGCACTGCTTCAGCAATGGGCCCGGACATGGATTGGGGAATATGTCTATGTGCAGGAGCCGGAAAAACTGCGCGAAGCCGCAGATCAACTGCGTGAATATTTTGCGGGAGAACGACGGGAATTTAGTATAGCCTATGATTTGAGAGGGACTCCTTTTCAAGAACAGGTATGGCGTGCACTGCAAAATATTCCGTACGGGCAAAGTGTGTCTTACAAAGATATTGCGGAATCGATCGGCCGAGCAAAGGCGGTACGTGCTGTCGGGGAAGCAAATAACAAAAATCCGTTACCCATCCTGTTTCCATGTCATCGGGTATCGGGTGAAAACGGAAGCTTGGTTGGGTATGCCGGGGGCCTGCCGAACAAGATGAAGCTGCTGGATTTGGAGAAGCAATGAGGACATACGTTTGCAAATTGTGATTTGCTAGCTGTCCCATGTTTTGCTATGATAGGTTCGTGTATAATTCAAGAGGTTTCATATAAATATACAGAGGTGACGACTTCGTGGTGTGGAATATTGTCATTCCGATCATTACCCTGATTGTTGGTTTGGTCGGGGGATTTTTCATCGGTGCTTATTATCTTCGCAAACAGCTTGAAAAGATGCAAAACGATCCTGATACGCTGCAAAAAATGGCCAAACAGATGGGTTACAACCTGAATGGGAAGCAAATGCAGAAGGCCCAGCAGATGATGAAGAACCAGCAGTTCTCCAAAAATCAGCCAGGTCCGCGTAAAAATCAGGGCCGTCGGAAATAATGAGCAACATAAGCACGGATGCCGCATGAGGTTGCACAGAGGAGGATTACTGTGGCTGGCGTAAAAGACTATATTAACCGCAAAGCTGCGGATAACCGGGATAAAATCGAGTACCATGTGGAACAAATTCTACAACTGATCGGTGAGGACCCCAAGCGTGAAGGCTTGCTGGAAACACCGACACGCGTAGCGCGCATGTATGAGGAGATATTCGCAGGTTATGAGGTTGATCCCCGGGATGCGCTGGGTGTAACCTTCGACGAAAATCACGAGGAGCTTGTGATCGTGAAGGACATCGTTTATTACAGCCAGTGTGAGCACCATATGGCTCCTTTCTTCGGAAAAGTGCATATCGGTTATGTACCCAGCGGCAAAATTGTAGGACTAAGCAAGCTTGCCCGTCTGGTTGAGGCTGTAACGCGCAGATTGCAGGTTCAGGAGCGCATTACGGCACAGATCGCAGATATTTTGAATGAAGCGGTCTCCGCTCACGGGGTTATGGTGGTCGTGGAAGGCGAGCACTTGTGTATGTGCGCAAGAGGCGTCAAAAAGCCTGGCAGCAAAACGGTAACTTCTGCGGTACGCGGAACGTTTCGTGATGATGCTGCGCAGCGTGCAGAGTTCCTCTCGCTGCTCAAGGATTAACCGAACAGGCGTGACGATGATGGGATGATAAAAAAGGGTGGTTTACGCATAGGCGTAGCCACCCTTTTTTGCTAACATTAGAAATAGAGACGACGGGATAGCTACTTTGAAGGAGGATAACGTATGGAGAATGTACATATGTCAGCAGCCAAAACAACGGTTTTGCCTGATCTGCAATGGTTTGAAGCGCCACTCGCAACTACACAGACGAATGTTTTGTCTCCACTGGCGTGGGAGGAACTGGCCTGTCGGCAAGTAGGGCAAGGAGCTGCGCCTGTTTTGCATCTATGGCGGCACCCGGCTGCGTTGGTGATCGGCCACCGGGACCGCAGGCTTCCGTACGCGCCGCAGGCGATGGAGCGTGTGCGGAATGCGGGAACCTCGGTATGCGTGCGTCCCTCGGGCGGAGCGGCCGTCATGCTGGACAGGGGGGTATTGAACCTGTCCCTGATCCTGCCGAATCCGCAGCGAGCAATCAGCCTGCATGAAGATTTTCGGCTTATGGCAGGGCTGATTGCCGATGCGCTGGCCCCGTGGTCCGCCGAGGCGCAGACCGGGGAAATCGCCGGGTCCTTCTGTCCCGGCGATTACGATGTCAGCGTCCGAGGCCGCAAGTTTTGCGGCATTGCGCAGCGGCGGCAGGCCAAGGCCTATATCATCACGGCTTTTGTGATGATTGAGGGCAGTGGCGCGGAGCGCGCACAGGCGGTGCAGCGGTTCTATGCGGAGGCAGCCGGAGCTGCGCCGACGGGCGTGCCGAAGCCGGATTATCCGCAGGTGAATCCGGCAACGATGGGCAGCCTGAGGGAGCTGGCCGGAGTGCCGTCTGTTGAGGCGTATACGGCATCGCTGCGCCGGGTAGTCGAAAGTCGGGCGGCGATTTTGCCTGCCGATGGCTCACTGATACACCCGCAAGGACTGACGGAGCAAATGGCATCGCTCAGAGAGCGATACGATTCACAGGTGTAGTGGAAAGCATATTCTTGGTACAGATGAGTCTTGGTTTAGAACGGCTGCCATCTCAGCTTCGAGGCTTGGGTGTAGCGTTTTTCGACCTCAGGCCAGTTGACGACATGCCACCAGTCCTCGATGTATTTGTTGCGCTCGTTCTGATGCTTTAAGTAATAGGCATGCTCCCACACATCAATCGCCAGTAGCGGAATGGACTCCCATTGAGTCAGGTTCTGGTGCTTTTCGGCCTGCAAAATTTCAAGCCGTCCTGCACGTGGACTCCACGTCAGGAGGGCCCAGCCGCTGCCCTCGACCTTCTCGGCTGCCGAGCTGAATTGCTTCTTGAATGCCTCATAGCTGCCAAAGTCCTTTTTGATCTGCTCCGCCAGCGGCCCGCTTGGTGTTCCACCGCCTTGAGGACTCATAATCGTCCAGAAAAGAGTGTGCAGATAATGGCCTGCGCCATTAAACGCCAGTTCACGTTCCCAATGCTTCACAAGGTCAAAATCACCCGTTTTCCGGGCTTCCTCCAGCTTTTTCTCCGCTTTGTTTAAATCATTTACATAGCTTAGATGATGCTTGTCATGGTGGATACGCATCGTTTTTTCATCAATGTACGGTTCAAGCGCATTATAGGGATAAGGAAGCGGCGGTAAACGATGTCCCCCGATAGGAACAGGTCGGCCGGGGGAGGTTTTTTCCGTAGCAGAAGGCTCTTTCTGGTTGGATTGAACGCCTTTGACTTTATTCGCCCACGGGCCTTCCCACCTCGAACCGCCTGTCTGTCCTGTCTGACGCTCTCGCAGCGCATTCTCGGGGTAATTCTCACCTTCTGCCGCCACATGATACAATGCACTGGCCCGCGCAATGGAGCCGGGCTCCTCAAAGGGATTGGTGGAGATCAGGAAATACTGACTCTCATGTGCTGCGTGCAGCACAACTCCGGTGGATTTCGGCTGCTGCCGTAACGCATGGCTGTGCTCGGTCAGCAGACTGAGCTGCCGTACATACTCCTGTGACTGGCGGTTTGCGGTTTGCAGCAATTCGTCCAGACGACGATTCAGCTCTTGTGAGACAGGCTGTGAATCTGATGTCACTCCTGCCGTTGCCTTAGCTGATTGTAACGCTTCTGGCGCTGATCCTGACCCATAATCTCTCGACTGCCCCGATTGCCTGGCTTGTGCTTGTGCAGCAGCCGACGTTTGCTCCCATTGACGATGCCACGCCTGATCTGCCGGATCGAGGGCGCTTCGCTGCTCTTCTAGCAGCTCTATAGCGGTGCGTTCCGTCTGTTCGAATACTGTCCTCCAGTCATCCAGCAGCCGCACGTAGGCAGGCTCCAGGCCCTCTGTAGCGGACTTAATCACTTCCACATGCCAGCTTTCCTGCTGCTTCCAATGCCGGATTTCCTCCAGTACACGCAAGGGCAGGAAAGACCCGTAAGTACTCAGCATCATTTTTACCTCCCGTATCCCACTATGGCTATCCGGGCTGGTCCCAAGAACCTGACCCGGATGCATACGTACCCAGTATATTCGCCGTCTCATCGGGAATATGTCTACAAACTCCCCGGCTCCGGCGCGATATGTAATGTGGGGCAAATGGATACATAGTTGGATGCAAAAAAGAAGCCACGCTGCGGCACGGGTTAAGTGTCCACAGACGGGCTTCTCCAGGTTGAAAGGAGTATGGCTACTAAAATAGAACCATTACTGCGTAGTCGTTTGTTTACTGGCATTAGCGATAGTTTTCTTGTCCTCCAACTCTTGTACACCGCTTAAAAAAATCGATACCCGCCGCAAATACTCACGTGGATGCTCTCTGAAAATAAGCTCATGCAGCCCGTTTTTGACAATCCATACACTGGAAAGCGGGTTGGTTTGATTGGCAGCGAGCTTTTCCGCAATCGGGTAAGGAGCTTTTTCATCCTGCGTCCCATGCACGAACATGATCGGGAACGGATAGTTTTCCGCTTTGACCTCTTGATATGGAATCTGATGCAGGCTGGTACCGTTCAAGACCGGAAACAACAGCTCCAGAATTTCCAGAGATGGATGGCGCGGCAGATCAATTTGATTATGAATGTTATGGTACAGCGTATCCGGCTCCAGCAGGAAGGTGCTGTCCAAAATCATGGCGTCCACATCTTTGGTTTGCAAGCCCGCCTGAAGAGCGGTCCCTGCCCCCATCGAGAAGCCCCATACGATAATCTCCGAGGAGCCGCGTTGCTTCGCAAGCTGGATGGCCCCGAGAAGCTGCTGGGATTCCGCTTTGCCTCCGGTTGCGACGGCTTTGCTATTTTGTGATGCGAATCCGTAATCGAACATGACAACGTTAAAATTCAAACGGTGGGCATAATGCGCCAGATCATACATCGGAATCCAACTTTCTTCGCGGTTGGCCCCATAACCGTGGCTGAAAATAATCGTTTTCTTCGATTGATCTGCCGGGATATACCAGCCCTGCACCACCCGGCTGCCGTCCTTGGCGGGGAAGCTGACTTCCTCGTAGGGCATGCCTTTGGCCTGCATCGGGTTCGAGTACAGTGGCGCGACGGTTGGATTCGTCAGTACCCATGCGATATAGGCGTGCAGGGTAATAAAGCAAAACAACAGAAAAAATACGACCGACAGCAGCAAGGCAATGACAACATGCTTGATCTGCAGCAGCCGGGGGTTGATCAGTGGGGTGGACGGCTCCTGGACAGCATGCTGTAGCTGAGAGCTGCGCTGGGATGTCGAAATCATGTAAGAGCCTCCTTCTATAAAAATGAACTTCGTTTCATAGAATTCTAGGTACAATTCCACTTGAAAATGATAGTTTATGTCCGTATAGATACCTAATATCGTATGATGCGTGTTATCCAAAGTCAACGGCTGAACCGGAAAAGTAAAAATGATGCAAAGATTTGTCGATGTTTGTTCTCGTTCTGTAATATGGCTGTCATAAAAACATTGGTTTACAGTAGCCGCGACTATTCTATATAATTTATGTAACCATGTTTCATGGTGTGAAACGAATATGGAACAAAGAGGAGCGGTTCACAATGGAAGACCGTAAATTAACCGTTCGCGCCGTGGAGCGTGCGCTTGATATACTGATGTGTTTTACCGGAGATTCCGATCTGGGCCTGACAGAGATTGCTTCCAAAATTGGTTTACATAAAAGTACCGTCCATCGGCTGTTGACCACGTTGGAGGATCGCGGCTTTGTCGTTCGGAATGCCGCAACGGAAAAATATCGGCTTGGCATCCGGATATGGGAGCTGTCCACCCATTTGTCGCAAAGCGACGAGCCGGCGATCCTATTACAGCCAGCGATGGAAGGATTGCGTGACCGTCTGGGCGAAACGGTCAGCCTATACCTGCGCGATGGCAGCATGCGTATCCGCATTCAGGCCGTGCAGAGTAATCAGGCGATCCGCCGCGTTGCGCCAGTGGGTGCAAGCATGCCGCTGGCTGTAGGAGCCTCCAGCAAGGTGCTGGCGGCCTTTATGCCGCCGCAGGAGCTGGAAGCCCTGCTAAGCGGGGATGAATGGCCGCCCTCGGTAGACCCGGAGGTCTATAAGGCTCAATTGCAGGATATTCGTGAGAAGGGCTACGCGACCAGCTATGAGGAGCGGGAGCCGGGCGCTGCTGCTGTGGCTGCGCCTATCGTGAATCGGAAGGGACAGGTCGCTGCGGCCTTATCTGTATCTGGTCCGGTCAGCCGACTAGCGCCCGAGACGCTGCATGATTTTGCACCGATTTTGATTGAGGCGGCAAAAGAAATGGGGCTTATGCTTCCGTAGCAAGGATTGAGAGGAACCGGGGCAATCTAAGTGAATGATGCAGGAGATCTTGGAAAAAGGGACCAGAGAAGGGTTGCCAAAGCCGTAAATTTGAAGTAATCTGATGGGGATGGCGGGTTGTCAATTATAGCCGCCTCATGCGAATAGAATTATCACAGTTACTGGGGGAGCCTGTAATACCGGGCTGAGATGGAATCGCACTAGATTCCGGACCCTTTGCACCTGATCTGGATCATACCAGCGTAGGGAAGTAATCGGCCATTGAAATGTATACGTAGCCGCTGTCTACGGCAATGCATCGGAGTATGTTTCCGCGTGCGTAGCCGTCTGCATAGCTGTTTCGTTAGATTAGCCGGTTCCCCTGGGGAACCGGCTTTTTTGCATAGATAGCCAGCCTGGGGATGGTTCCGGATCGGTGTGTCATTTCATCGAAACGGGAGGAATGGACAATGAAACCGACAGAAACAGAAGGAACAGTAGGGAACGCAGTGGATGAACAGACAGGAGGGGTGAAGCCCTTTCCGGGGAGCCGCAAGGTATATATTCAAGGCTCGCGGCCGGACATTGCCGTACCGGAGCGTGAAATTGCCCTGCATCCCACACATACGCCGCAGGGCACGGAGCATCATGAGCCGTTACGTGTGTACGATACGAGCGGTCCCATGACCGACGAAGCCTATCAGGTCGATATCCGTAAGGGCTTGCCTCCATTACGGCGAGCTTGGGCACTGGAACGAGGCGATGTGGAGGCTTACGAGGGGCGCGCCGTCAAGCCGGAGGATAACGGGTTGAAGCCCGGCTCCAAACGGGAGACGGCTGAATTTCCCGGCGTAACCAACCGTCCGCTTCGTGCGCGGCAAGGGCGTAGTGTAACGCAAATGCATTATGCGCGGCAACGGATCATTACGCCCGAAATGGAATTTGCGGCGATCCGCGAAGGGGTGGAGCCTGAGTTTGTACGGCAGGAGTTGGCGGCAGGACGAGCTATTTTGCCTTCAAATATCAATCACCCGGAAAGTGAGCCGATGGTGATTGGTCGTCATTTTCACGTGAAGATTAATGCGAACATTGGTAATTCTGCGGTTACGTCCTCCATCGAGGAGGAAGTGGAGAAAATGACCTGGGCTGTACGCTGGGGCTCGGATACGGTCATGGACCTGTCCACAGGCCGTAATATCCATACAACGCGTGAATGGATCATCCGTAACTCCCCTGTGCCGATTGGGACTGTACCGCTGTATCAGGCGCTTGAAAAGGTGAACGGCGAAGCAGAGGCGCTAACATGGGAGCTGTATCGTGACACGCTGATTGAGCAGGCGGAGCAGGGCGTGGACTATTTTACAATTCATGCGGGCGTGCTGCTGCGGTATATTCCGATGACGGCAAGCAGAATGACGGGAATTGTGTCCCGTGGAGGGTCGATCATGGCGGCTTGGTGTCTTGCGCACCATCGGGAGAACTTTTTGTACACACATTTTGAAGAAATATGCGAAATTATGAAAGCCTACGATGTGGCCTTTTCCCTCGGAGACGGTCTACGTCCAGGCAGTATCTATGATGCGAATGATGAAGCACAGTTTGCTGAGCTGGATACGTTGGGCGAGTTAACGCAAATTGCCTGGAAGCATGATGTTCAGGTTATGATTGAAGGGCCGGGACATGTCCCGATGCACAAAATCAAGGAGAATGTGGACCTGCAAATGGAGATTTGCAAGGAAGCTCCCTTTTATACACTGGGACCGCTCACGACGGATATTGCACCTGGCTATGATCATATTACCTCGGCGATCGGGGCAGCGATGATTGGTTGGTTCGGGACGTCCATGCTGTGCTATGTTACGCCGAAGGAGCATTTGGGTCTGCCGAACAAGGATGACGTTCGTGAAGGTGTTATTACGTACAAAATTGCGGCACATGCTGCCGATCTGGCGAAAGGCCATCCACGGGCGCAGCAGCGTGACGATGCTTTGTCCAAGGCACGCTTTGAATTCCGCTGGCGTGACCAGTTCAATCTTTCGCTCGACCCTGAGCGGGCCTTGTCCTACCATGATGAGACGCTGCCAGCAGAGGGAGCCAAGGAAGCACACTTTTGCTCGATGTGCGGTCCCAAGTTTTGCAGTATGCGTATCACGCAGGACATTCGCGCCTATGCGGCGGATAAGGGGCTGAACACCGAAGAAGCGGTAGCCGCCGGGATGCGTGAGAAGGCAGAGCAGTATCGGGATGCCGGGCAGTAAATCCTTAAACTTATGAACGTATGAATAACAAAAGCCGTGGTTCTCTACAGATGATGTAGGAAGCCACGGCTTTTTAGCTTATGTAAAGCGAGATCATGCAACCGGATAAACGGCGGCTTTATTTTTTACCCATTTTCTCATTCAAAATGTCCTGAAAGCTGAGCTTCTTCTCCGAGCTGTCTTCTTTCTTCTGCATACTCACCGCGTTGGCACGTTGGTATTGGTGATGGAAAGGCATCAAGGTGTGTACAGTTAAATTCATTGTATTCATGTGGGTTGTTCCTCCAATTCCATTTTGTCAAATTCAGATTGAGTTGCTTAGGACGTCTGTATAGGACTATTCGTATGTACTTGATGTCGTAATACCGGGTAGACTGCTTGGTAATGTTTCAATCATTATAAACGCATTTTTTCAAATTAAAACGTTTTTGACATAAAACAGGAAAATGGTCATGCGAGTCCAAAATTCGGATTAGGCGGATGGTCATTTTGAAGGAAAATGTGCCTAGGTCCAAAACAAGGGCCAGAGGCCCGTTTTCTTAGTTTAGTAGTCGGGATTGTGTTTTTTTGTCGAATACCCTTATATAAGTCAATATGAAGTCAGTCTGGTGGCGAATTAAAGTGTCAAAGTTGTATTGACTTTATGTTTGGGAGTGGATACCATGAACTGGTTGTAAGCGTGTTTTAGCTACTAGAATCAGCCAATCCATCTGGCGATTCATCCGTTGAAATGTTTGAGAAAGGACCAGGACATATATGAAAAAAAGTATTGCGGACATCGCATTTATTATTCTGGGTGCGTTTTTTTTCGCGCTGGCTGTTAATCTGTTTGTTATCCCGAATGAGTTTGGCGAGGGGGGCGTTACAGGGGTCACGATTATTTTGTACTACCTGTTTCAGTGGTCCCCTTCGATCGTCAATCTAGTAATCAATGGCTTGCTGCTGATTGTCGGATATAAATTTTTGGACAAGAGAACAACCCTGTACACTGTGATTGCGGTTGCTTTTAACTCGCTGTTTTTACATTTAACGGCCAACTGGCGGATTGATTCGCATGAGCCGACGATTAACGCCGTATTTGCCGGGGTTTTGGTGGGTATCGGAATTGGCCTGATCGTGCGGGTGGGCGGTACAACAGCAGGAACGGTCATTTTGGCCCGGATCGCCAACAAATATCTGGATTGGAACATCAGCTATGGCTTGCTGTTTTTTGATCTGATTGTTGCGTTTTCGTCCTATTTTATTATTGGCCCGGAAAAGCTTATGCTGACTATCGTTATTTTGTATGTCGGTACGAAGGTTATGGATTTTATGATCGAAGGACTGAACCCAAAAAAAGCGGTCATGATCATTTCGGAGCATCAAAACAAAATTGCCGAGATGGTCATTACCCAAATGGATCGGGGAGTTACAGTCCTGTCAGGCCACGGATATTACACGAAAAACCCGAAAGAAGTTCTATATATCGTCATTAGTAAACAAGAGGTGTCGGCGCTTAAAAAGATTGTGAAGGCTATCGATACAGCAGCGTTCATCACGATTCATGACGTGCGAGACGTGTTCGGAGAGGGTTTTCTCGATATTTCGAAGTAGCTGGTGGGAATAAAGGTAAGGTTAGATGTGAAAATGGTTAGAAGTCGGTCCTGAGGGAGCGGCTTTTTTGTTGTTGTGATGTTTTTCTCCTGGTTGGTTTTTGAAAAAAATGCATAATAAAAGTAAATCGTATGATTCCTGCTATAGGGAGGTTCGAAGATGGGGATCTGATTTACCTTGCTCTCATGCTGAAATATTCAGGCAAGTTTCTGTTCAGCACTTTAAATATGGTCTTAATCCTATCGTCTATATTACATTTAGCAGTAGGGATAACATGCACTACATTAAAACCTAATCGTCTAATCGGTTTGAGGTTTCCATGGTTGCTTTCGAATGAAATTGCGTGGTGGACGACGCATCGCATCTCTGCTTATATTCCAACCCTATCTCAGCCGTCAGTTCAATAGTGAAGAGGGTTCAATAATGAAAAGTCTGCCTAGTCTCTTCACAGTTCTTATAACCCTCGTATTTTCAATCATAGGCATATGTTTTCTCCTGAATGCTTCGAGTATGCATTTATAGTTAAAAATCCCCTCTCAATTTGCAGTTTTTCACTGCATTTTGAAGGGGATTTTTATTATTCATTCGCTCTTTATTCTTGAATCATCTGACGCAATACGGTTTGCAGAATGCCGCCGTTATGGTAGTAATCAATATCGACGGTGCTGTCCAGACGGGCAGTTACCGGGAACTCGAACTTCGTGCCATCCTCGCGTTTGGCCACAACGGTAAGCTCTTGACCCGGCTTCACGTCATTGTCGATGCCGAGAATGTCAAACGTTTCACGACCGTTCAGACCCAGGCTGGACCAGCCGTAGCCTTCCTGGAATTGCAGTGGAAGCACGCCCATGCCGACCAGGTTACTGCGGTGAATCCGCTCGAAGCTTTCTGCAATGACGGCTTTGACACCCAGCAGAAGCGTACCCTTCGCTGCCCAGTCACGGGAGCTGCCTGTGCCGTATTCCTTGCCGGCAATAACGATCAGGTTTTGATCGGCTGCCTGATATTTCATAGATGCATCGTAGATGGACATTTCCTCATCCGTCGGCAAGTATTTGGTCACGCCGCCCTCGGTGCCGGGAGCTACGTTGTTGCGGATACGAATGTTGGCGAATGTACCGCGCATCATGACCTCGTGGTTACCGCGACGGGAGCCGTAGGAGTTGAAGTCCTTGCGTTCCACGCCATGCTCCTTCAAGTACAGTCCTGCCGGGCTGGAAGGGGCGATGTTGCCTGCTGGTGAGATATGGTCCGTAGTGACCGAATCATTCAACAGGGCAAGCACACGGGCATTACGGATTTCCTTGATATCCTGCACGCCATCCTGAAGTTTTTCAAAGAATGGTGGATTTTGAATATAGGTTGATTTTTCATCCCATTCATACAGTTCGCCTTCAGGAACCGGAATGGAGTTCCATTTTTCGTTGGCAGTAAATACATTCTCATATTTACGACGGAACATATCCGGGCTGAGCGACAGGCTGATCGCTTCCTTAATTTCCTCGGAAGTTGGCCAGATGTCTTTCAGGTAGACCGGCTGATTGTCCTGATCGTAACCGAGCGGATCATTCACCAAATCAATGTTCACCGTACCTGCCAGCGCATAAGCAACAACCAGTGGCGGTGAGCCGAGGTAGTTGGCTTTGACTTGCGCATGTACGCGGCCCTCAAAGTTCCGGTTGCCGGAAATGACTGCGCCAACCGTCAAATCGTGGTCTGTGATGGCTTGACTCACTTCGTCAGGAAGTGGCCCGGAGTTACCGATACAGGTCGCGCAGCCGTAGCCTGCCACATGGAAGCCGAGGGCTTCCAACGGACCGATCAGCCCGGCTTTTTGCAGGTATTCCGTCACGACAAGGGAGCCCGGCGTCAAGCTGGTTTTCACATAGCCCGGCTTTTTGAGCCCGCGTTGTACTGCCTTTTTGGCGAGCAAGCCTGCGCCCAGCATAACGCTAGGGTTGGAAGTGTTTGTGCAGCTTGTGATAGCCGCAATCACGACTGCGCCAGTACCCAGCTCGCTGGTGGAGCCGTCCGGGTGGGTCAGCGGAATCTTCTGCGCGATCTTTTCATCACTCAGTCCGTAGCCGCCTTTGTCCACAGGGGTACGGATAATGCCTTCAAAGGTTTCCTTCATGCGGCTAAGCTCAACACGGTCTTGCGGACGTTTGGGACCCGCGAGACTTGGTACAACCGAAGCCAGATCCAGCTCAATCGTATCACTGAACGCAGGGTCCGGCGTGTCGGATGTGCGGAACATGCCTTGCGCTTTGTAATATTCCTCTACAAGACTCACTTGCTCATCAGAACGTCCGGTGCTGCGCAGGTAGGCCAGCGTTTCCGCATCGACCGGGAAGAAGCCAACCGTTGCGCCGTATTCCGGTGCCATATTGGCAACCGTTGCACGGTCAGCCAAGCTGATGTTAGCCAGGCCGGGTCCGTAAAATTCCACGAATTTGCCGACTACGCCTTTTTTACGCAGCATTTGGGTTACAGTGAGTGCCAGATCGGTGGCGGTAGAGCCTTCCGTCAGACTGCCTGTCAGCTTGAAGCCGATAACATCGGGAGTGACAAAATACAGCGGTTGCCCCAGCATTCCCGCCTCTGCTTCAATCCCGCCGACGCCCCAGCCTACAACACCCAGGCCGTTAATCATCGTCGTATGGGAATCCGTTCCGACGAGGGAATCCGGGAAGACGACGGTTTCGCCGTCAATGGTTTTGGTGGTGGCCACGGATGCGAGATACTCCAGATTGACCTGATGGACGATACCGGTGGACGGTGGCACTGCACGGAAGTTGTTGAACGCCGTTTGCGCCCAGCGCAGAAAACGGTACCGTTCCTCGTTACGCTCAAATTCTACATTAATATTATAGTCCAGCGCTTCGCTGGTACCGAAGGCATCGACCATAACCGAGTGGTCGATAACGAGATCGACGGGTACGAGCGGGTTGATTTGTTTCGGATCGCCGCCCGCTTTTTTCACAGTATCGCGCATGGCTGCCAAATCGACAACCACCGGAACACCGGTGAAATCCTGAAGTACGATGCGTGCAGGGATGAACGGAATTTCCTTGTTGGTGTCACGATCCTCAGCCCAGCCTGTAAGCTGTTGCACATGCTCCTCAGTTATTGCGCGTCCATCGAATTGGCGCACAGCGGCTTCCAGCAACACTTTAATGGAGAAGGGCAGCTTGGCGATACCGCTTTTTCCTTGTTCCTCCAGTGCCTTGAGACTGTAATAACGGTAAGGCTTGCCGTTGACTTCGAGACTGCGGGCAATGGAGAATTCATCTTTTCCTGACATAAGTATTACCTCCTTGAAGTGGATGCTTGGGGAAAAATAGGGATGTCGTTTTTTCGACGTCTTGCACAGTTGGTTTAATTTGGTTACGCTCTCATGAAAGCAGCATGGCTGATTTGAAGAATAACCGATTAACCTATGGATAACCGTTATTTTCATAATAGAGGAGAAGATGATTTTAATTAGTTTCATTAGATGAAACCTAATTTCAAAATAATGTTTCTGCATTAAGTATACCGTTTTCAATCGATTACGTAAAGTTTTTTTGGCCTAATTTGTACACCGAAGCCTGGAAAATAAAACGTTCCTCTTTCTTGTGTTTCCGTGTTCATACCAAGCTTTAGAGATTCATACTTATAGATAGAGAGCCATATCAGGCTATAGAGGGAAGTAAGAAAGTTATTCAGTATCCCGGCTATTCCCAAACAGGGATGGCGGGACGGAAATGGAGGGACAGGGATGGGGGAGCGGGAATGGAAGCAGGCCCTTTTTGCTTATGTGAACCAATATAACCGGAGTGAGGTGAACAGCGCTCCACAGCCGGATGAATATCTGGAGGTAGGTCAGCGGATGGAGCGTGCGGCCCGTACGGCCAGATTGGAACAGTGGTATAACGAGCGGAACGCCGTTCCATTACGTAGCGAAACACGCGCCAAGCCGCTGCGAATTGTGCAGGATACGCCGGAAGAGGCTGTGGTGGATGTACAACTGCATGTCCGGCTCTTTTATGAAAAAGGCGGAATGACCCACCGGGAGGATCGTATTGAACGGGAACGTCTGACGTTCACGCGCGAGGGTGAAGCCTGGCAGGTGGCAAGAATTGAGCGTGATCCGGCAGAACGAAAGCCAGCGGGGGGAGAGGTTCCTTTTGAACAGGCGTCGTTTAATCAGGGAGGGAATCTACCGCTGTTGAATCGCGGTGTACTGGGTTTTGGCTCATCAGCACGCCCCAGCCGATATCGCCGGGAAGAGGCGGCAGCCTATGCGGATCAGTGGTGGGATAGCTTCAACCCGGAGTTTGAAGGTTTTGATGTGGATTGCACCAATTATATCTCGCAATGCCTCTTTGCAGGGGGCGCACCGATCCACTATACTGGTAAAAGAGAATCGGGCTGGTGGTACAAAGGACGGGTCACCGGACGTGAGCTGTGGAGCTACAGTTGGGCGGTTTCCAACAGTCTGGAGCGGTATTTGGGCTCCAGCTCGTGGGGGTTGACCGCCGAGCAGGTGAGTCGTCCGGAGCAGCTAATGCTGGGTGACGTCATTTTTTATGATTGGGATGGTGACGGCACCTTTCAGCACAGCACGGTGGTAACGGCCTTTGATGCGGGCGGGATGCCGCTTGTCAATGCGCATACAGTAAGCTCCAGACATCGTTATTGGGACTACAAAAATTCGTATGCGTGGACGGACAACACGGTGTATCGCTTTTATCATATCGCCGACTATTTTTAAATGAAATGTTTATAACAGGTACAGTGACGCAAATCAGGCACAATGACGAAAGCAGGAAAGCGGAGGATAGGCATGGCAAAACAAAAATTGACCGTAGGGCTGGTGTACGGCGGCAAATCGGGTGAACATGAGGTTTCGCTGCAAACGGCGTATGCGGTACTGAACGCTTTTGATTATGAGAAATACGAGATTATTCCTTTTTATATTACGAAGGCTGGCGATTGGCGCAGAGGGTTGCTGCTTGACGCACCTTTGGCTTCCGTAGAGCAATTGAAGCTGGAGCGCGCAGAGGGCGGTACGAAGGCGGCATTAGATACGTTGTTTGGCAAGCTGTACGGAGAGCAGACGCTGGATGTGCTGTTCCCGCTGCTGCACGGCACCTTTGGTGAGGACGGAACGATTCAGGGCTTGTTCGAAATGGCAGATATGCCTTATGTCGGTGCAGGTGTGCTGGCTTCTGCCGCAGGGATGGACAAAGGCGTCATGAAGAAGCTGTTTGAGCATGCAGGATTGCCGCAAGTGAAATACTGTTATTTTAACAGTACACAGTGGTCACAAACGAGTCATGATTTGGTGCGCCACATGGAAACCGAGTTAGGGTACCCGTGCTTCGTCAAACCGGCGAATCTGGGATCAAGTGTCGGCATTTCCAAAGCCAATAACCGGGAAGAGCTGGAAAAAGCAGTCGAGTTGGCTCTGCAATTTGATCTGAAGGTCATTGTGGAGGAGTATGTCGATGCCCGCGAGGTCGAGGTCAGCGTACTTGGCAACGACGAGCCGATTGCTTCCGTACCGGGGGAAATTGTATCGTCCAGTGACTATTACGATTATGCTGCCAAATACACGGACGGCCAATCAGAAATGCTCATTCCGGCACCGTTGGACGAGGAAGTGGCGGATCGTATCCGTGAAGCTGCATTGCAGGCATTCCGCGCTCTGGAGGGCTGCGGGATTTCCCGAGCCGATTTCTTCGTCAGACGTTCGGACGGACATATTCTAATTAATGAAATAAACACGATGCCGGGCTTTACGCCGTTCAGTATGTATCCATTGCTGTGGAGAGAAACGGGCGTATCCTATCAAAGCTTGCTGGACCGCATGATTGCGCTCGCACTGGAGCGTTATGAACGCAGGTCTGCGCTGCACTATGAGAACTCATAAAACGAACCAGGGGGAGCTGATCACTCCCCTTTTTGTTCATATACACGGTTTACAATTAGGATTTGCAAATCCTTAATCACGAAAGGTGGCGGCTAAACATGGGCTTTCAAACGGAATTTAACTCGGTGTGCAAATTCAAGAGCGAACAGGAATTGTACGAACTGCTGGAATACGGACGCGGTAAAATGGTTAAATCCGGACTGCGTGTGTTCCCGACAGGCCAGAAGGTCATCGCTTACAGTGCGGACAATGTGGCAGTTGCCATCGTGCAGATTGTCGGCTGTATTGCCGAAATCAATTTTCAGGGCGACGAAGTGACCGAGGTTGAAATGATCCTCATTCGCAAACTGAATGAAGAGGAAGCAAGAATTCAGACCGCCTTGGCGGATGAAATGTTTTTTGGAGCGCAATAGGCAGGACAAGAACTGGTTCACGCCGAATCAGAGGGAGCTTTTCCGGGTATGATCAGTAGAAAAGGGATTGAGGTCACAGAACGAAAGCGGCCTTGCCATCTACTGCGATCTGCTGAAAGGAAGGACACCCTATGATAGTAAGGTTCGGCTATGTAGCCATGTCAGTCACCGTACAAAATGCGTCGCCCTCCAAAACGATGACGCTCGCCAGCTTTAACAAAATTGGAGATCGAGAGGCCGCGATTCGCAAACTGGAGCGGATTGCAGCCGAAAATCTGCATAATACACTGCGGCTGCTGCGTCATAATCGGGCGAGCGATATCAAGGTGTACCGTTTTTCATCCAAGCTGATTCCGCTGGCGACTCATCAGGATTTGCGTGACTGGGACCCTTTTCAGGCGCTTGCCGCTGATTTTGCAGAGGTCGGGAATGTTGTCAAAGCGAACGGGATGAGGGTATCGTTTCACCCGGATCATTTTACAGTGCTGAGCACTCCCCGCCCGGAAGTGCTGCAAAGCTCCATTAACGATCTCAAGCATCATAAAGCGATGCTGGAGGCGATGGGACTTGGTGCGGATGCCAAGAACAACATTCATATCGGCGGCGCGTATGGAGACAAGGTGACGTCGAGTCAGCGTTTTGTAGAGCAAGTGGGTGCGCTGGAGCTTTCGTTAAGGGAACGAATGACGCTGGAAAATGATGATAAAACGTTTAATGCGATGGAAACGCTGGATGCGTGCAAGCGGACGGGGCTGCCGATGGTTCTCGACATTCATCATCAATGGGTGAATAATGAGGGCGAGAAGCCGTGGGAGCTGTGGCCCGGCATTTTGGATACCTGGAAAGGGGAACTGGCTCAAACGGGATCTTCTCCCGATCATCCACTGCCACCCAAAATCCATGCATCCAGCCCCAAAAGTGAAAAAGACCCCCGCGGTCATGCGGATGGTGTCCAGGTGGAGCCGCTGCTTACTTTTTTGCGCAACATTGCCGGATATACGGATCAGATTGATGTCATGCTTGAAGCCAAACGCAAGGATGAAGCGTTGTTCAGACTGATGGACGAACTGCGTGCACGTGAAGGTGACGGAGTGAAGGTGCTGGATGGGGCTTCGGTAGAAATTACGCCTTAAAGAATAGTGTTCCGCGGATAATGCTCCCATATAGAGAAACTTTATGAAGCTTATTGTGTATACTAGAATGTGTAAACTAGATGTGTACCTTTAATAGAGATGGTTAAGAAACTGTGCTGTAATGCAGCTTCGTAAACCACGTAACAATGATATAGAAAGTAGAGTGAACACGTTGAATGAACATGAAAACGAAAAGGTTCCCTATATCGTATCAGGAAAAAGCTATACCGCTGTGGCCATTAACGCAGCATCCAAAGCCGGGGAATGGATCAAAAGCAGACTGGGTACCGTTGAGCAGTTAAGCACCAAGCAATCTTCGACGGACCTTGTGACCGAAGTGGATAAAGGTGCGGAGCAAATGATCCGCAGACTGATTCTTACCCATTTTCCCGACCATGCCATTCTGGGCGAAGAGGGTGTAGAGCCGGGGGCTGAGGCTTCGGCCCGTGCGTTGGAGGCTGCTCGCGAAGAGGAATATTTGTGGATTATTGATCCGGTAGACGGCACGACCAATTTTGTACACAGCCTACCGTACTACAGTGTATCTATCGCCTTGGCCCACCGTGGAGAGGTGATTGTCGGTGTCATTTATGATCCGTCCCGCGACGAAATGTTTGTAGCTGAAAAAGGTAAGGGCGCGTATGTCCATGGCAATCCAATGAGAGCATCCAGAGAAGAAACACTGGGAGATAGTCTGGTGTGCATCGGCTTCCCGCCGGACCGCACTTTTGCACAGCCGCTAAATATGAAGATTACACAGGCACTTACACCTCAGGTGAGAGGCATCCGGGCGCTTGGCTCGGCAGCATTGCATTTGGCCTATGTGGCTTCAGGACGGCTTACAGCTTACTGTGAAATCGGTCTGAATGCTTGGGATGTGGCAGCGGGCGCTTTGCTGGTGCAGGAATCGGGGGGAACGATCACAGATACGCTCGGTAGACCTTATGACCTGAGTGTGCGACATATTGCAGCGACCAATACGGCTATTCATTCTCAACTCATTCAAGTGCTGAAAGAAGCAGACGCAACCGGGTTATAATAAAACGCAGATCATTCTGAAGGAGGGTAGCGTGATGAGCCAATCCGAAGAATTGGAACGCGAGCTCAGTGAAATGCTGATGGAAGGCGAAATTCGTGAGAATGAGGCCAAAAAACGCGAACGGCTTACTCCTAAATATGAGGTGCGGATTCAAACCCATATCGACCCTATTGTGGAGGAGACGCGTAAATACCGCAGCATGGCACGGGAACTGGACGACCGATACGATGAATATATGAGCAAGGCGGACCCATCGGAACCAACCGACAAACGCTAAGCGAACACAAATACCTCTTGCCGAATGACCAAGGCTTGGGGTATTTTGTATGATGTACAGCTTTATCAGGCAATCTCCATTCCAGACTGGACCGGACAGGACGAGCGAAGGAGGCGACATCCACTGATAACCTATTTTAAAAGCGCTTTCAAAAATGCCGGAATCCATCATAAAATGGTGCTGTTGATTACAGTGCTCATGCTGGTTAATTTTGCGGTTGTTGCAGTCATACTTAAATACGTATTTCATATTTATGATAATCAAATGTATAAAAAGACATCCGAAGTGCTCAATATTTCCTCAATCGGTATTGAAAATGAGCTGAAAGATGTTGAAAAAGTTACTTTCAAGGTGATAACAGATGAGCAGCTTCAGCGTTATCTGCTACAATTGGAAAAGGAAACCTCACCTTATGCCAAAATGGTGCTGCGTAAAAAAATAACGAACAGGCTTATCGCCTTCGCCGGCTCTGAAACCTATATCTACTCTATGATGGTGATCGACAAAGAGGGGCAAGTCATGAGTGCGGGCAACCGCGAGGGCATTCCTCAGGAGCTTCGCTCCACCCTGTCGATGCTGGCAGACGAACATAACGGCTCCAATGCATGGTATGTGGCGGGTCACTCCTCCCTGCTGGCTGCGAGGCAGTTCAAATCCTTTACGGATTCCAACTTTACTCTGAACGGACTCGGAACGCTGGCGATTCGTGTACGGATTGACCGGATTGTAGCTGACCGTGTGCAGACTTCTGGTGGTGATGGACAGCTAATGATCACCGACGGAAGACGTATGATCTATCCCGAAACACCGCTGTTGAGTGACAGCGATATTCAGGCCGAGCTTGGGCGAAAGCAGCCTTATGGTATTGCAACCTACACAGGCGGAACCTTTTTCGCAGCTCAAACCAAATCCTCCTATACGGGCTGGACGTATTTGCATATGACCCCCTTCGACGACATGTTTCGCAGTATTACGATCATCAAAGAAATTGTAAGCGCAATTTTTGTAATTATGCTTCTGATTGCGCTGGCACTGGGGGCCCGACTATCTGGCAGTATTACGAAGCCGATCGTTCAATTAATCCAGAACATGCGTAAAATTGAAAAAGGCGATCTGGATCGTCTGGAGGAGGAAGCTCTCGGCGCGGTTCCGCTTTCCACACAGGATGAGGTGGGCTTGCTGCACCGTACCTATAAGAAGATGATCCGCCGTATCCGTGAGCTGATTAATGAGAATGTGGCAAAGCAGCTATTGCTGCGGGAAACGGAGCTTAAAGCGCTTCAGGCGCAGATTAATCCGCATTTTTTGTATAACACGCTGGAGTCCGTGAACTGGCTCGCCAAGGCGAATAAGCAGGATCGGATTTCGGAAATGGTGGAGGCGCTGGCCTTTCTGCTACGCAGTGCCGTCAGTTTTGAAGAACAGCTCATTCCACTTCGAAAAGAGCTGGATATTGTGCGAAGTTATGTAACGATCCAAAAAACACGCTTCGACGAGCGACTCATTTTCCATCTGGATGTACCGGAAGAACTGATGGACGTGCAAATTCCGAAGTTAACGCTCCAGCCTTTGGTAGAGAATGCGATTCATTACGCGCTGGAGCCGCGAATTGAGCCATGTCGGATTGCTATCATTGCCCGGGAGCAAGAAGGGGCGTTGTTGCTGCGGGTGGAGGATGACGGGCAGGGCATGACTCAGGATTTTTTGGAGCAGCTGCGGAGCGGGCAGGTCGCTACACGGGGGCAGGGTATTGGGCTTGCCAACATTCAGGAGCGGATTGACCTGACGTTTGGTACACCGTGGGGCATAGAGCTGCATAGCGAGTCAGGAACAGGAACGTCGATTCATGTCTGTATTCCATATGTGAAAGGGGATCAGGATCATGTACAAGGTGCTGCTGGTTGATGATGAGCGTATGATTTTGGAAGGTATATCACAGGTGGTCGATTGGGGCAAAGCGGGTACGAGGCTGGTCGGTACGGCACGTAATGGGATTGAAGCGTATGATCAGATTCAGGCCAGCCCGCCTGATTTTGTCATTAGCGATATCTCTATGCCCGGACTGGACGGAATCGGACTGGTGGCGAGAACGACGGAGCATTTTCCGGACGTTCGTTTCATTCTGTTGTCTGGTTATAAGGATTTTGATTATGCCTGTCGGGCCATGCAATACGGGGTAAAACACTATTTATTGAAGCCCTGCAACGAGCGGCAAATCCATGAGGCGCTGACCGAGCTGGGGCAGGAGCGGGAGGAACAGGACGAACGCAAGCAGTTCGTGAACCGGATGAAGCTTGATTTTCAGCGTATGCTGCCTCATGTGAAGGAGCATTTTTTGAAAGAGTTTATTTCCTATAAAACTTACGGCAGTCGGGATATCGCTTTTTATGAGCGGTTATTCAGTCTGGAGCTGCAAGATAAGCAGGTTCGGATGCTCCTGCTGCGGGTCGAGGAATCCCATGAGCCGGAGCATCTGTTTGCGCTGCAAAATATTGCGGCGGATTTAATGGACGATGTATTGCTAGGGACGACCATGCAAGGACAACTGCTCATCGTGCTGGAGAGCGGGGATGACACGTCACGGCTGATGAAGCAGATTGAAGCGGTGCGTGCGACGTTTCGTCGCTTTTACAAGCTGGAGGTAACGATCGCGGTTAGTGAGTCGGATAGTATGCAGCATTCACGCGGGATGTATCGGGAGACGCTGCATTGTATGAATCACCGTTTTTACACCGGGGAGGGCAGTCTGATCACCAAGGAGGATCTGGCAGCCGAAGAACCCCGGGAGATGGCAGACTTGGAGCTGGACGAAGAGAAGTTTGGCCTGCTGATTAAGGCGGGGAATACGGAGGAGGTAGCGCAGGAGGTAGATCGGCTATTCGGCATCCTGTCCCGTATGAAGCTGGAAATTTCCGTGACCCGCTCCTATGTGCTGCAACTGTATGCAGCCATGATTCGCATATGTCCCGAGGAGGAACGCGCGGCATTCACCAGCCGAATGGTCGTGCTGGCTGAGCAAAAAACACTCGCTTGCCTCAAATCTTTCGTACAGGAAGCCGCCGGACGAATGACCGCGATCTACTATAAAAGCAATGTGTCCCGGCAGTCCTCCACCGTTGATAAAATGATCACTATCATCGAGCAAAACTACAGAAAATCCGATTTGTCACTGAACGGAGTGGCGGGTCAAATGCTGTACATGAATTCCGACTACTTAGGGAAAATTTTCAAAAAGGTGACGGGTGAAAACTTTTCGCATTACGTCAATCGCTACCGCATCGAGCGTGCAGCAGAGCATATTCGGGAGACGGGAGACGTGAAGGTGTTCGAGCTGGCCGAATGGTTCGGCTTCGGCGGAAACGCCCAATATTTCAGCCAGGTGTTCAAAAAATGGGCCGGCATGACGCCTTCCGAGTACATTAAGTCACAGGAACGGGGATGAGCTGATGGAGTCCCTCTGTTTTTTGAACCCAGAAAACCTGATTTGTGTATTCCAATGTTTCGCTGCTTTTGGGAAAATAACAACAGGAGCAAATGTAAACGCTATCAAATTAGCGTAAATACGTTGTCACTTGTATTACGGCTCCTTTCAAGAACAGCGAAAAGGGGAGAGATAGGTGGGCAAAAAAGGATGGTTTCTGATCATAGCTATGCTGCTCGTTTTGACGACGGCATGCAGCGGAGCAAATGGCGGCGGCAATTCGGGCACAAGTGCAGACGGGAAGGTAAAGTTGCGGATCGCTTGGTGGGGATCGGATACGCGTCATGAATATACGCAGAAGGTCGTCGACCTGTATAAGCAGAAAAATCCGAATGTGACGATTGATGTGGAATACGCCTCTTTTGATGACTATTGGAAAAAGCTCGCCCCGCAGGCTGCGGCAAACCAACTGCCGGATATTGTACAAATGGACATTTCATACATTAGCCAATATGCGAAGAATGGCCAACTGGAGGATCTAGCGCCTTACTTGAATCAAAAAATTCAGGTTGCTGATGTGACCGAAAATGTACTCAAAACCGGCGTAATTGCCGGAAAGCAATATGGTATTCCAACAGGTGTTAATGTTCTGGGTTTCCAGTATGACCCGGCGTTGCTCAAAAAAGCGGGCATAGATAAAATTCCTGACAACTGGACATGGGATCAATACAAAGAACTGGCCTTGAAGGCAGGCTCCAATAAAGTATACTTTGACAGCTCCATGGCTGCCGATATTTTCTTCCATTACTATTTGCGTACTCAAGGAAAGTCCCTCTACAATGCGGAAGGAACAGGATTGGGGTATGACGATGACAAGCTGTTTGTCGATTTCTTCGACGGATTGGCTGATCTGATCAAGAAGGGGGCGACCCCGTCGCCTGAAATTATGAACCAAACCAAGGGTATTCTTGAGGAATCCGATATCGTAAAAGGAACGGGCATCGGCATTTGGCAGTGGTCCAATCAGTATGTGGGCTTACAGCAGGTCGTTAACCGCCCAATGGCGCTGGCTCCGATGTTTGGGCCGAATATGGAAAAAGGTATCTACATGCAGCCTACGATGTATTGGACGGTCGCTGCCCGTTCGCAGGTGAAGGATGAAGCGGCAAAGTTTATTGATTTCTGGATGAACGATGTGGAAGCCAATAAATTGATTAAAGGCGAACGGGGCGTACCGATTTCCGCCAAAATCAAGGAAGCTGTAGTACCGGAGTTAAGCGAGCCTACGAAGCAGGTGTTTGAATTCGTGGCTTCCATGGAGCCGAAAGCTTCCCCAATGAGCCCACCGCCGCCAGTTGGATCACCGGAAGTGATTGCAACGCTGACCGATTATATTGAGCAGGTCAATTTCGGACAGATGAAACCTGAGGATGCAGCGGTCAAATTCCGCGCAGATGCGAATGCCATTCTTGCGAATAATAAGCAGTAGGCGATGCAATGGAAGCTTATCTTTGAGTACCTGAACCAACTTTAGCATTTGGGCGAATGCAAGTTTCGTTAAGTTAACCGTGCGTAGTGCATAGCTTGATTGCGTACGGTTAACCCGACGAGCAAACTGCATAAGCTACCTTTGTATTATCATAATAAAATACACGTAACAACGACTATATAATATTTTTAATCCAATCTATTTGGGAAATTGTAACAGAAGGGAGGCTTGATGAGCTTGCGAAATCATCAGAGCTTGAGAGCCAATATGACCGGATATGCGTTTATCAGCCCGTTTATTGTGGGCTTTCTCGCGTTTACGTTAATTCCGATGTTTATTTCACTGTATCTGTCCTTTACAAGCTACAATCTGTTCACTCCGCCCAAATGGATTGGTCTGGGGAACTTCGAGAAAATGTTCACAGGCGACCCGAAATACTGGAATTCAATCCGAGTCACGTTTACGTATGTACTGGTTGGCGTACCGCTGCGACTGATTTTTGCGCTGTTCGTGGCTATGATTTTGAATACCAAATCGCGCATGGTCGGCACGTATCGGACGATGTATTATCTGCCGTCTATTATCGGAGGCAGTGTTGCGGTGTCCATTATGTGGCGGAACATTTTCAGTAATAACGGCATTGTGAACAGCCTGCTTTCGACCCTGGGGGCGACTCCGGTGAAATGGTTTGGTGATCCGGATGCTTCACTGACGATGCTGATCACCTTGTCTGTATGGCAATTTGGTTCGTCCATGCTCATTTTTCTGGCAGGATTGAAGAATATTCCTGTTGAATTGTACGAGGCGTCCGGCGTAGATGGTGCTTCGCCAATGCGAAAATTTTTCAGTATTACGCTGCCGCTGCTTAGTCCAATTATTCTATTTAACCTGATTATGCAGACGATCAGTGCCTTTATGACCTTCGTTCCGGCGTATGTTATTTCCAAGGGCGAGGGCGGTCCAATGGATGGAACGATGCTGCATTCGTTGTATTTGTTCCGGCAGGCGTTTATGTTCAGCAATATGGGATATGCGGCGGCCATGGCCTGGGTCATGCTCATTATGATTGCGATCCTGACAGCGATATTATTTATATCCTCCAAATACTGGGTATTCTATGAAACGGAAAAGGGGCGCTGATACCGATGGCATGGAAAACGTTCAAATGGCCAATTTATCATATTCTGGTCGCTGCACTGGCGCTCCTGATGCTGTATCCCGTGTTTTGGATGCTGTTCAGCTCGTTTAAAGAAAGTCGGACGATATTCGTCACGGCATCCTCGCTTTTCCCTACAGAATGGATCTGGCAAAACTATGTAACAGGCTGGAAAGGCACAACTGGGTATAACTTTGGCACATATATTATGAATTCGCTCACTATCGTTGTGATTTCAACGATTGGAGCTGTGCTTTCCTCCTCATTGATCGCATTTGGCTTTGCACGTTTGAAATTCAGAGGGCGTAACTTGTGGTTTGCCCTGATGATGGTGACGCTGATGCTGCCAGGGGATGTGGTACTGGTACCGCAATATATTATTTTCACCAAGCTCGGGTGGATCAATACGATCTTGCCGCTGGTAGTACCGTCGTTTTTCGGAATGCCGTTCTTTATCTTCCTGATGGTTCAGTTTATACGGACGATACCGGCAGAGTTGGATGAAGCGGCGACGATTGACGGATGCGGCAAGTTCCGGCTGTATTTTCGAATTATTTTACCCCTGCTTAAATCGTCACTGGCTACGGCGGCAATCTTCTCTTTCTACTGGAAATGGGAGGATTTGCTCGGTCCGGTACTGTATCTGAACTCGCCGGATAAATATACCGTTTCTATTGCACTCAAAATGTTCCTCGACAGCGAGTCTGCCTCCAACTGGGGTGGGATGTTCGCCATGTCCATCTTAAGCTTGCTACCGGTTATCGCTGTATTCTTCGCATTCCAGAAGCAGATTGTTGAGGGAATGAGTACGAGTGGATTGAAGGGATAGGGTAGGGCTAAGGACTATTGCGGAGAGGTGAGTGGAATGTGGAAGTTCGATTTTGGTCCGGGTGAGCCTGCGGATAGCTACACGGGAGTACCCCCGGATTGCCTGTATACTGCCGAGCAGGGCTACGGGTTTGAAGACGTAGACCATGTGTATGGCCGGGAAAGGCAGATGTCCGACGTATCCGCACCTAAGGATATGCTCGCACGGCTGCGAAGCAGCTTTTGCATTCCGCTGGGGGCTGTGTTTGTCGCCGATGTACCGGAGGACGGGACGTATCTCGTCACTGCGCTGCTCGGCGATCTGCTCGCAGAGACGCTCACACGCCTCAAAGCGGGCGAGGGCAAGCATGTGCTGCCCCCGTTACACACGCTGCCGGGCCAGTTCACAGAGGCCCGGTTTGCGGTGCCCGTCAGGGGCGGCAAGCTGCGCCTCGCCGTATCGGGCCCCGCCCCGCGGCTCAATGCGCTGGAGATTACGCCAGCGCCACAGACCGTCCGGCTGTTCCTGGCCGGAGATTCCACGGTTACGGATCAGGATGCGTCCGGCTATCCATATACAGGCTGGGGCCAGGCTTTGCCAGCCCTGTTCAAGCACGATGTCTGCGTGGATAATCATGCCGTATCGGGAAGAAGCTCCAAAAGCTTCGTGGACGAAGGACGGCTGGACGTCATTTTGACTGAAATGAAAGTAGGAGACTTCCTGTTCATCCAGTTTGGCCATAATGATCAGAAGTCGGACCCGGAACGGGCTACAGAGCCTTTTACGACCTACAAGGAGCATCTGCGCCTCTACATTGACGGAGCCAGAAGTCATGAGGCTACTCCAGTGCTGGTCACACCTGTACACCGCCGTTATTTTAACGGGGATGGTACGCTATCCGACACACATGGTGACTATGTAACAGCGGTTCGTGAGCTGGCGGAAGAGGCGAACGTGCCTCTGATTGACTTGGCTGCCCGCACGCAGGAGTTATATGAGCGGCTGGGTCCCGAGGCAAGCAAAGAGCTTTTTATGTGGCTGCTGCCTGGTGAATATTTGAACTTTTCCAGTGGCTTGGAGGATAATACACATTTTCATGAGAACGGTGCGGTCTGTATTGCAGACATGGTGGTGGATGCTGTGAAGGAGCTGGATTTGCAACCCTTACGCATATATTTACGATAGACGGACGGGTTTTTCTCTAACGGGTGTCAAGGAGGCAGTTAACGTGAAAATTACCAAAGGGGGAGACGAAGAAATGCCTGCACTGATTTTTAATGAGGAACAAATTAAACAGGTGATCGACCGGGTGGTGGAACGCACATTTCAAATGCACTATAGCTGGGATTGGCCTGGTGGTGTGGCCTTTTACGGGGTGTGTGAAGCCTATGAAGCAACCGGGAACGAGAAGTATTTGACCAAATTAAAGGAATGGGTCGATGAAAATATTGCGGATGGACTTCCACCGCTCTCGGTGAACGGTGTGTCTGTGGGACACTGCTTGCTGACGCTGTATCAGGCTACAGGTGAGCAAAAATACCTTGATATCGCCATCGAGATGGCAGAATTTTTGGCCAAAAAAGCTGAGCGGTTTGCCGACGGCATTTTCCAGCATACCGTGAATTCACTTCATGACGTATTTCCGCAGCAGGCGTGGGTGGATACGATGTTTATGGCAGGCTACTATTTGCTGCGCATCGGTCATCTGCTGGGTAACAAGGAATATTGGGAGGACGGTATCCGGCAATATCACGGGCATGAGGAATTTTTGCAGGACCCGGATACGAATTTGTATTACCACGGTTGGGATCATGCGAACCAAAGCCGGATGTCGGGGATTTACTGGGCGCGGGGAAATTCATGGGCAGCACTCACAATGGCAAAGGCGCTGAAATTCGTGGAGGTGCAGCATCCATCCTATATGATCATCGACGGTTCGCTGCGCGATCAGCTCAGTGCGCTGGTGCGGCTGCAATCCCCGGAAGGGCTGTGGCATACGGTGCTGAATGATGAAATCTCCTATCTGGAAACCTCGGGCTCTGCAGGCATTGCGACAGCTTTGCTTATGCAGGGACGACTGTTTAATAAATACACGCAAAAGGCAATCGACGGTATTCTTTCCCGAATCAAGGAGGACGGCACCGTGACGGGTGTATCCGCTGGAACCGCCGTGATGAACGATATTGACGGCTACCGCAACGTGCCGTACAAACGCATTCAGGGCTGGGGTCAGGGATTGGCTCTTGCATTTCTGGCACAACTGCTGCGTACCAAGGAGAATCCATTCGGGTAGAGGAGTCGGATAGCATGAGAAATACTGAGCTTACTCAGGAAAAGGTAAACCTGCCGCGGGGCAGCTTATTCTGGGTCATCCCCGATGGATATATTCCACCCGAAAGCCGGGGAGAGCTGCTTAGTCATGAGAGTATATGTGTGCTGAACTGTGGAACTCGAGGGGCCAAGCTGAGTATAGACATCTATTTTGAGGACTGCGAGCCGCTGGAGGGATTGATCGAGGTGGTGGAAGGAAGGCGAACCCGTCATATCCGCACGGCCTCTTTGGAGAGGGATGGTGAACGGATTCCGGCAGGCATCCCCTATGCGATTACGGTCACCAGCGATGTGCCGGTGATTGTGCAATATAGTAGACTGGACACGACACAGCCGGAACTGGCATTAATGAGCGTCATGGCGTACCCGGTTGAAGGCTGAGATGTTGGCTTGAGCGGGATATTTAATCTCCAGTGAACCATTCTAAGTAAAATAGATGAACTGAAAAAGATACCCTCGGGCTGTCATTTATTCCGGCTCGGGGATATCTTTTTTGTGTCAAAACCGTGAGCATTTATGTTACTTCAGTCCACTTTTAGTGGCTTTGCAGCAGATGCTTTTCGCGGCTCGAAGCTTCTCCGACCTCCAAAATTGGTGCCCAATACCCCGATAATAATAATAACGGCCCCGACAATGTGATAGTATGCGAGTTGCTCCTTCAAAATGTAAGCACCTGCTATCATGGAAATGAGAGTGGATAAATTACCGATAACACTCATTTTCGAGGCTTCGATCCACTTCAAGGCAAAGCTTGATAAAAGCGAGGTGACGAGGGTAGACAGTATGCCCAGATAAGCCAGTGCCAGCCAGTAATCAGGCTTTACCAGGGGAGCGATATAAGTGCTCAAGGAACCATCTATCGTATGATATCCCAAGGCCACCAAGTTAAAAACGACACATCCCAGAATGGAGGTAACGTAGGTTAGCTCCAGCGGATTGTATTTTTGCGTTAATGGACGAGCCAGTACATTATAGCCGGAGAGGCATATCGCAGATAGCACGAGCAGAAGAATACCTCCGAAGCTGTTCGAAGCCAGCGGCGCCCCACTTTTCATCACGAATATAAAAATAACGCCTGCTACAGAGAGCAGCAAGGAAAGCTTTTGGACAACCGTTGTACGCTCTTTAATAAAATAGGACGCCAGCAGCAGCGTGAAGATAGGGACGGTCGCCTGAATAATGCCGCCTTCCGATGAAGAGGTACTCATTAGTCCGAAGGCTTGCAGTGGAAAATACACTAAAGGCGAGAGTAGCGCCAGCGGTAAAATACGCAGGATATCACGCCGCGTGATGTTAATCTTGATCCAGCCCAACAGTACTGGAACCGTCAAAGCGATAAAAGACAAAGCAAAGCGGTGGGCGATTACATCCAGCGGGCTGGCCTCTGTGACCGTCAGCTTCACAAACAAAAATGAAAAACCGAGTATAGCGGCATAGCCGAGAGCAGCCAGATAGGCGGCTCCCGTTTTGGAACGACTTTGCATGATAAACCTCCGTAATGGCTCAGGCATTTGTTTTCATTAGCCTATCCTGAATGATTTCAACATGTTGCTCCTCCCAATATACCCGGATGGTGTCATTTGATACAATCCATAAGATGTACAACTGTACGGGTACAGTTGGCAAATTAAAAAAGCCGGAAGGCAGTCTCAAAGGTGGGATATCCCAATCCTAAAAGCTGCTTCCGGCTCTTATCCTATCAGCATTCCATCATTTATTAATCTGCTTACTTGCCCTGCGCCATCGCACGGAAAGAATCGTCCGCCGCTTCCAGCGTAGCATCCACGTCTTCATCTGTGTGCGCCGTTGTGAGGAACCACGCTTCATACTTCGATGGGGCCAGATGAATACCGCGATCCAGCATATGGCGGAAGAAGGAAGCGAACGCCTCGCCGTCTGTATCCTGCGCCTCATCGTAGTTCGTGATCGGATGATCACAGAAATGTGTCGAGAATGCCCCACGGATGCGGTTAATTGTCAACGGCACGCCATGACGTGCGGCTGAGGAAGCGATACCATCCGTCAGTCTCACAGCGAGACGTTCCATCTCTTCATACACGCCTTCGCCTTGAAGTACTTCAAGACATGCAATGCCTGACGAGATGGAAGCCGGGTTGCCCGCCATGGTGCCCGCCTGATAAGCAGGGCCGAGTGGAGCAACCTGCTCCATCACATGCTTGCTGCCGCCGTAGGCACCGATCGGCAGGCCGCCGCCCATGATTTTACCCAGCGCGGTCAAATCCGGCTGAATCGCATCATGATTGTCCAATCCGGCGTACGTTTGGGTGGAGCCGTAGTGGAAGCGGAACGCGGTAATGACCTCGTCATAGATGACGAGCGAACCGTTTGCCCGTGCCATCGAGCATAGCCCTTCCAGAAAACCGGGCTGCGGCATCACCATGCCGAAATTGCCGACAATCGGCTCGACCATGACCGCTGCCACATCGTCACTCCAACGCTCCAGGGCTTGGCGCAACGCGTCCAGATCATTGAAAGGCACGGTAATAACCTCGCTCGCAATGTTGGTCGTAATTCCTGCGCTGTCCGGTATGCCCAGCGTGGACGGGCCGGAGCCTGCGGCTACGAGCACCAGATCCGAGTGACCGTGGTAGCAGCCTGCAAATTTGATGATCTTATTTCGCTTCGTATAGGCCCGTGCAACACGGATCGTCGTCATGACTGCTTCTGTGCCGGAATTCACAAACCGGACCTTGTCCATGGAAGGAATGGCTTCCTTTAGCATCTTGGCGAGCTTGATTTCCAATACCGTTGAGGTTCCGTACAATACCCCGTTCGCCGCCGCCTCACTAATGGCCTTGGTAATATGAGGGTGGGCATGTCCGGTAATAATAGGGCCGTAAGCCGCTAAATAATCAATGTACCGATTATCATCCACGTCCCAGAAATGAGCGCCTTTGGCGCGTTTCATAAATACCGGAGCACCACCGCCCACAGCCTTGAAAGAGCGTGAAGGACTGTTTACGCCCCCGACAATATGCTCCAGTGCTTCTTTATATAATGCTTCGGAGGTTTCCCGTTTCATCATCCAAAACTTCCTTTCCGTTCATTAAAATAGGATATACACACACCAAAGGGCAGCGTTCACGGCTGCCCCCTGCATACATCATTATAGCTCTTTTTGTCCTGTCTTTGTTGTCGATTGTGTGGCAGCAGCATTACTACTGGTATTGCTGCCACCCGTGAAAGAAGCCTTATCCGTCTTGGACGATGATGCACTGTCCGGTTGCTTCGTTTTGTTTTGATCCTTATTTTGTTCCTGTGTCTGTACAGGAGGATTATTGAATATATCCTGCACGTACTTTTTCAATTCTTCCGGATCACGGACGGTAAGAACCTGCGCGCCGCCTACATTCTCTTCCCCAAGCAGCTTCATCGGCGGAACCTGCTCACTGCCAGCAAAGTTGCTTTGGTAGCCGACGTTTGCCAGCCTCCACATATCGTTGACACTAAGATTCGTATCAATAAACGGGTTTACCTGCTGCAAAATGCTCGGCAAATTGGCAATGGAGGTCGTGCTCTGCATTTTCTGTGCTATAGCCTCCAAAAATGCACGCTGACGTCCTGATCGGGAGAAGTCCGACATGGCGTCGTGACGAAACCGCACGTATTGAAGCGCCTCTTTGCCGCCCAGATGCTGCATGCCCTTTTTCAAGTCAATATCGTATTCATGCTTATCCGCATTGCTTGTATAGTGCATATCCTTCTCCACTTCAAGATCAATGCCGCCCACGGCGTCCACCAGCTTAATAAATCCTTGAAAATCGGTATATACATAATATTGCACCGGAATCCCCAGCAGGTCGCCAGCCGCCTTCATGGCCGTGTTGGGGCCGTGAGTAATGGCGGTGTTAATCCGACTTTTATTGTAGCCGGGAATATCCACGTACGTATCACGCAAAATAGAGAAGAGGTGAATCTTTTTCTTGACGGGGTCAAGCGATACGACCATCATACTGTCCGACCGGGGGACTTCCCCTTTTTGGATACCACGACCATCGACACCCATCAGCAAAATGTTGACCGGGTCCGTACCTTCCCACTTGGGCGGGTCTGGTGTGCGCACCTGATCGACCTGCGTTACATTTTTGAATGGGGAGTTTGCACCCTCTTTATGCAGATTGTCCAGTTGATTATAAATGGATGAAAAATAATACACGGCAAAGCCGACAATCGCGACGATAATCACGGCTAGAACCGACCATATCGTCCTTTTGGTTCTGCTTGTCATGGATGCTCTCCCTTTCGCTTTTCAATTCTTTACATTATAATTTCTTTTTGGAGCACAATCAATTTAACTATGGATTTTTCAAAATCCTGAATGTGAGGTATGACATGCTGGCAATTGATGTGCAGGATCTGCGCAAAACATTTAAAGTGCAAAAAAACCGTGAAGGCCTGAAAGGAGCCTTCCTTGATTTATTCGCCCGCGAATACAACGAGGTGGCCGCGGTCAAAGATATTTCCTTTGGTATTCCTCAGGGAGAAATATGTGGCTATATTGGTGAAAACGGAGCTGGAAAGTCTACTACGATCAAGATGCTGACTGGCATTCTCGTGCCGACCTCGGGACATCTCAAAGTGGGCGGCTATGTTCCTTACGAGGAACGCGAGAAATTCGTAAGTAATATCGGCGTTGTTTTTGGACAGCGCAGCCAGCTATGGTGGGACATCGGCGTGATTGAGTCCTTTCAACTGCTGCGCAAAGTATATCAGGTTCCGGCTACAGACTTCAAACGCAGGCTGGATGAGCTGGTAGAGCGGCTCCAATTACAGGACTTGCTAAGCCGTCCGGTGCGCAAGCTTAGTCTTGGGCAGCGGATGCGCTGTGAATTGGTGGCTGCGTTGCTGCACAATCCGTCCATCGTTTTTCTGGACGAGCCGACCATTGGACTCGATATTATGGTGAAGTCTGAAATCCGCGAGTTCCTGAAGGACATGAACCGGGATTACGGTACGACGATTTTGCTGACAACCCATGATTTGCAGGATATTGAAGCGCTGTGCTCGCGCGTCATTATGCTGGATGATGGGAACATCATCTATGATGGTGGTCTGGAGGATCTGAAAGCACGTTGGGGTACAGGAAGGGAAGTACAGTTTCAGTTCGGCGTTGCCACCCAGCTTGAGCAATTACAAGCGTGGACAGCGGACATGCCGCTGACTTGGACGGCGGATAATGATTTGGCTGCCAAGGTGTGGATTCCGCTTCATATCAACGTATCAGATGTCTTGGCCAGCGTAGTCGGGCGTACGGACATTACGGATATCAAAATCATTGAAACGAACACCGATGATATCGTGCGTAGCATCTACCAATCCGGCTCGGCGGAACGCAAGGGCAATCCCGTGCTTCCGGCAGTGGAGGCCAAAGTCCATGCTTAGCGTATATACCGATTTTATTCGTATCCGGTTTCTCACCATGCTCGCTTATCGTGTGAACTATTATACGGGCATATTAATTTATTCCATGAATATTGGTGTATATTATTTCACGTATAAAGCGATCTATGGAGATGCGGGCAGCATCGGTGGCTTTTCCGCAGCCCAAATGACGACCTATGTAGCGGTATCGTGGATGGCGAGGGCCTTTTATTTCAACAATCTGGATCGTGAAATTTCGACAGAGATTCGTGATGGCAGCATTGCCATCCAGATGATCCGGCCGTATAACTATGTGCTGGTCAAAGTCATGCAGGGGCTTGGCGAGGGGATGTTCCGTTTTCTGCTGTTTATGATCCCGGGCATGGCGATTGCGATGCTGCTGTTTCCAGTGACATTGCCGAAGGACCCTGTAGCATGGATCAGTTTCCTCGTGATGCTGTTTTTCAGCTTTCTGATCAATACCCAAATCAATATTATTACAGGGCTGACGGCCTTTTTTGTTGAAAATAACGAGGGTATGATGCGCATGAAGCGGGTGGTGGTAGACCTGTTCTCTGGCTTGATTCTGCCCATCAGCCTGTTTCCGGGCTGGCTGGCGACCTTCGCCCAGTGGCTGCCATTTCAGGCGATTACGTATTTGCCCGGCTCCGTATTTACCGGACGAGTAAAAGGCGTTGGTATTTGGAATGTGCTGGGTATCCAAATCATTTGGCTGGTCGTTCTGCTCGTGCCGATGATCATCATTTGGCGACTGGCGCGCAGACGTCTGTTCGTGCAGGGAGGGTAGGCCGATGATGTACTATTTGGGACTCATTAGCGAATATTTGAAGAATTATATGAAATCGCGGCTCACCTACCGTGCTGATTTTTGGGTAGAGGTCGTTTCGGACCTGCTATTTCAGGCCACCAATCTCATTTTTATTTTGGTCATTTTTATGCACACGGACAGTTTGGGCGGCTGGAGCGAAAATGAAGTCGTATTTGTCTATGGCTTTTTCATGGTTCCTTACGGACTATTCAGCTGTTTCGTCAATCTGTGGAACTTTAGCGAGCGCTATATTGTAAAAGGAGAGCTGGATCGGGTCATGACCCGTCCTGCGCATAATCTGTTCCAGATTTTCCTTGAGAATGTAGATCCGCCCGCGTTGGTCGGATCGGTGATTGGTCTGATTATTATGGGGATCAGCGGAGCGCAGATGGATTTGCAAATGGCGTGGTGGTTCATCCCGGCGCTAATTGTCATGACCCTGAGTGCCGTGGCGATTTATACGGGGATCTACACCATATTGACTTCAATTTCGTTCTTTTCAGATGCCCCGACAGGAATTATTCCGCTCATGTACAATATGCAGAGCTATGGACGTTATCCGGTGACGATTTATAACCGTGCGATTCAAGTTGTGCTGACCTGGATTCTGCCGTTTGCTTTTGTTGGCGTATATCCGGCATCCCTGTTTCTTCATCGGGAGGATATGCGGCATATGGCGCTTTTGACTCCGGTCATGGGAGCTGTATTTCTAACCTTGGGCTTACTGGCATGGAATTTTGGTATTCGGCGTTACAGAGGTGCAGGTTCTTAGGTCGGATCACATCAGAACCCCACAAGATAGGAGATGATGAGATGTCCACGACATCTACCGCTATTGGACAACCCGCGCCGGACTTTGAATTGCTGGGAAGTGAAGGGAAAAACGTCAAGCTGTCTGATTTTAGAGGCAGCAGGGTTTTACTGTATTTCTATCCGAAGGATTTGACGTCCAGTTGCTCGACACAGGCTTGTGATTTTCGGGATAAACACGGGGAGTTCGAGGGTTTGAACACCGTCATTCTGGGAGTAAGCCCAGATCCACTCAAGCGGCACGACAAGTTTATTGCAAAATATGGGCTGCCTTTTCAGCTTTTGGCGGATGAGGAGCATGAAGTGGCGGAAGCTTACGGCGTATGGCAGAAAAAGCAGATGTACGGCAAGCAATACATGGGGATCGTACGCTCTACCTTTCTCATTGACGAGAATGGTATTCTGATTCATGAATGGCGTGGTTTGAGAGTCAAAGGCCATATTGATAATGCGCTTGAGTATATTAGAGAACTAACAAAATAAAACATCCATACACCCTTTGGGACACTGCTATTCTTCAGTCTCAGAGGGTGTTTTTGATATGTAATCTCCGGCTTATTCTTACTTCAGGATGTTGTATAACCCATGCCCCACAAGCTCAAAGGAATGATGACCGAGTTGGTCAAATCCCAATCTACCCAGAAGGGAACAAGGGTATCAAAATAGTAGATGACATTAGGTGCAACTATGCTGCTCAAGCCGTAGATGAGTATCCCCGCAGGAGACCCTTTACTTGACCTTGATTTGGAGGCCACCTCCCCAAGGTACGACCACCTGTGCCGACACACGGATTTGGTCGCCGTCCTTATCTACACCCAGTCCTACGGTAATTCCGATCTCGTTAAGCTCTCAGCGGTATCCATCCGCATAAATGAGCGCAGTACGGAATCATGCAGCAATTGAGTGTTGATCAGACCGTCAATATAAAACACGGCTGCTGGCCATTTCTGCATCCACAGTAGCTCTTTGACAATCAAATCCCCGCTGTTTCCAATCGAGCTTTGGATATGATTCACATTATCCCGCAAGCAAGAGGATACGTGAGTGAGTGGACAGCTTTTATTCTCATTTTGCATACGTAAAATCCTCCGATATTGGAGTTAGTTGGTTTAGTATGCTCTGAATATTTTATGCTTGACGTTTGTATAGTCATCCCTATAAATTAGTTATATAGCTAATTAGATTAATATATAATTAGTTGATCATATCGACTTGGAGCTGAAGCACATGGTAAACAAGCAATACAGAAAGTTATTCGCGGCCGGCATTATTAACGGAATTGGAGACCGCTTCTGCCAGATCGCTTTGTTAGCCTTGATGTATCGACTTACCGGCTCGGGACTCAGCGTGGGGATTATGCTTGGACTACGGGTGATTCCTTTTTTAATTCTGTCGCCCGTGTCAGGTGTGCTTATCAGCAGCATATCCAGACGCACACTTATGATGACCACGGATCTGCTGAGAGGTGGAGCAGCCCTTGCCTTTTTAAGTGTTCACAGCAATGAGGATATGTGGATCGTTTATGGAGTCAGTACCCTGTTAGCCTGTGGGGAAGCGCTGTACGCTCCAGCCCGTAAGTCGTCCATCCCGCTGCTGGTCCGACCGTCAGATTTGTTGCGGGTGAACAGTCTGGAGCAGGTGATGAGCGGACTGGTATTGGTGATTGGCGCCGCTGCTGGAGGCATCGTATCCGCGCTTTTTGGACCACAGGCCGCATTTATGCTCAATTCCGCCAGCTTTTTCGTTGCAGGTTTGATCGTCTGCAATATCGCATTCCCGCCTATCACTAAGGAGGAAGTAAATAGGGAGGATGCTTATACTGAATCACGTGGAAGTCAGACGTCTTTTGATGATCGAATCCTCGGTAGGTCACAAATACTGCAATGCATCCGTATGTCGCTTCCGCTCCAAGTCGTAATTGCATTCGAGCTACTGGTTCCATTCCTCAATGGGATTGATAATGTGCTGATCAGTGTATATGCCGTGCAGGAGTTTAAGCTGGGGGATGCCGGGATTGGACTATTTTACGCCGCTTTGGGTGCGGGTCTGGTTGCCAGTTATGCACTGGGGCGTCTATCCAGCCGTTCTTTATTGAGCGGAGGACTGGTATGTCTGCTATTGGAGGGAATTCTGCTCATGGGGTTAAGTGGAATTGAACATGCATGGGCGGCGGTCGGCATTTACTTTTTCATTTCGTTGGCTGGCGGGGTCGGAGCAATCTGTTTGGATACACTATTCATGCGAGAGACTCCGCTGCATGTACAGGGGCCATTATTGGGCATGCTGACAGCGTGGAGTCAAGGGATTATCGGCTTATCCATGTTTGGAGCCGGGGTGGCGGTGGAAATCATGGAGCCGCGTATGTTAGGTTTGATTGGCGGCGCTGGATTTGTCTTGATATCTATCATGATATCAATTTACTATACAAGGGCTCGCAGCCGTAAGGCAGCGGGAGTCTAATTATTCCGGATCTTTTTTGCTACTGTTTTTCACCGATTTGTCGGACTTGCGGAAAGAACTAAACAGGAAGGCTCTCCAGCGATAAACGATATATAGCAGAAGGATAATGCCAATGATGGCGACGATTCGAAGCGCATACAGCTCCGCCAAATGGAACATGGCATCCCATTGCGGACCAAACACCTTACCGATACCTAGAAACAGGATGACCCAGAACAGAGCGCCGCTGTACGCATACATGGCAAATTTACGCAGGGGAAGGGCAATAATACCCGCAAAATAGCCGGTAAAATGCCGGACGCCGGGAATGAAATATCCGAGAAAAATAAGCCAGTACCCGTAACGTTGAAACCATTTTTGCGTTTTTTGGAGCTTGTCCGGCGATAACAAAACCCATTTACCGTATTTCTGGATAAAGGGGAGTCCGGCCCATTTTCCGATAAAGTAGGTAATGGTCATTCCGATGGTTGTGCCTAAAAAGGCCAGCAGCACCAGCTTTCCAAAATCCAGTGTACCCGAATAGGAGAGATATCCCGCATAAGCCATCGTGGTTTCCCCGGGAAAAGGTAAAGCAATAAATTCCAGCAGCAAGCCGAAAAAAAGGACGCCGTATCCGTATTCTTCGAACAATTGCGTGATCCATTTCAGCACATCCATCGTTTACACTCCTACGAACAGATTCATAATTTAGAATTAATTCATTCTAACAATCTTTTCATGTCCGCTCAACTCCGGGTGATTTCTTGACGTCTTGTTTTATCGTTGCGTATAATGAAACGAACAATTGAGGGAGGCACGGTAATGAATAAGCCTAATGAAATCGTTGTAGTTCTCGACTTTGGAGGACAATACAACCAGTTAATCGCAAGAAGAATACGGGATCTCGGTGTATATAGCGAGCTCCTTCCATACAATACGCCTGCGGAGAAGCTGAGAGAGCTGGCACCGAAAGGGATTGTTTTCTCAGGTGGACCTTCCAGCGTATATACAGATAATGCTCCTCAGGTGGACCGGGCTATTTATGATCTTGGAATTCCTATTTTTGGTATTTGCTATGGTATGCAGCTGATGGCTCACCAACTGGACGGTAAGGTAGAACGTGCAGGCAAGCGTGAGTACGGTAAAGCAGATGTACAATTCAATGAGGATACCCTACTGGCTAAAGGTCTGGAATCCCGTCAAACCGTATGGATGAGCCATGGGGATCATGTTACAGATTTGCCATCTGGCTTTAAACTGGATGCAGGAACGGAGAGTGCGCCGATTGCTGCCATGAGTCATCCGGAACGGAATCTGTATGCGGTACAGTTCCATCCAGAAGTACGTCATTCCATTCAAGGTAATGAGATGATTAGTAACTTCCTGTATGAAGTGTGCGGTTGTGAAGGCAACTGGACGATGGAGTCGTTCATTGAAGATCAGATCCGTGAAATCCGCCAGCAGGTAGGCGACAAAAAAGTATTGTGTGCTTTAAGTGGCGGCGTGGATTCTTCCGTCGTAGCGATGCTCATTCATAAAGCGATTGGCGATCAATTGACATGTATGTTTATTGACCATGGACTGCTGCGCAAGGGTGAAGCTGAAAGCGTAATGGAAACATTCGTTGGCAAATTTGATATGAAGGTTGTCAAAATTGACGCGCGTGAGCGTTTCCTGTCCAAGCTGGCAGGAGTCGATGATCCGGAACAAAAACGTAAAATCATCGGTAACGAGTTCATCTATGTGTTCGAGGAAGAATCCAAGCAATTCGACGACTTTACATTCCTGGCACAAGGCACGTTGTATACGGATATCGTAGAGAGCGGAACAGCCACGGCACAGACGATCAAATCGCACCATAACGTAGGTGGCTTGCCGGAAGACATGAAGTTCAAGCTGATCGAGCCGCTGAATGCACTGTTCAAAGATGAAGTGCGTAAAGTTGGGGAAGAATGCGGACTGCCACCTGAGATTGTATGGCGTCAGCCATTCCCGGGTCCGGGTCTTGCCATTCGCGTGCTGGGTGAAGTCACAGAGGACAAGCTTACGATTGTTCGTGAATCAGATTATATTTTGCGCGAGGAGATTGCCAAAGCCGGTCTGGACCGGGAAATCTGGCAATACTTCACCGCTTTGCCAAATATGAAGAGTGTTGGCGTTATGGGCGATGCCCGTACGTATTCTTACACTGTGGGTATTCGTGCAGTAACCTCTATCGACGGTATGACCGCCGATTGGGCGCGTATCCCTTGGGATGTGCTGGAGAAAATTTCGGTACGTATCGTCAATGAGGTCGACAACGTCAACCGCATCGTGTACGATATCACCTCCAAACCACCAGCAACGATTGAGTGGGAATAGGCTGGGTTGATGGATGGTGTTAATCGCTCGTAAATCCTTGATACATAAGGGTTTATGGCGTTGACAGCATTGATGTTCTACGTACACCTGCAACAATAGAGTGCAAAAAAATCACTCTCTTTTATCTGCGTTATTTAGCAAATAGAAGGGAGTATCTTTTATGATCAAAATCAATGAGATAATCGAGGATTTCAGGCTTACTCAAGAATTCTAGGTCGGGAAGGGTGTCTGAAACTGAGGATGTGACACCACTTCATATCAAAAAATATATTCAGGAGTTTTATTAGATATTCATATAATCAGCTATGCAGTGTACTTAGTCAGTTACCTTTGTCTACTCTTCAATATTTGATGCTTTTTAAGCATAATAAAGTGAACTACTAATTTAAAATGCCTAATAAACAGAAATTATTCTCCCGAAATAATTATTTCCGTCTCCAAATAAATATTAAATTTATCGTGTACTCTATTTTTTATTAATTTTATTAATTCTAAATAATCCTGGGCGGTAGCATTATTTGCATTAATGATAAAACCCGCATGCTTAGTAGAGATTTCAGCTCCCCCAATGAGAGTTCCTTGTAAGTTACATTCTTGAATGAGTTTTCCTACATAATGTCCCTCTGGACGTTTAAATACACTTCCGCAAGAGGGATACTGGAGAGGTTGTTTAGCTTCTCTTTTCAAAGTTAATTTCTTCATCTTACTGGAAATTACATCCTTGTTCCCTTTTTTGAGTTTAAACTCGACCTCAAGTATTATATATTTATCCGTTTTGAAGATACTATTTCTATAACCAAGTTTCATTTCTTCTCGGGTTATATTCATAATTTCTCCATCTTTAGTAATAACACTCGCACTTTGGACAACATCGGCAATCTAACCGCCATAAGCACCCGCATTCATATATAAGGCGCCTCCTGTACTACCTGGTATTCCACATGCAAACTCTAGACCAGTTAAGGTGTTATCCAAAGCGATCCTTGAGACATCTATAATATTTGCACCGCTTTGCGCAATAATCTTGTGCTCGCTGACTTTAATTTGATGGAAATGGCTCAGAGAAAGAGTTACTCCTCTTATTCCACTATCTTTAATAATTATATTTGATCCTTTTCCAATGACAGTCAGAGGTATTTGATGTATTTTGGCAATTTCCAAGATTTTTATAATTTCTTCTTTCACTGTTGGATGGATAAGCATGTCTGCTTTACCACCTATCCTTACATAAGTGTAGTTTTTTAATGGCTCATTTAATTTTAACTTTTCCAAAGGTATTTGATTCTCAAAAATGTTCATGAAATTCTCTCCCTAAGTTACTCACATGTAAGGTTTAAAAGAGAAGCTTCTTCTGAAAGTAGTTTTATTGGGTCTGGAAAATAGAAAAGCTAGAAAAGTTCGTCCTATATAGTCTCAACATGAGATTTTATTTAAAAATATACCTTCTTCATTACTATCAATTTTAAGAAATTCGTCCTTCAAAATCCAAACATCAGTTTTTTCAATAAAGAAATAAAATCCACCAATAGATTTAACTAAAGCTGGATCAATTGGTGTAGCGCTTGAATTTATACCAATAGAGAATGCTTCTGAGCCTCCACCTGCATATTTCGCATAAATTCTTATATATTGGCCCTCTTCTAAATCCCAGTCATTTTTAAAAGAATGGATAGCTTTTTCAGATACTACAAATGACATAAATAATCTATTCCCCTTTCCAATTTTTTTCAATCACATTTTTTAACTTCGCCACGATAATTTGCCATTCTGAAACTAGCTCCACATCCACATGAAGCTCTTGCATTAGGGTTATTCAAGGTGAAACCGCCTAACATACCGCTTTCTTCATAGTCAATTTGAAGACCTTCAATATATTTAATACTATTAGTGTGAACCAAGATACTAAATTCACCTTTATTTAATAAGATATCACCTTCTGTTTTCTGCTCATCCACGATAAGAGAATAGGATAAACCACTGCATCCCCCCTCATCAACGCCTACTCTAAGGAAAGAATTTCGGGCATTAGCACTTGATAAGATTTCGACGATTTTTTCGAATGCTGCTTCACTGACCTGTATCATCGTAGTAATTCCTCCTTGGAACGTCATTTTTTTTAGCTGCATTGTTAACCCAGTCTATTAAACAGGGTATGAATGTAGCAAGAGCAGATCCTTTTGGTGTTAATTCATAAATGGTTTGTATGGGGCGTGTCAAACTTACAGTTCTTTTAACCAAATTATCGTTTTGAAGCTCTTTTAAACGCTTAGAGAGGATGCATTCCGAAATGGAAGGAACATTTTCGGAAATTTCGCTAAATTGCTTTGGACCTTGAGAAAGGGCAAATAGTATATGAATAATCCATTTAGTCCCGATTATACGATAAGCTGTAAAAAGTTTCTCAGTATCTGTAGTCAACATATTATTGATATACCCTCTTTCTCATGATCAGCTTAGATAGACAGGAGACTGATTCCTTTTGTTCTAATTACGTAGCCGTTCCATGTCTTAGAGGACAAGGAACGGTTTTTTTGGTGTTCTAGGAAGGCATGGGCAAGGAAAAGCTTAAAGAGCTTGGAACGAACGCGCTCGTCCGAAAAGGAAACTAAATTTCATGGTACCCTTACTCTTCTGGTAAAATGAGACTTCCGTCAATACTCGCTTTTAAAGTGGTAAACATTGTGAATCCTCATCTGTTTATTAGTTCAGTTTGCTGGTGTAATCCGAGTGCTAGCGAATAAACTCATTACGATTAACAAAAGATGAAAACCCATCGTTACAATTAATCCTGATTGCAGTGACATCCCTGCAGATTGACAAACAACAAGGATGGAACCGCCTATTCCGATAACCACGCCCGGTGTAAAAGAATCCGCAAATTGCAAATTTGCCGAAGTTTTTCCAACACCTTCTTCCCCTGTTTGGGAAAATGCCACAACGCCGCTAATAGGATGCGCCAATCCGATTCCAATTCCAGCTATGATTTGTCCAATAACCGCAACGGCAACAGTTACAACTGGTACCCAAAATACGAAGGCAATCCCAAATGCAAGCAGTAGCACACCCAGGATAATTCTTGTATGACGTCCACGACCTTGGTCTGCCGAATCCCAACGTCCTTGCAGATAAGCAATGACGCACCAACTCAGTGCAGCACTCGCTACAATTAATCCGGCCTGAGAAGGAGTAATACCTTTCACATCTATTAAAGCCAATACCAAGAAATTCTGTGTGCTGGTATAGGCAGCGAAGAACAGCCCACGTGTTGCTAGAATAGCTGGCATGCCTTTTCGGAAAGCAAGAGTTCCCTTGGGTAGCAGTTTGCGCAGCGGATATACCATTAGCACTAAGCCGATAATGACTAAAACAAACCCTGTAATTATCGGCAGCATGCTAAGACCAACTAAGAAAGTCCCCGTACCTATCGTTAATAGTAACGCCAACCATGTAGCTGTAGCTCCGTTGTCCCCTTGTGTTCTCTCTGTCTTTAATTTCCTAAAAGCAGGTAAACTTAGCAATGCTGAAACAATCAGGATCGGTAATATTCCCCAGAAAACAAACCGCCAGGACCACTGATCTGCGATAAGACCGGCAACGTATGGACCAAGCATGGACGGAAGAACGTAGGCAGTACCGAATGCTCCGAGTATTTTGGCACGTAATTCATCGGGATAACTTAAGGATATTGCAGTGTACACGCAAGTCATCATAGCGCCGGCACCTAAACCCTGCATGGCCCGTGACCCTATCATGGTATACATATCGCCTGCTGTTGCGGCAGCGATCAGCCCGACGATAAACAAAAGAAGTGCGAAAGTGAACGGTGCTGCAGGTCCTCTTCTATCAATGATTCGACCGACGACCAGGGTCCCGATAATCTGCGCAAGCAGATATGTGCTGAATATCCAGCCAAATAGGTCAAGGCCGTTCAAGTCGCCAGCAATGGAAGGGGCAATTGTAGTTACCGATAAGCCCTCGAATCCAACTGCCATCACCGACAGGATAATTCCTATGGACAGTGCAAAATAACGCGGGCTGAAAATACTTTGAGGATTAGAAGACATGAAATGTGACCTCCAAGAAATTTTTTATGTATACTTCATATCCGGATACTTAGTAAACATTTTTGTTTATAAAGTTTAAACTACAGTTTGACTTTGACTTTGTCAACATTTTTATTTAAAATGTAGAGAGTGATGTAGATCCAGTCGCTTTCAAAAGGAGGTTCACCATGAGCCGCAATCAAACGAATAAGGATTTATCAACTGGTACCCGAAGAGGGATCATTGATCTGCTAAAGCAGCAAGGTGGAATGGATGTTGCGACACTATCCTCCAAATTTTTGCTATCTGGTATGGCTATTCGTCAACATTTAAATGCTCTGAAAGAAGAAGGGTTGGTTACTTACGAAGAAGAGGCCCGTCCCATGGGTCGACCCACAAAGCTATGGAGATTAACGCCTGGGGCTGATCGGTTTTTTCCAAACGGATATTCTGAGTTATCAGTCAGTCTGATCAATTCGATGAGAGAGGCTTTCGGAAACGAGGGGCTAGAAAAGCTGCTGTCTGTCCGGAATAAGAATATGCAAGAGCAATATCTTCAGCATCTTGGTGACGCATCGGGCGTAAGAGAGAAACTGGAGAAACTAGCCGATATTCGAACAAACGAAGGCTATATGGCCGAGGTCAAGGATCAAGGCGATGGGAGTCTCTTGTTTATCGAGAAGCATTGTCCGATCTGTGAAGCTGCTGCTGCCTGTACCGGGTTATGTAAGAATGAGTTACATTTATTTGAAACCATTCTTGGAGATAATGTTCATATCGAACGGGTAGAGTATATTTTGGCGGGGGGAAGAAACTGTGTATACAGGGTTAGGGAAGGCGAACAAGCACATTGATGCTTGCTTGAATGACATCGGTAACAAGATAACAAAACCTTCAACTCCACATTTATCGTGGTTTTGAAGGTTTTTTCTTAAGGTTATGTTGTTCTAATTATGTGCTTTTTACCATACGATCTTTTTCCCAGTTGCAGCCGATTCCTCAATGCGGTCCAGTAGTTGATGTAGCTTCACGGCATGGGTAAAATCAGGAGCGAGATGAGTGTCCGTCAAAATATCCCCGGCAAATACATCATGAGCCTTGGCTACATTCAGGGTTACCCCTTCTTTTGGGAAATCCGGTCCACCATCAGGCTCGGCAGTTATACTTATTTGTTCAAAAGCGTCATTAGGCGCATAACCCTGCTTACTGCTTGGATCATACACAAGTTTTTGGAGCGTCAGATTGCCAAATTGAACATGCCCAAGCGAAGGATTCTGTGTCAAACGCAAAATGCCCTTTTTCCCCTGAATCTCCAGCTCGAATTTTGGATTCACTCCACCCTGAATGTGGACGGATACCGTTGCTCCCTTCTCCAATGACCCCTGAATCAGAATCTGATCCGCAGTATCCTTGGGAATGACTTCACCCGTTTCCTGAATAGTGGCTTCGTTATAGTGAGATGATGTGATGGCCGATAGCTCACGGAATTCACCAACGATGTATTGCAGCGCGTCCAGAGAATGTCCCCCGTTAATCGTCAGCAGATTGGCGCCATTGGCTCTATTCAGCAAATAAGCCGTATCCTGATCTGTTCGTCCTCCTTTGCCGCGAGTAGCTACTTGCATATGACAGGACACAATTTCACCAATCGTCCCGTCTTCCACCAACTTTTTCATCGTTTGCACTTCAAGATCCTGCCGTGCCTGCAAGCCGACGGTATGATGAATGCCCGCCTGTTCTGCTGCCGTAGCCATTTCAGCGGCTTCCGCAGTGTTTGCCCCCAAGGGCCATTCACAAAAAATATGCTTTCTCTCTTGAATTGCCGCCATCACCGCCTCGTAATGATGGGGAACTTTTACGCTCACCACAACCATGTCCACATCCTCGGAAGCTGCGAGCTTTTTGGCATCATCAAAAGCCAGTGCAGCCCCTACTTCTTCTGCGCTTTGTCGCGCGCTCTCCATACGGGAGGTGCCGACGGCAGTGATATCCAGGTTCGAGTGCTTGAGCAAAGCAGGAATATGCGTTTGACTGGCCCATTTATTATTCATCGAACCTCCTACGATACCTGCACGAATCTTCTTTTTGACCATGTTGCATACCTCCTGAATTTTTAAAATGAGGGTGGAAAATAGCGTCCAAGGTCAATATAATACACTTAACTCATAAATAATAATGTTTGTTTGTGATGCAGGTATCATTTTATTTGATGGTAGGTGAAGGGATGGATATTGAAAATATGCAGGCATTTGTTTCGGTGGCAGAGCTGAGAAGCCTGACAGAAGCTGCCCAAAAGCTGAATCACCTGCAATCGAACATGACGGCCAAAATAAAAAAGCTGGAGGCCCATTACGGCACAGCGTTATTTTATCGAAAGCCCCGTGGCATGGAGCTGACACCCGCAGGAGAAACCTTGTACGCTCAGTTCAAACAAATTTTGTTGCTATGGCAAGACACAGAGATGAAAATGAGACCGCAGGAGGAAAAGCTGCGCATCGGCACGATGCAGTCCATCGTAGCGGGGGAAACAACAAGGGCGCTTACGAAGGTATATGAGCTATACCCGCAGGCTTCTGTTACCTTAAAAACCGGAACCACTACGGAAATGGAGCGATTAATCCTCGAAGGTGAACTCGATATCGCTTTTGTTACAGGGTATTCTACTAACCCTTACATTCATTATCAAAAAATATGCCGTGAAGAGCTGGTGCTGGTGGGGAAAGGCATTCATGAAGGCTCAGACCTCAAACAGGTGCTGCAAGGAGCCTCTATTATCGTGCTGTCGGATGGCTGCCTGTATCTCACACATCTGGAGAAGATGTATCAGGACATGCAATTGACTCATGGCGAGGTGGTGGAGGTCGGTGTGTTTGATACGATGGTGGAATTCGCCTTGATGGGAATGGGAATCACTCTTATGTCCAAAAAGCTGGCGCGGCAATTTAAAGTAACATCCTATTTGCCCGCTCCCCCAACCTTCGGCTACATGGATACGTATTTGATAACCCGGCCCAATCATGAAATGACAGCGATTGAACATAAATTTATCGAAATCAATAATACGATCTAAATAGATAGGAGAGAAATCGAATGACAATCAATCAAGGCAAATACTAAGGTAGCCATGCCGTATTTCTGGGCGATAGCATTACGTTTGGATATGAATTGCGTGATAGAGAAAAGCCTTACCCCCACCTCGTCAGCAACACACTGGGATTCCAAACCTTTGAGAATCACGGCATATCGGCAGCAGTGTAGCCAGCGGCGGTTTTGAACCGATGTGTGAGCGTTATGAGAAAATGAACCCTCACGCGGATGTGATCTTTTTTATGGGTGGAAGAAATGATTTTTCCATGGGAGAAACGCCGTTCGGTCATTTTGGCACAACATCGACGGAAACGCGAACATTTTATGGTGCGCTCAAGCATATTGCCGAGGGATTAATTAACCGTTACCCGGACAAGCTGATCATCTTTTTGACGCCGCCCCACGGATCAAGTGATGCGGTTCCTGAACATTTGCCCAATGCAGTCACGGGACAACTGTATAGCGCGTATGTGCAGGCTGTGAGAGATGTGGCTTCGCTGTATTCTTTCCCGTGCTGCGACCTGTGGAATATCGCAGGAATTCAACCGCTGCTGCCTGTTCACAAACAGATGTATTTTACCGGGGAAAACGGTTTCCTGACGGTCTGCATCCAAATCAGGTAGTCATGAGCGGCTGGCAGCTCGTATGATTGGATTTATGAACACGCTATAACCTATAGAGATCATTGCCAGCTGTGAACAGATACACCACGACTCTTTTTCAATTATATTACTCCGAACTATCGCAGGACACCGAAGTGAAAATACTCAGGCGGGTCGTTTAGCTTGAGTGTTTTCTATTATTGTCTGAGTGTTTACTATAAACCACCTGTCACAGAAAACCACCCATCACAAAGCTTGAATATTTTCAATAGAGGTGTATAATAATTGACATATCAATTGATAAGTCAAGTAATTGCGAGGAGGAGCTACCATCGAACATTGCTCTGAGAAAAGCCAATTGTTTTACCGCATGCATCTTTTGTGTAAAGAAATGAATACAGCTTTTGAAGCGCAGTTAAAAACGAGCTTTACCAAGGTCGAAATTTTGTATCACATTGATCAACGGCAGGAATTGAGTCAGTTGGAGCTTCAGCATTTGCTGGTTCTGGACGGAGCGGCGGTAACCCGGCATCTGAAAAGGCTGGAGGAGGAAGGTCTGATTATCCGCAGCAAAAAAGAACAGGATAAGCGTGTGACCTATATTTGTCTAACAGAATCAGGGGTTCGAGAGTTGCAAGTTTTGTCAGAGGAAAGACAAGCCTTTCAGGACAAGCTGCTACGTGAGTTTGCGGATGAGGAAATTGTTTCTTTGACAAATGTGTTACAGCGCATGTCTACCAATGTGAAGAATATGTAAAATACGCGAGGAGGAACTGAATATGAAAGCTATCGTCATTGAACGCTACGGAAGCAAGGATGAACTGAAGGAAAGAGATGTACCCAATCCTAAGCCACAGGCCCATCAGGTCGTTGTGAAAGTAGCAGCTACCTCCATTAACCCGATTGACTGGAAGCTGCGTGAAGGTTATTTGAAGCAAATGATGGATTGGGAGTTTCCGATTATCCTGGGCTGGGATGTTGCGGGGACCATCTCGGAAGTAGGCAGCCAGGTAACTAATTGGAAAGTAGGAGACGAAGTATTTGCTCGTCCGGACACGACACGCTTTGGTACTTATGCGGAGTATACCTTAGTGGATGACCATTTGCTGGCGCGTAAACCTGTCTCGATCTCATGGGAGGAAGCCGCATCTGTTCCATTAGCGGGACTGACAGCCTGGCAGGCACTCTTTACACATGGTCAACTGGCCAAAGGTGAAAAGGTATTGATCCACGCAGGCGCAGGCGGTGTCGGAATGTTCGCTATCCAGTTTGCCAAACAAGCTGGTGCCTATGTCATTACGACAGCCAGCGAGCGCAATCATGAGCTGCTTGCTTCATTAGGAGCCGATCAAATTATTGACTACCGTACGACCCATTTCGAGGATATATTGTCTGATGTGGACGTTGTATTCGATACGATGGGTGGAGATGTTCAGAAAAACAGCTTTAAAGTTCTGAAAAAACACACCGGACGGATCATATCCATCGTTAGCAATTTTGATGAAGAGTTAGTCAAGGAGCACGACGTAACGGCCAAAAATATATGGCTGGAGCCCAACGGACAGCAGCTACAGGAAATTGCCGACCTGTTAGAGCAGAAAAAAGTAAGGTCGGTGGTAGGAGCTACGTTTCCATTTTCGCAAAAAGGTCTGTATGACGCACATGCTCTAAGCGAAACCCACCATGCTGTCGGTAAAATTGCCATTACCTTTTCATAAGAACACATATAACGAGGCGCAACACGAAAGGAATTATACAACACGATGAAGATCCTGGAAGATTATTTTTACTATTATGATTTGGCAAGAGATGATGAGAAAAGCAAAGAGCAATTAATCAGCCTTTTCTCCAACGAAATTGAGTTCGTGCTGAACGGTGACCGGAAACAAGGTATGGATAGCTGGAAAAGCTTCTTGGACATGTTCTTTGAAGGAACACTCGACATCAAGCATATGTATGAGGGCTGGAAGCCGGTTCCCGGAGAATCGGGTGCCTATGAAACCAAATGGGCGGTATGCGGCAAAAGAGCAACAGGCGAAGTGTATACACTTACAGGAGTGGACAAAGCTCGGTTGGATGAAGAAGGGAAGATCGTTTATCTGGAAAATATACCGGACACCGCGAATGCCTTTGATAAGTACAAAAATATCTGATTCGCCTAATTGATAACCCGTCAGCTATATAACAGCTTGGCGGGCTTTCTATTTTCCGAACAATACATATGTGATTAAATTACAACATTCGCTTTTTGTGTTGACAAGCAGTAGGGGACGGCCTAAAATAACGGATGTAATATAGCGCTTATGAATGCGAATATTACAGCAAATGAACGATAACAATACGAGTATGCTTTACGTAGGAGGAATTACGACTCATGGAGCGTTTCTTTAAATTAAAGGAACATGGAACGAACGTCCGCACAGAAATTATTGCGGGTATTACTACTTTTATGACCATGGCTTACATTTTGGTGGTCAACAATACCTTTTTGGGGCCGACTGGAGCAGGGATGCCCAGCGAAGCCGTCTTCTTTGCCACTGCGGTAGGTGCAGGACTGATCACTATTCTGATGGGATTGTTCGTTAATGTGCCCATCGGCATGGCTCCGGGTATGGGCTTGAATGCTTATTTTATGACTGTAGTCTTGGGTTCCAACGGTATGATTACTTGGCAAGCGGCACTTGGCGCTGTATTTATATCCGGTATCGTCTTTCTGATTTTAACCGTGACACGAGTGAGACAGATGTTGCTTGTTGCAGTTCCGGAAAATCTAAAGACAGCTATTACCGTAGGGATCGGCTTGTTTATTACCATTGTTGGTTTTAAGCTGTGTAATCTGGTTATGGTAAGTATCGTTCCAGGGACGGATGTAGGTCAGCCGGTTCCGGGTCATGCTTTTAATCTGATTCTGGGTAGTCTGGTTCATCAGAAGGATGCGCTGCTGGCGCTGATCGGTTTGCTCATTATCGCAGCGCTGATGGTTGTTCGGGTCAAAGGTGCTTTGCTGATTGGTATCGTAGCTACTACATTGATTGGTATTCCGATGGGCGTAACGAATTTGAGCAGTTTGACAACAGGTCACTGGATTCCTGATTTTAGTAATCTGGCAGTGGGCCAGTTGGATTTGAAGGCTGCTTTGCATATCGGTCTGTTTGATATCATTTTCATTTTCACATTTGTAGAGCTGTTTGATACGTTTGGTACACTGGTGGGTACGGCTACCCGCGCAGGTATAATGAAGGATAAGAAAAAAGGTGAGAAAATCATCGGTAAAGCTATGCTGGTGGATGCTGTTGGTGTAAGTACCGGTGCAGTATTGGGTACAAGTACTATTACAGCATTCGTGGAAAGCTCGGCAGGGGTAGAAGAAGGCGGGCGTACGGGTCTGACTGCTGTAACGACAGGCATTTTATTCCTGCTCGCTCTCTTTATCGCACCCCTGGCACTGGTTGTGCCTTCCGCTGCTACTGCTCCAGCGTTGATTATCGTTGGTGTGTTGATGATGAGCCAGGTTCGTAACATCGATTGGGATAATTTCCTGCTGGCGTTCCCGGCGTTCCTGACCATCGTTCTGATGCCTTTTACAGGCGGAATCGCTAATGGTATTTCTGCCGGCATTTTGTCTTACGTGGTTTTGACTGTATTCAGTAACCTTTTTACCAGCAACAAAGTTAAAGTTCACTGGCTCATGTGGGTGCTTGCTGTTATTGTAGTGATCCGGTTTGCCTTTATGGGCTCGGAATAACAACTAGATATCACCTGAAAAAGCTTTTTGCAGTAAAGAACCTCCTTCCCTGTTGTTTCAGGGAGCGAGGTTCTTTTTTTGTTCTGGTTATTCATGATGCGAAAGAGGGTGGGAGTATATAGAAGAAGAACGAATAACAAATAGAGATTTTCGAGAATTAATGAAATAAATGCTTGCAAACTTATTTCGTCTATGATATATTCTAATTCCGGCCAAGAAATACAATATTGCGAGCGAATGTTACAAAAAAAGATTTAAAAAAATGCTTGCAAAGTTGGTTCGGACATGATAAGATATAAGAGTTGATAAGGCGACAAGCTGAGTCAACGAAAAAGAAATGTTTGATCTTTGAAAACTGAACAACGAGTGAGTAAATGATTTTGTTCGCAAAATCAGCCACGAAGATTTCGGTGCATCCGCAAGGTTGTATGAAATCGGAGTGTAAAAGAGATATTTTTATCTCGTCAGTTTCAAAATGAGCATATCGCTCTTTCTATATACCAACTTCGGTTGGTCTTTAATGGAGAGTTTGATCCTGGCTCAGGACGAACGCTGGCGGCGTGCCTAATACA
>NZ_SLTL01000023.1:0-93012 GCF_014858585.1 Paenibacillus sp. 23TSA30-6 | reverse complement strand
CTTGAAGTTGATGAGCTAAAAAGAGGAGCACTCGTAGACATGAGGAAGCAAAAAAAAGACGACATCTCATTCAAAAATAAAGGAATGAATGTCGTCTTTTTAATGGATTCTCTTTCAGCTATCTGTAAGAACCATGTTTTTCAGTGGCCTCCCGTAACCGCCCCTTTTGGCTTCTTCGCCGACCGGTCCGGATGCTCAGTCATTCATGACCTGGTCGTATTTTTCCTTCAATCGCTTGATGTCCGCTCTCGGAGGGGCCCCGAACATGCGGGAATATTCGCGGCTGAACTGGGAGGAACTCTCGTAACCGACTCTGAAAGCGACGTCCGCGGCGTCCGCCGATTCAGCCAATAAGAGGCGGCGGGCTTCCTGAAGTCTCAGTTGCTTCTGGAACTGAAGCGGGCTCATAGCGGTTACCTCTTTAAAATGCCGATGGAACGAAGAAACGCTCATACTGGCGGTCTCCGCGAGATCTTCGATCCGAAAAGACTGATCCCAATCTCGGACAATATGGTCGATAGCTTCCCGGATCCGATAGGTGCTGCTTCCTTCGACCGCAATCTGAGCCAATTCGGCTCCATAGGGTCCCTGCAGCAGCCTGTATAGAATCTCTTTCGTGTAAAGAGGGGCGAGAAACGGGATTTCTCCCGGGGTGTCCAGCAGACGGGCAAGCCTGAGCACGGCGTCCTGAATGGACGATTCCATCTGGCCGACGAACAGGGCACGTTTGGCGTTATCTTTTGACGTGACCTTAATATCACAATCGTTCAGCACTTCAAGGATCTGGTTCTGTGTAAATTCGAGCTTGAGACTCAGGTAAGGAGAGTCAGCAGAAGCTTTTATGATTTGACCGATCACAGGCAGATTCATGGAAGCGATCAGATAATTGGATGGTCCATATTCAAATCTCTCCTGTGCCAGCAAAATTTCTTTCAAACCTTGAACGACAACACAAAAAGAAGGCTTGTAAACCCGATAAGCGGGCTCGGTTATGCTGGAATGCTGATAGAAAAATAGGGAAGGGATCGCCGTTTCCCTGGAGCTATTCTGAAGCGAGTGACGCTTGATCAATCTGGTGAGCTCCTGCTGCTGTTGAAGAATGTTCTCGGACATTCAAATCCTCCTTGCGGGTTTGTCTGGTTCCATTATAAGACTTACCTGCCTGTAGCAAAAGTGGTCGTGATAGGATTGGGCAATCATTTAAGACGAATGAGATACCGCTTCGCTTTCTCCGGTCGGCATAATAAGACTAAGCTCGCAGAATCAAGCAAGGGGTGATAACACCGCAATAAGGAGGCAAGATTACATTTGAATAATACTTGGAAAATCTACATGCTGACTCTCATCAGTTTCCTGGTGGGTACGTCGCAATTTGTTATCGTCGGCATTCTGGATCAAGTCGCTTCTTCTGTCGGCGTATCTGTATCGGCGGCAGGGCAACTTACGACTGCATTCTCGCTCGCCAATGCAATCGGCACCCCGCTCGTCATCCTGGCAGCGGCGAAGCTGGATCGACGCCGCCAACTGTTGATTGCACTCTGCATTTTGCTGCTCGGCATTGTCTCCACGCTAGCTCTTCCAGGCTTTGGCTTTCTGATGGTCTCACGTGCCGTTCTCGGCGTTGCGACGGGAGTGTTTATCGTCACGGCCTACGGGACAGCTGCACAGCTCGCGCCTCCCGGAAGGCAGGGAAGGGCGATGTCCAACGTAGCTATGGGGTTCAGTGCTGCTCTGGTCTTTGGCGTTCCGATTGGCCGCGTTGTCGCTGGAGCGTATGACTGGAAGACGATCTTCTGGGGACTCGGATTTCTCAGCCTACTTGCGCTCGTTGCAGTAGCCCGTACGATTCCGGCTTCCGAAAGTGAAGCGCCCGTTTCTTTACGTCGCCAACTCTCCTATCTTAAGAAACCGAAAATCGCTGCTGCCCTTGGCGTGACTTTCTTCGTATTTATAGGCTACTCGGCAGTCAATACCTATATCGCGCCTTTCTTGGCTACACTTATCCCGATAAGCGAGCAGGGTATCAGTGCCGTACTTCTGGCTCTGGGCATCGCAAGTCTGATCGGATCGAAAGCGGGCGGATTTCTGACGGACCGGATTGGCACTAGCCGAACGCTCCTCATCAGTATGAGTGTCCAGGTCGTTGCGTTGGTGCTACTATCTCTATTCACAGTATCGGTAAGCATGAGCGTCTCTCTTCTCATGCTCTGGGCGATTGCGATTTGGTCATTTGGACCGACACAGAACTTCAATCTGATTTCAATCGCTCCGGAAGCCTCCAGTATCATGCTTAGCCTAAACAGCTCTTTTGTACAGTTCGGCTTCGCCGCAGGCGCAGGCATTGGAGGAATCGCCGTAGGAAGTTCATCGGTCATGGCCGTTAGCTGGATCGGTTCTGCCGCTGTATTGACAGGTCTCTCGATCGCTGTCGTCTCCTTCGGACGTACCTACACTTACGCGAGAATCGAATAGATGAAAAAGTAGATGGAGTGATGAAAATGAATAATATCTTAATCCTGGGCGCTAACGGCCAAATTGCACGTCAGGCCATCGACATGTTCCTCAAGGAAACTGATGCCCAGCTTACACTTTATTTGCGCAGGTCCAGCCGACTGGAAAATGTTGATTCCAGTCGTGCACAAGTCATTGAAGGCGACGTCATGGATATGGAAAAGCTGAAAGAAGCCATGATTGGAAAGGACGTCGTCTATGCCAATCTTGCTGGTGATCTGGAACAGTACGCCAAGAACATCATGGAAGCTATGAGCGCCACTGGTGTTAAACGTTTGATTTTTATCAGTTCGATGGGCATTTATGATGAAGTGCCAGGAGAGAAGTATGGCGGTATTCTAGATCCATATCGAAAATCAGCTCAAATCATTGAAGCCTCTGACCTCGAATATACAATCCTTAGACCCGCATGGTTTACGAATTCAGATGAAATTGACTATGTGACCACTCAGAAAGGCGAAACGTTTAAAGGGTCAGTTGTTTCGCGCAAGAGTGTTGCTGATTTGATCGTTAAATTAGCTGAATCACCTGAATTGGAAGTTCGCCGCAGCTTAGGAATAAACAAGCCCGAATAAGGAGAGATAAAGCAACTGGATTTTTAAGGTGCTCTGTCGTGGAGGGTTTAAAGCTGGAGCGGAGTAAGGGATTGATGTCTCTAAAAAGGGAGAAGATGAATAATTTGAATCGTTGGTTTGGGAATTTATTGGTTCAAAGGCTTATCACATTAATAGAGTTTGAAGAGGATGAATTTTTCAAACAAATATATAATAGTTCTCTTGATAGGATAGTAAGCCAAATAACTAAAGAAAGATAATTAACATTTTTAATTAAGTTGTTCACTGATAAATCAAATTGTGTTCTTTTATTGCTTTACTAGGAGCGAAGGAGTAGAGAAAACATATGTGCGAAACTCGTGTTCTAAGTGTTCCAAGCGCAAAAGAGCCCTTTGAAAAGACAATGATTGAGCGGAGAGAGCTTCGACCGGACGACATCCTCATCGATATCAAGTTCTGCGGCATTTGCCACTCTGATATTCACAATGCACACAATGACTGGGGAACCGGCATCTTCCCTATGGTTCCCGGCCATGAGATTACAGGAATCGTGACTGCAGTTGGCTCGGAAGTCACCCAATTTGCCGTAGGAGAGCGCGTTGGCGTCGGCTGTTTTGTGGACTCCTGCGGAGAATGCGAATATTGCCTCAGGGGGGATGAGCAGTTCTGCACAAAAGACGTTGTCCTGGTCTTTAATACACAGGACTACGAAGGCAATGTAACATACGGCGGATACAGCCAAAAAATCGTAGTAAAGGAAAGATTCGTCGTCCGTATTCCTGACGCTCTGGAACTGGATGCAGCAAGCCCGCTCTTGTGTGCAGGCATCACTACCTACTCTCCTTTGAAGCACTGGAACGTTGGGCCGGGCAAGAAGGTCGCCATTGTGGGTATGGGCGGTCTTGGACATATAGCAGTCCAATTCGCGCATACCATGGGTGCTGAAGTTACGGTTCTGAGTCATCCTATAAACAAGAAAGACGAAGCGCTGGAGATGGGAGCAGACCATTATTTTGTAACCAATGACCCGGGTGCGTTTACTGAATTGGCCAGCTCTTTTGATCTCATTCTGAATACGGTCTCCGTCAATCTTGACGTCAATGCGTATTTATCCATGCTTCGCGTGGATGGAACGCTTGTCAATGTCGGTGCACCAGCTGAGCCGGATCACTACCATGCTTTTTCCGTGATTATGGGTCGCCGGAGTATTGCCGGTTCGAACGTTGGCGGAATCCGGGAAACGCAGGAGATGCTTGATTTCTGCGCTCAACACGGCATTGCACCTAAAATCGAGGTCATTCGCGCCGACCAGGCGGATGAAGCTTATGAGCGTGTTCTTCGCAGCGATGTACGTTATCGATTCGTGATTGATATGTCTACTCTGTAATTTGGTAAAGATAAAATCATATTAAGGAAGGAAGATGTATGATGCAAAAGCGTAAATTGGGAAATAGCGGCCTGGAAGTTTCGGCGATCGGGCTAAGGTGTGACGCTGATGTTATGTTTTTTGCTACTTCCACACGACTGCTCAATCCTGCTTTTAACTCCTGTATGATGGCTAGTTTCTCAATCCTATTGTATTCGTTCTTCTTAGACAAAGGAAAACTCCCCTTCAAGTAGCGGTTTATTTATTAAACCTGTCTACTTGAAGGGGAGCATATCAAAATGGGTAGCCTGTTCCGTAATTTATAATAGCGAGGTTACGAACTTCACTTCCGGAAAGCGGCTATCCGGTCCTTTCATTAAGATTCCGCCTTGATTTTTCAGATACTTATCGAAGAAATCCAGCATATAGGCATTGATAACGGAGTTCGCTCTTTCGGGCGCAATCTTTCCTGTAATGCCCAGCATTTTGAAAATCGGAGAAATGAATTGTACGTCGGTAAAATTCAAATGCTCCGTATTTTCGATATAGAGGACTTGTCCCCCTTCGTCGACCGTTTCGCGCATCCGTTGAAGCTCCAACTTTTTATCTTCCGTTACTTGATCCTCCCACTCTCTTGTTGATCCCATACGGTTAAGCTCTGCATCTGTGTAGACCCGGTTATCCATCACCATTTTTAATTTTTCGAAATAGCTTTCCGAGTTGATGAACAAAAACGGCTTTCGCAGACCCTCTCTGTCACGCAGTCGATAAAGCCCTCCATCAAAGTCTATTCCAACCGTGATTCGCGGATCGTAAGAAGCGTCATAGGCCGTCGCTCCGCCGATGGAATGGCCGAACACCCCGACATGACCGAGATCAATCTTCCCTTTTAGATGACTTGGAATCTGCCCCGATTGGATGAGCTCGAATTGGTCCAGCGTAAACGCCACATCGCCAGTTAAAACTTTTCCCAACTTGTCACGATTTCCCCTTTCTGTCCGGTAATCATGGGCAGGCGAAAATAAGTCGTTGGTTGTGCTGGTCGTGATTCGACCGTCCGGAAACTCGGTTGCAAATGTATTGTAGGTGTGGTCGATCACTGCCACGATATATCCGTGACTCGCGAGATTTTCGGCTTGCGACGTGTGGAGGAACCTGGAAGAGCCGTTGCCGGGATTTGCAAGGATCAGCGGGTATGAAGTCTGTGCCGAAGAGACTTTCGCTCCCGAATAAGCATGACTGGATACGTACTTCAGGTGTTGAAACGTAAACCCGGGAAGGCCATAGTTCGCGGCCATATAACGTAAAATCTCGGTATCGGGAATAAAGGGAGCGTACTTGCCGGTGCTAGCTTGAGTCGGATACCAGACCTGAACCATCAATTCCCTCTTGCCATCTCTGGCTTCGTCGAAAATCTCTTCCCTATTTGTATCCACGAAATGAAAAGTTTGCGTTCCTACCTTAAATTCGCCTGTCGGTTCAGGTAGTCTAAATACAGGAAAGGCATACATGAGACCCGCTGTTACGACCAGCATTATCGCTATTGCGGTATAAGCTGAACCCAACATGAATCGTGGGATTTTTTTTTGGCCGGTTTTTTTAAACCAGCTATAACCTGAAATGGCTAAAAAAATGATCGTTATGCAATATGGGAAAAATAGCTGAATTCTGTATCCTTCCACCATCCAATGAATGACCAGTAAAAGTGTGGCGATCCCGCTTGCAACGAATACTGGAATTCTACGCCGTCCTTTTTTTAATAGGACTGTTAATGCAAACAAGCCGATGTTTGACAAAAAAAACAACAGTTCAAACAGCCTCATCTCGATTCTCCTTTTAAAAAATTTCTATTTTCGTTTGTTCCAATCTTATCCTGTCAGGCTGGCCTAAGCTATCGATTTGCCTTACATCTACCTTACAATTTTGTAATTCGATCTTGCGGTTTTGGAGGACTAGTAAAACGGTTTCTTTTCAGCTTGAAAGAGCAAGGTTATAATAGTTTACAACGGAACCTAATCCAGCCTATTCAAACCATAGAAACACAGTAAGTTCCAATCGCTCTTCGGCGAAGGCATGCTGGTGTTTTTTTAAATCAGAAAAGGAGCCAAGTCCTATGTTTAGTATCCTGATTGTAGAAGACGATCTTAAGCTGGCGCAGCTGCTTCAATCATATATGGATAAATACGGGTATCGAGCTGAAGCGGTCCAGGAGTTCGACCGAGTTATGGAGGTGTTCCAGAGCATTCGTCCGGATCTCGTGCTGTTGGACGTCAATCTGCCCCGTTACGACGGCTATTACTGGTGCAGGCAAATCCGAACGGTCTCCACCTGCCCGATTCTGTTTATCTCCGCCCGCGACGGCAAGATGGAGCAGGTCATGGCGCTGGAGAACGGGGCGGACGATTATATCGCCAAGCCCTTCGATTATGAAGTGGTAATGGCCAAGATCAAGAGCCAGCTTCGCCGCGCTTATGGCTCATACGCCCCCAACAAGAGGGAACGGACTGTGGAATGCACAGGACTCGTGTTGTATCCCGAAAGGCTTGAGCTGACCTTATCCGGCAAAACCGTAGATCTCAGTCATAAAGAATCCTTGCTGATGGAAACACTGATGGAAAGCAGCTCCAAGGTGGTCAGCCGCGATTGGCTTCTGAACAAGCTGTGGGACGGTCAACAGTTAGTTGACGACAACACGCTTAATGTCAATATCACGCGCATCCGCAAAAAATTATCCGAACTCGGCGTTGAAGAAGCGTTGGAAACCGTGCGGGGAGCCGGGTATAAACTGCGGCCTTTCTGGAGGGAGGAGCCATGAAGCTGTTTTGGAGAGAGCATGTTCCGTTAGTGTTCATGTATGCCGGACAGCTTCTGCTGACTGTTTATATGTGCCGCTTATCCGGTTTCCGAAATACCTTCGATCTTGTGTACATCTGCATGGTAAATACGGCCTTGCTCGCTTTTTACTTGATATACCGTTATATCCGCCATTTTCGATTTTATCGGAGACTGACTCGTCCTCTTTCGTCAATTGACGAATCGGCCGAATTTGTCGGGAACGCACCGCTCGCGGATGCACTTGGGCATCTGCTCCAGGGGGAGTATCGTCTTTATCAGAACGATATCCAACGATACCGTAAGAAGCTAATCGATCACATCACCTTTATCAATCAGTGGGTGCACCAGATGAAAACCCCGCTATCCGTTATGCACCTTGCGGTTCAGAAAGAAACCGACCCCTTCTTTGACAGCATTCGAGAGGAAATAGACAAGCTGAAGAAGGGGCTTGACACGGTGCTGTATACCTCACGATTGGATGCGTTCGAGCAGGATTTCGTGGCGGAGCCGGTGCATCTTCGTCAGCTGGTCGGGAAAGTAACGGCTGAACACAAAAATTTATTTATCCGCAATAAGGTCTTCCCGGAAATCCAGGTGGATGACCGATTGATGGTCATGTCCGATGACAAGTGGCTTGCATTCGCACTCGGCCAATTAATCACCAATGCGGTACGGTATTCGGCCGGCGCAAGCAGCCGTGTCATGATTACCTCTGATGTGCGCGGACAGCGAGCCGTTCTTGAGATTCGGGACAACGGCGCCGGAATCCCGAAACAGGATATCAAGCGGGTCTTCGACGCGTATTTTACAGGGAAAACGGTAGATGGTTCGGCGAATCCACCGGCATGGGGCTCTACCTGGTTCGGGAGATCGCCTCGCGGCTTGATCATCGCGTCGAGCTTGAATCCGAGCAGGGACAAGGAACAGCAGTACGTATATGGATGGGAATCGCGCATGTTCATGCTCTATGAACATGCTTTGTTTTTTATTACAGCATTGTAAGATTTGTTTAAGAATAATCGATGGGATAGCGATTGAGGATCGGTTATGATTATGCGAGAGAGCCTTGGAAATTCGAAATTCCGACCGTATGAAAGGAAGAATGCTTGATATGGATATGTTAATCGTGCGCAATCTGGGAAAAGTTTATGATGGCAGTATCGCGTATAGGGCGATGAGCGACATGAATCTGGTTGTCGAGAAAGGCGAGTTTGTCGGGATTATGGGTCCTTCAGGCAGCGGCAAAACAACGCTGCTGAACGTAGTATCCACAATCGACACGCCTACCTCCGGGGAAGTGTTGATTAATGGGGAAAACCCCCATTTGTTATCCAAACACGATCTGGCCCTGTTCCGCAGACGGAAGCTGGGCTTTGTCTTTCAGGATCTTAATTTGCTAGATACGCTGACCATCGGGGAAAATATCATTCTCCCTCTTACGCTGGATGGGAAAAGCGTGAAGGAGATGGACGCCAAGCTTCATCTGGTGGCCGAAAAACTGGGCATCACCCAAATTCTGAATAAACGAATCTATGAAGTGTCGGGAGGGCAACGGCAGAGGGCTGCCATCGCAAGGGCCATCATTCATTCCCCTTCGCTGTTGCTGGCCGATGAGCCGACAGGAAATCTCGACTCCAAATCCTCTCGAGATGTGATGGAAACCATGGAGGCCATCAACCAAACCGATCATACGACCATGCTGCTGGTCACCCATGACGCTCTCGCGGCTAGCTACTGCCACCGGGTCGTATTCATCAAGGACGGTCGGCTCTATAATGAATTTTACCGGGGAAACAACCGGCAGGCCTTCTTCCAACAGATTATCGATATGCTTTCACTAATGGGAGGGAATGCACATGAGCTTTCACCGCTTCGTGTCAATTAAGAGGAGTTCCCGGCTTATCCTGTCCATGATGACCATTACGGCAATAGGTCGGGAGGGTCAATAAATGACGTTTCGACAATTTGCCTTCCGCAATGTAAGCCGGAACAAACGAACGTATGCCGCTTTTTTTCTGAGCAGCGCGTTTTCGGTGATGATCTTTTTCATTTATGCTTTTTTTATTTTTCACCCTGCAATTAAAAATTCTGATTTCAATTGGTCGGCCGTTACGGCAATGACGGTTGCGGAATATATCGTCTATGTGTTCTCCATCTTCTTCGTATTCTATTCCGTCAGTGCCTTCCTGAAATCCCGCAAACGGGAATTCGGCGTGCTCATCATGCACGGCATGACCTACAATCAGCTGCGACGCATAGTCTTTATCGAGAGCATGGTGATCGGTTTCGCTTCCATTGTGGCAGGTCTTGCCGCCGGCATGCTGTTCGCCAAGCTATTCATGATGATCGGAGCTGATGTGATGCAGATGAGCCCGCTGCCATACTACATGCCAAGCAAAGCAATTCTGCTCACTCTGTCCGCATTCGTGCTGTTGTTTCTCGTCATCTCCGCGTTCACTGCCGCATTCGTACGGGCCAGCAAGCCGATCGATCTGCTGAAAGGTGGCGCCAAACCGAAGCCTGAGCCTAAATCATCCGTTTTTCTTTCAATTACAGCGTTCTGCCTTCTTCTTGCCGGATACATCATATCGTTTCTAGTTAAAGGCGCCACGGTCGTTATCGCTCTTTTTCCGGTCACGGTCATAGTCATCATCGGTACTTACTTTTTATACACTCAGTTGAGCGTGTTTGTGATTCGCACTTTGAGAAGCAACCGCTCTGTCTTTTTGCACAAAACGAATGTGCTCGTTTTTTCCGACATGGCTTACCGCATGAAGGACAACGCCCGCATGTTCTTTCTCGTGACGATCGTTTCGGCAGTCGCCATTTGCGCCATGGGCGGCTTGATGGGATATCAGGAAACAATCCACAAACAAATCTCGGATGCGTACCCGTTCGCCTATAATTACATCCAAACCACCGGCGATGTCGGGCAAGCAGCCTATCAAACGAAAATAATCGAACAAGAGCTCAAAGAACGGGGAATTCGTTATGATAAATTGTCCGTCCATTTAGCGAACTTCGATTCGATAAATGGACAATCACTGAACTTCATCCGCCTGTCCGAGTATACCAAGCTTGCCAAAGCCTTGGATTACCCGGTACTGTCGCTGCAGGGAAATGAAGCCGCGACCATCTGGACCATGAAAAACCGGCCGTTGCCGGAACGCGAGTGGTCAGTGAAGGGAACATCCATCACATTCAACATGAAACAAACCGTCGGAAAGCCGGTCACGCCTCCCATTGTCGATGAACCGCTGTTGATCGTTCAGGATGAGATGCTTGACTCCTTTGGCAATCCGAAAGAAGAACAGCTTTTAACCGCTTACGATACGGACAGCGCCGATTCAACGGCGGACACGGGGGAGGCCATCGCTCAACAGCTAGGATATGCACAAACCTCCGGTTTTTGGTTCACATCTCCTGCCTATTTGGAGGAACAGATGAAGCGGACCTATAATCTGATGCTTTTCGTCGGATTGTTTGTCAGTTGCGTATTTTTTGTTGCATCGGGAAGCTTTCTATATTTCCGGCTGTTTACCGACCTGAATGATGACAAGCAGAAGTACCGTTCCATAACGAAGATCGGGTTGACCGACAAGGAACTTGAGAAGGTGGCGACTCTACAGATGGCGCTGTTGTTTTTCGTACCGCTCGCGGTCGCGCTCATCCACAGCTCGGTTGCGCTATACGCTCTGCATAACCTGCTCCATTCGCCGGTGATTCATTCGGCCATTACGGTCTACAGCGTTTTCCTTGTCGCGCAATTCCTGTACTTTCTACTGATCCGTGCCCGTTATTTAAAGCATTTGAAACAATCAGCGGGTTTTAACTGATTGCCCCTATTTCTGAAAGGACCGTCGGCTTGGAAACGGATCGCAAGACTTTTCAATGGTCTCATACGACCCCAAAAAGTAACAACCATAAAGACGTCTCTTATCCAACAAGTGATATTGGAAGTTCTTATGATACAGATATCTCATTCTCTGTGGGGGTTTACGATGGTTTGACTCAATCCACGCTCACAAATAAGAAAGATTTTATTGATGAGAATACACCAGCTGTATTCTACAACATGAGTATTGTAACAACTTTTTCTTATGGTGGAAAAACCTATACCCATACGACTGACTACACGTATGACGAACCAAGGCGCTGGACATCACCTAGTGCAACAAAGGTAACCAAGGAGGAATCAGGAAATACCAATAAGTATGTGGTTAATACATCACAGACTTATAACGACTATGGTAGTATCACAAGCGCTGTTGACGTGTTGGGTGTAACAACAACGTACACCTATGATGCAACGTCGCATTTACTTGTTGATGTCTCGAAACCAATTTCTGTTACTCAAACACAATATACGGAATATGTACGTGATGCAGTTCATGGCAATGTGACAACAATTCGTGTTCGTGAAGGTAATGTAACGGGAGCAATTCTCCAGGAAACAATTACTGAGAACTTTGATGCGTTTGGGAACACGTTGCAAACGAGAGTCAAAAAGGATGCAGCGAACTACGTTACCTTTCAAACAGAATACAAAACAACAGCACCTTATTCTGGAGCATACCCAACAAAACAAACATCGCGGTCACAGATGCAAATGGTGCTGCTTCAACGATCATTAAACAGTACGACTACAACACATTGACTGGCCAACTTAAAACGTTTATTGATGGAAATACCAACCCTACAAACTACGAATATGATGCTATTGGATTTGTAACAAAGGTGATTTATCCAGACAATAGGGCTGTCCATTCTTGGCGGCGTCTTTCTCTGGTCGACATGAGGTAACCTCCTGTTTAATTAGGTTACCTTCATCCTCTCATGAATGTTTAAGCTGTTGAAGGTGTGCAGGGTTTGACGCTTACATATAAAGAGAGTAACTCGTGAAAAAATTAATTCTGGTGTTAATAATAGATGGGCATTACAGAACAACAGGTTAAGGGGAAGCTTGGAGCACCACTGCATATTCTTCATAAAAAGTGAGTCTTTTTTTCAACACATGATATTTTTGGGGAGGGTATTCGGGCTATTTTCAGGACACGGACGGCCATTTATGGGAAGTCGTCTGAAAATCCGGAGTGGGAATTCGCGGAATGAGTCTGAAAATCGGAAAGCAAGCAATTTTGATCATCCTGGAAGCAGTTGCGTGGATAAGAGGTAAAAAAGGGTATTCCGCAGCCGGAAGGCTTCTCGGGATACCCTTCTTGTAGATATTTTCAAATCAAGCCTGCCTGTCGTGCGGCATCAAATGTCTAAACATAAGCCCCAGCTTTAACAGTAGCAGGTGGTCAGTATTCTTCAAATCCAGATTCAGCAGCCCCGAAATTTTCTCCAGCCTGTACAGCACCGTGTTGCGATGGATAAACAGCTCACGTGCGGTTTCATTCACATGGCCGTTGTTGGCGAAATAGGCTTCAAGCGTGTGCATCATCTCGCCGGCATATTCCTCGTCCTTGTCCAACAGTGGACGGAACAGATAAGAGCAGTACCTGCTCATGACCTGCTTCGGAATATGTTTGAATAGATAAATGAATTCCAGGTCGGCAAACATGACAACCGTTTCGCTTGAACCGAGCTCCGTGCTGATTCTCTCGGCCTCGGCACACTCCCGGAAGCCGTCGATGAACTCCTCCATACCCATCCTGACTTTGCTGATGTAACATGTCCTTGCTCCTGCTCCGTGGTCCCATGCGTGCATCAAATCCGCATACAAACGCGCGGAATTCTCATACTGTCTGCGCTTCTTGGCCTCCTCTTCCGGAATGGGAAAGAGGGAATATACGCGGTTCATCACATAGAAATGATGGGATTCCAAGGAGGCCGTCTTCGGATGGTCCTGAAGCTTATCCCGAATCTCCTTCAGTCTGCGTCGCTGACTCTCATGGTCCCATGTATCAGCTCCTGTGGAGGATATCATGCATACGTAGGGAGTGCTCCAAAATGTGCTTCCCAACGCTTCGGCAAATTCGAGAACCGTTTCCCGAGAGGCGTTTCCCTTCAAGTAACGCTCCATGGCCGCGCCAAGACGACTGCCCGCCGCAGAAGCCTCTTGATTCCAGATGATCTCCAGATGATAGGAAAGAATAACGGCAGCCTGGTGAAAAATGCCCTCCATATCATGTGCTTCCTGCAGATTTTCAGTCTGAACCAGCAAGTAACCGTATGATTTTCCGTTTTTCAGCAGGTGGACCCGATACAACAGGTTGTTGGCTGCCTTATAAAACCGATTGTCCTGATGCCAGGGCCAGTGACTCAATAGCTCTATTTCGGAACAGCTTGTCACGTTATACAAGGCCTGTCCCTCGGAGGAGACGATGGCTACAGGATGTCCCAAAATGCTGGTGATACTTTGAAAATAATTGGTGTACTCATCCGCCTGCATCGCAAAATCAACCAGCTTCTTCTGCGTTTCAAGCAATTCATTCAGCCGGCGGGTATCACGTTGGAACTCGGATTGGAAAAGAGCAGTGATCTGCTCGGAGAAGGTGAATTCAAAAGGCAACTCAATCAGGGGGAAGCTCAAACGGTCGGCTTCAAGCAGGGCAATCTCGGGAATTTCCGTCCAGTAGCGGCCAAGCTTGATGCCAAGCCCGGAGGCCCCCCGTTCATTCAGCTTTTGCAGTAAATTGACAAATTCCTCGGGTGAATCCCTGATCGCATAAGCCGTAGTCAGCAGCAGCTCCCCTTCCTTTATCCAATTGATCACATCCGGGGCATCCATCAAATTAATGGAGGTGATTGTTCGGGAAATTCCCTTTATACCAGCAGCCAGCTTCCCTTCCGATAACGGATAGACCATCAAGGCTTCTTCTATAGTTAAATGCATGTCAAATCACTCCCCCAAAATGATGCGTATATGATTCAGGTCCCGGACACGACGTAACTTTTTAAGCAATTATATAGGGTTTCCTCGACTTTATGCAATCCTTTTTGCCTCTTAAATGTAATATAAGTTAACATTATTTACTGGTAATTCTGTTTTTTAACCAACACATAGCCCTTTTTGTTAGATTAAAAACCGAAATTATGTTAGGAATATTTACATTCATATTTTTTAGCTTTATGATAGGACACAACTTCAAAGAGAAGAGGGGATTCAGATGCAGCTTACCCAAAATCAACAGGCTGCGGCCGAAAAGGACAGCCGTTCCATGCTTGTTATCGATGATGTCGGCAAAATCTACCCCAATGGCACTGTAGCTGTGCAGCATGCGGATCTGCATGTAGGGGAAGGGGAATTTCTCTGTTTTGTCGGCCCTTCCGGTTGCGGTAAATCGACTATTTTTAATATGATTGCCGGTTTGACGGAACCGACCTCCGGTCATCTGTCCGTGCTGGGCACCTCACCGAAGGAAGCGCGCAAGCAGAATGAGATTGCCTTTGTGTTTCAGGAGCATACCCTGCTGCCATGGGCCAAGCTGATTGATAATGTCACCATGCCTCTTACTTTGCGCGGAGTATCCAAGAAGGAGCGTATTACCGAAGGGGAGCGGGTTCTTGAGCTGGTAGGTCTGAAGGAATATATGAAAGTGCTGCCCCGTGAGCTGTCAGGCGGAATGAAGATGAGGGTATCGATTGCACGAGCGTTGATATCCAGACCCAAGTTGCTGTTAATGGATGAACCGTTTGGCGCTCTTGATGAAATTACCAGGCAGACGTTACAGGATGAACTGCTGAATATTTGGGAACAGGACAAAAAGATGTCGGTTCTGTTCATTACGCATAACGTGTTTGAAAGTGTGTTTCTATCGACAAGAGTAGTGGTGATGACGCCCCGTCCCGGTAAAATTTCGGACATCATCGATATCCCGTTTGCTTATCCAAGGAATGATGGATTCCGGACCCGTCGGGAATTCAGTGAATATGTACGTAGCGTGTCCGCTGTGCTGAAACATTGATAGCCAGAAATGAGAGGAGAGTGAAGAAAAATGGAAGAGATCGCATCCATTTCAGCCGTTGAAACGGCAGTGGGTATCCAGGCTTCCGCGAAGGAAAATGCCCGCAGCGGTTATCCGGCAGTCGAGAATAAGGTCCTGAGCCTGCTAAAGAAAGTTCTGCCACCATTTGTAGTGTTTGTCCTGTTTATCGGTGGATGGGAGATCATCGTGCGGATGATCGGAATGCCTCCGTATATTTTGCCCAAGCCATCCGATATTGCGGCGGCGGCCGCCGAGAACAGCACGAATCTGATTACGTCGGTAAGCACAACCATTGTAGAGGCGTTGATCGGTTTTGCGATTAGTGTAGTGCTCGGCATTTCATTAGCCATTCTGCTGGCGCTGTCCAAAACGGTGGAAAAAAGCGTATATCCGTACGCCATTATCCTACAGACTATTCCGGTCGTAGCGGTAGCCCCGATCATTGTGATCTGGTTCGGAGCGGGGATTAATGCCATTGTGATCATCTCATTCCTGATCAGCTTTTTCCCGATTTTATCGAATACGCTGATCGGATTGAACTCAACGGATCAGAACATGAAAAATTTATTCTATTTGTATAATGCAAGCAAGCTGCAGACCATCTGGAAGCTGCGATTTCCGGCGGCGCTCCCGTACATTATGGCGGGGCTGAAAATTTCATGCTCCAGTTCAGTTGTCGGAGCGATCGTGGGTGAATACATTGCCGGCATTGGCGGCGGACAGGGTGGACTCGGATACGGGATTACCGTTGCAGCAACCCGCCTGCAAACTCCTTATCTGTTCGCCTGCGGTTTGGCAGCATCCATCTTGGGAATAGCATTTTTCCTAATCATTAACATGGTATCGAACAAGCTTTTGAAGTCCTGGCATGAGTCGGCAATGAAATGATACCAGAACCGGGAGAGGGTCCAACATGTCCAAACATCTTATGAACTTACGGTACAAGAAGTGGCTGCTGTTGGTTGCAGCTTTGATCATGTTGCTTCTGAGCGCATGCTCCAATTCCGGCGCTCCGGAATCCTCGGCCCTGGCGAAGGGGGAAGAAGGAACAGATCTGAAGCAGGTGAGACTGATCGAGGGCTGGTACGCCAAAGGGGAAGATGGAGGCTATTTTGCGGCATTGCAGCAGAACTACTACAAGGACAAGGGGATCGACATGACGATTCAACCGGGAGGTCCCGAGGTGTCAACCATGCAGCTTGTCGCTGCGGGCAAAGCCGAATTCGGTATCTCTTATGCAGATGAAATTTTGAAGGCGCGGGAACAGGGAATCCCTGTTGTTGGCATCCTTGCCGGCTTTCAGAGCACACCGCAGGTTCTTATGTACCACAAAGGGCAAGACATCCAGGATTTCACCGACCTGAACGGCAAAACCGTATACATTGGTACAGCGGTGCCTTACTGGGAATATATCAAGAGCCAATACAATCTGACGGATGTAAAAGAAATGAAGTATAACGGACAGCTTGTCAATTTTATTAATGACCCCAATTCGTTGAATCAGGGCTACATCACGAACGAGCCTTACGCGCTTTCCCAGCAGGGGGTTGAGGTGGACTATCTGAAAATCGCCGATTCCGGTTATGCGAACTATGCGGATGTTCTTTTTACAACTGAAGACTACCTTAGAAAGCACCCCGATGTCGTAGAGGCTGTGGTGCAGGCAAGCCAGAAGGGTTGGAGCTATTATCTTGACAACTATAAAAAGGTAAACCCGTTCATTCAGACCTACAATCCGGATATGACGGTAGAAGCAATGAATTATGAGGCGGTGCAGGAAAAGCCCTTTATTCTTAACAAGGAATCCGAGGCAAACGGTATCGGTTATATGACAGAGGAACGCTGGAGCACCCTGCAGGATCAGATGATCAAGAGCAGAGGATTAACGAAGGCACAGGATGTTGCCCAGGCGTTCAAGACCGAATATCTGATGAAGCCATGAGTGTGAACCGAGTATTTATAGCCTCAAACCAGAATTTTCAGAAAAATGAGGGGACTTTATATGTTCAAACTTGGAAATCAAAAGAGCTATTGGCAAGTGTCCGAAACGCTTGTGGATCTAAGGCGGACGCAAAAGTACGGCAAGCCCGTAACCCTTCCTGCACAGCCGCAGGAAATCATATTTGATCTGGAGCATACGGCGCTCATTGTCATTGATATGCAGAATGATTTCTGCACACCGGGAGGCTGGCTGGATTCCATCGGGGCGGATACATCGCCGCTCCTGAGCCCGGTCAGTCGGCTGAATCGGCTGCTGCCTGAGCTGCGTAAAGAGGGTGTGCCCGTCATCTGGGTGAACTGGGGCAACCGGGAAGACCGGATGAACGTGCCGCCATCCGTGCTCCATGTATACAATCTGGACGGACGGGGCAACGGCATCGGGGATGCGCTGCCGGGGAACGGCTCCAAGGTACTGGAGAAAGGCAGTTGGGGAGCGGCTATTGTCGACGGCCTGGATGCAGCCCCTGACGATATCTATGTGGATAAATACCGCATGAGCGGGTTTTGGGACACACCACTGGACAGCATCCTGCGCAATCTGCATATTCAGACGGTGTTGTTTGCCGGGGTAAATCTCGATCAGTGTGTCATGCATACACTGCAGGACGCAGCTTGCCTCGGATATGACGGTATACTTCTGGAGGACTGTTCGGCAACGAACTCCCCGGCTTTCTGCATGGAAGCCACCTTATACAATATCAAGCAATGCTATGGCTTCGTCGCCGATTCCACCTGGCTGGTGGAGGAGCTGGACGGGGCAGCGGCCCATAAAGAGGGAAATACACCGGAAGAGCTGGCTCCTCTGGAAGGGTGAGCGGATGGGAGGGGGGACTCGATGAAAGATCAATGGAACGCCGTTGTAAACCACCAGGTGACGGTTGAACCGACAGGACAGGGGACGCTGAGCGGACTCAGTTTTATGGTCAAAGACGTGTTTGCTGTCCGTGATTATACAAACGGCGCGGGCAATCCGTGTTGGCTGGAGACGCACAGTCCGGCGGCGGAGCACGCGGAAGCGCTCAGCCTGCTGCTACAGCAGGGGGCGCGGCTAACAGGCACGACACATACGGATGAGCTGATGTTCAGCCTGAACGGTGAAAATGTCCATTACGGAACACCGGTGAATCCGAAGACTCCGGACCGTATCCCTGGCGGTTCATCCAGCGGATCGGCGGTCGCCGTCGCCGCAGGGCTTGCCGACTTTGCCCTTGGAACGGATACGGGAGGATCGGTACGGGTGCCCTCTTCGTACTGCGGAGTTTATGGAATACGTCCGACGCATGGGATCGTCTCCGAGAAAGGCGTTATCCCGCTCGCTCCCAGCTTCGACACCGTCGGCTGGATGGCACGCGATCCCGAGACGCTGCGCCGGGTAGGTGAAGTGCTTCTGCCGCAGACAGCCCTGGGTTCCGGATTTAGCAGGATATTGATCGGTGAGGATGCCTGGGAGCTGGCTGATATCGAGAGCAAAGAGGCGCTTGCCTCTTGCCTGGAGTTGCTGTGCGGCTTGGCTGAGAGCTATGAAGCTGTTCGCATCGCCTCGCAGGGTCTGCCTGAATGGATGGCCATGTTCAGGACGATCCAGGGCTACGAAATATGGCAGGAGCATGGGGCCTGGATTGAACGTGAGCAGCCGGTCTTCGGATCGGATATAGCCGGTCGGTTCTCCTGGGCAGGCACCATTGAACGTGCCGATCAGGAGAAGGAAGCAGAACGCCGGCTTGAGGTGCGCAAGCACATGGCTGACCTGCTCGGAACAGATGCTGTGCTTGTGATACCGACGACTACCGGAGCGGCCCCGAAGCTGGGGCTGGCCGGGCCGCTCATTGAAGAACGAAGAGTGCGAACGATGCGTTTGACCTGCATTGCTGGCTTGTCGGGACTGCCGCAGCTTACGATCCCCGCTGCCGGGATACTGGGCTGTCCGGTCGGTATTTCCCTCATCGCCGGCCCGGGACAGGATCGGCGTCTGCTGGAATGGGCTACATCCCTTGTTCCGGCAGTAAAAGGATAAGATTATCATTCGATATATAAGGCCATTAAGCTGCGCGAAAAGAACATCAAAGCCGCAGGAGAAAGGGTGTCAGTTATGTTTCAACGATATGAAGGAACGACATGGGAGGAGCGCTTTTTGCCCCGTCTGACAAGCAAACAGGTCAAAGAACTGCCGAAGGAGAAGGCGCTGGTTATTCTGCCGGTCGGAGCTGTGGAGCAGCATGGGCCCCATCTGCCTGTATATACGGACACTCTGATTGGGGAGGCGACATTAACACAAACGCTGGAGCGGGTGCGGCCGGATAAGGAGATATGGCTGTTGCCTCCGGTCTCGTATGGCAAAAGCAATGAGCATATCGGGCTGCCGGGCACCATTTCCTTGTCTGCGGGCACGCTACATGCCATAATGCTGGACATTGCAGAAAGTCTGAAGGCCAGCGGTTTTCGCAAGCTACTGCTGTTTAATACGCATGGCGGCAACGTGGATTTGCTGAATACCGTATCACGGGAAATCCGGATTAGAACGGGGATGATGGTTTTCTATCTCAGTCCCAGCAGTCTGAATGTGGCGGAGGACCTCCTGTCTCCCGAGGAACTGGAATACGGAATTCACGGCGGCGATTATGAGACTTCTCTGGTCATGTCCATTAAACCGGACTGGGTGCAGAAAGAGTTCCTTGTCAAAGAGCTTCCCGATATGTCCTCTTACCGTTTTCTTACATTAGAAGGGAAAATCCGCTTCGCCTGGAAGATGGCTGATATATCCGCTACCGGCATTGCCGGGGATGCTACGATGGCCACGCCTGAGAAGGGCAGGATCATTCAGGACAGAATTACGGCGATTTTGTCGGAGGCGCTGGAGGAGCTGTGTGATTTTGAAATCACCGATGTCCGCGGGACTGAGACGGCTCAGCAGCCGGCAGGAAGCCGCCCGTGAAGCTCGTCAGTCTTAAACACGGCGATGGGGAACAGGCCGCAATTGAGCATGAAGGCCGATTTTTCCTACTGGAGGAGATCAATAGGGCGGAAGGAAGCGCATGGGGAACCTCCGTCATGGAGATATTTCAGCAGGGTCAGTTGGAGGAGCTTGTCCAGTGGTATCAGAAGCACGGGAACGGAGCATGGTCATCGAGCCCTTTCATACCAGCGGAGGAGGCGATACCAGCCCCTCTCTTCCGCCACCCCCGCAAAATATGGGGAATTGGCATGAATTATGTACAAAAAGCGATCGATCTCGCCTCCACTCCTCCAGAGCTTGAGCCGATCTGCTTCATGAAGCCGGACTCAAGCCTGATCGGGCCGGAAGAGCATATCCGGCTACCGGCTCAGTCCGTGAATGTGACATCAGAAGCGGAGCTTGGCATTATTATCGGCCGAAACTGCAAAAATGTGCCGGAAGAACGCGTGCGGGACGTCATCGCCGGCTTTGCCGTAACCCTGGATATGACAAGCCAGGACATTCACGCACGGAATCCCAGATTTCTGCAGCGATCCAAGGTATTCGACACATTTTTCAGTCTCGGGCCACAGCTAATAACACCTGACGAAATAAGCGATCTGCAGAGCCTTGCTGTTGAAACCGTATTGAACGATGAGGTTATTCATAGCAATACCGTGTCTCGCATGATTTATCATCCATGGTTTATTGTCTCGTATTTTTCACAGATGATGACTCTCTATCCAGGCGACGTGATCATGACGGGCACACCAGGGTCCGTCCAGATTCAGCACGGAGATGTTGCCGAATGCAGAATCAGTGGCTTTATGACGCTTCGTAATCCGGTAGCGGATGCAGAATACAACCATCAGTAATTTTCCTTGGGGAGTGGTAATGAGATGAACAAGTACAGACAAAAGGGATCTGCTGTTTTACTGGTAGCAATGCTTTCCTTATCAACATTACTGGCTGCTTGCGGCAATCAGCAAACTGCTCGGAATGCCGCTGCTGAGACACCGGGTTCCACGAGCGAAAGCGGGGAACTCACGGCAGTCACACAGGTGACGAACTGGTTTGCCCAGGCTGAGCACGGCGGTCTGTATGCGGCAAAGGAGCAGGGGTATTACAAAGAGGCTGGTCTGGATATGACCATCCAGGCAGGGGGGCCGCAGGTGTCTCCTACACAGATCGTGGCTTCCGGCAAAGCGCAGTTCGGACTTACCACGGCGGATCAACTGCTGGTCGCCCGTGAACAGGGAATCCCCTTGGTAGCGGTTGCGACGATTTTCCAAAAAAGCCCTCAGGGACTTATGGTTCATGCCAACCAGAACATTTCCTCCCTTGCCGATTTGAACAACCGTGCCGTTTACGTGGGGGCAGGCTCGGTGTTCTGGGATTATGTGAAGAGCAAATACCAATTGGATAATGTGAAGGAAATGGCTTATACCGGTTCTCTGGCTCCTTTTATACCCGATGAAACGGCTGCCATACAGGGATATGTAACCAGTGAGCCGTACGAGATGAAGCAGCAGAATGTGGACGTTAAATTCCTGCTGCTGGCCGATGCCGGTTATAATCCGTATTCCAATGTGCTGTTCACGACAGAGCAGTATATTCAGGACCATCCCGATCTTGTGCGTGCCTATGTCGAGGCTTCGATGAAGGGCTGGGATTATTACAAGACCAATTATGATAGCGTGAATGACGTCATTTTAAAGGAAAACCCGGATTTTACGAAAGAAAAGCTGAACTATGCGGCGGAAGCGCTCATCCCGTTCGTATATGAAGGTGATGCGGCGGAACATGGTGTCGGCTATATGAAAGAAGAGCGCTGGGCGGAGCTGGGACAGCAGTTGATGAAGATTGGAGCATTGAAAAAAGAGCCCGATGTCAGCAAGGTATTCACGGATAAGTTCTTGCCGCATTCTTAGGAGGAAGGGCCTTTAGGCGGGCTGAATGAAAACATACGGGAGGGGAACCGAATGAATGAACATTGGACAGCTATTCTGAAAGAACGCATCGATCCTGAGCTACTGCAGTGGGAGGAGCCAGCAATTGCCAAATATTCGATGGATTATCATCACTTCTCCCCTGTGCTAACCAGTCAGCTGCAGGGCAAGGTCGCCGAGTGCATCGCCAGTCCACGCACCGAGGATGAGTTTGACACTCTGCTATCCATTGCCGCGGAGCTGGGGGTTCCACTTACCGTCAGGGGCAACGGTACTGGCAACTATGGCCAATGTGTCCCGGTCACAGGCGGAATCGTGCTGAATCTGGCGAAGTACAACGAGGTTCTCGAAACGGGAGAAGGCATAATGCGGGTTCAGGCTGGAGCAAGGCTAGGCAAAATGGAATCCACTGCCCGCAAGGCGGGCTATGAGCTGCGAACGATGCCTTCCACCTTTCAAACTGCGACGATCGGCGGTTTTTTGAGCGGTGGTTTTGGCGGCATCGGTTCGATCAGTTGGGGAACCATCTGGGACGGTCTGGTACGTTCCCTGAAAATCAAGACCGTCGAGGTTCAGCCCCGTACCATTGAGCTTCAAGGAGAAGAGGTGCTGCCTTACCTGCATACCTACGGTACGATTGGCATTCTGTCCGAGGTGGAAATTAATCTGGCTCCGCGGGTGGAATGGATGCAGTGGGCAGTAACCTTTGACAGCTTTGAACAAGCTTTTCGCTTCGGGCAGTTGGTTGCCGAAGATACGTCCTTTATAAAGAGGCTCATTTCTATTCATGAATGGCCGATTTCATCCTATTTTGTACCTCTCGATATTCCCGAAGGGCGTACCGCTGTACTGCTTGAAATGGATACGGCCTGTGAATCGCGGCTGGAGCATGCCATAGCGGAAAACAGCGGGCTGACGTCTAAAAAGGTCTCCGCCGAGCAGTATCATAAAGGCGTCGGTGTATCCGACTTTACATGGAACCATACAACCCTGTGGGCGCGCAAGGCAGATCCGGGCTTGACTTACCTGCAACTGAATTTTGATCCTGCCCATGCCCTTGAGCAAATCTCGGCTATGAAAAAGGAATATCCGGAAGTGATGAATCATATAGAATTTGCCCGGCAAAGCAGAAATTTGCTGATTTCCGGCCTGCCGCTGGTTCCCTTCACAACGGAGGAACGCCTGAATCAACTGATGGAGCGTTACGAGGAAAACGGGGTTGTAGTCAATAATCCGCATACCTGGGATTTGAAGGAAGGTGGACGATCATACGCCCACGACCGTTTGTGGGAGATCAAACACCACAACGATCCGAAGGGAATTCTAAATCAGGAGAAATTAAAACGACCGGCTGTCAGCGGCATCTGATCAACGGGTGATGGGAGATTTTCCACACAGCAGCAGCAGGCTTACCATACGGATTTTTATAGTAAATCCGGATCTACAGCAAAGGAGCGGGTCGCATGAAATTTGGAAATGTGGTCATCCGCCGCAAGGTTCCTTGTACGATGCGTGACGGTGTAACGTTGTATTCAGATATATACATGCCTGATGAGACGGGAGAATATCCCGTGCTGCTGATGCGCCAGCCCTACGGCCGGTCGATTGCCTCTACCGTTACGCATGCCCATCCCGTCTGGTATGCCAGTAAGGGATACATCGTGGTAATCCAGGATGTCAGGGGACGGGGAGAGTCGGAAGGCGAATTTGAACCGTTTGTACAGGAAGCTGAGGACGGCTTTGATACCATCGAATGGGCAGCAGTTCTGCCCGGCTCGACCGGGAAAGTAGGCATGTATGGTTTCTCTTATCAAGGGCTCACACAATGGGCTGCGGCTTCCCTTCACCCGCCCGCGCTCAGGGCGATTGCGCCGAGCATGTGCCCGGCAGACATGTACCATGGCTTATTTTACCCGCATGGCTCCTTCGCGCTTGGCAATCACCTGCCGTGGGCTTTCCAACTGGCTCGTGATACGGCGCAAAGGGCGGGTGACTTCGAGACGGCCGAGCAATGCTCACGGTTTATGCGCAGCCCCGAGGAGATGCTGTGGAAGATGCCACTGAATGAAAGACATCCGATTCTGGAGCAATACTTTCCTGCATTTTATGATTGGATCGATCGTATAGAGTACGATGAGTACTGGGAGCGGATGAACTGGATCGACGAGATCGTCGGGGAGCCGGTGCCAGCTTTGCATATTGGCGGCTGGTATGACGGTTTCCTGATGGGCACGCTGCAGTCGTTTGAGGCTCTGCAAGCTACTGCCACACCGGATTGCTTTCATCGGCTCATCGTCGGCCCGTGGGCCCACATTCCATGGGGGCGTAGAGCGGGCGGAATCGATCATGGCGAGCAGGCGGACGGCGGTCATCATCTGGAGCAGCTGCGTTGGTTTGATTATTGGCTGAAGGGCAAGGAAGACACGGAATTGTCCGGAGAACCGCCGATCCGTTATTTTGACCAATTGAGTCATGAATGGCATACGGCGGAGCAGCTACCTTTTGTACTTGAGGGTGAGCCCTCCCCGTCCGAATGGTTCTATCTATCGGGGTCACAGACCCCGGCAAACGGTGCGGCAGGAGGCGGCAGACTCGAAAGGCATAAGGAAGACGTGGAGGAGGCTGTACCGGATGTATTCGTATACGACTCGCGTCTGCCGATGCGTCTGGACTCTTACCTGCCGTCCGACCGCATGGCCATTCAGGAACGGCAAGAGATTCTGGTATATACGGGAGGACCGCTTGCAGAGGATATCCCGATTTTTGGGTCACCGGAGTTGTCCGTTCAGTACCAGACACTGGGAGGTCCGACGGATCTGGTGGCCGTCCTCACGACCGTATCCGAGAATGGAACGGCCCGGCTGCTCAGCGTGGGCCGTACGGAAATCTGCAGTGAAGGAGCAGAAGCCTCCAATGAATGGAAAACGGCGCGGATCCGGCTGCGTCCCTTGGCGGCCACCCTGCCGGCTGGCACGTATGTCCGGCTTGAATTGACAGGCAGCGCCTTCCCGTTGTTCGCCCGGCATCCGAACGGTGTCAGGGGTGAGTCGAACAGCACGGGAACAGGCGGGCTGAAGATTGCCACCACGGCTGTGCGCAGCACGGAACAGGACATATCCTGTTTGAAGCTGCCGGTGAAAAGATGACAAGCGAAGCATAAATTAAAATCAATCAAAGTGAGGTTGAATGTATATGGTGAACATTCCAGGACTGGTTGCCGATAACTTTGAGAATTGTCCCGTCCACAAAATTTCTGTACAGGATACGAACAAGTTCATACTGCTGTGCGACAGGGAGCAGGTGCCTTTCACTTCATTTGTAGAGATCTTCGAGGTGGGAGGCAGAACTCCATCCAATGAACACCGGGAAGCTTATGAATATTTTTATGTGCTGAAAGGGGAGGGGGTTGCCAAAGTTGGCAACGAATATGAGACTCCGATCCGCCAAGGCTCATTCATTATTATTCCGCCGGGCAACCATCACGATATTATCAACACGGGCAGCACACGCCTGTATTGTCTGACGACCATGGTACCGGACGAATTGTTCTCGGATACGATCAAAGCAGGTCCTGTCGCCGAGCTGGATGAGGAGGATCTGGCCGTGCTTCAGGCGCTGGCTACCGCGCAATGAGTACAGGGCTGCATTTCATTAATGTACACCTTCCGCATCGGGAAGACTCCCGTCTGTATGAACTAAAGGCGGAGGGTGGGAAATGGGTTAGCATCCGGCGACAAGACCGTTTCCTTGATGCGGGGGATAGCGGCGGTTCCCGTCTGATTGCCCCGCAGCAGGCTGGATCGGACCTGAAAAGGCTGGCGGACGCGGATTGCATCGATCTGCGGGGCGGCATTATGCTTCCCGGATTGGTCGACTGTCATATGCATCTGGACAAAGCCTTTTCGCTCGTGCAGGTGCCGAACCGCTCCGGCACGCTTCAGGAAGCCATTCATAATTACAGCCAGACCGTACAGAGCTTCAGCAAGGAGCAGCTGACAGAACGCATGCTGACAGCCGCCAGAATGGCACTGAGCTACGGGACCACGACCATAAGGAGCCACCTTGACTTCCCTGTTCATTTGGGGAGAGAGGTGGCCTTTCGGACAATTGAGGCAGCCTTGGAGGTACGGGAGAAGCTAAAGGGCAGTATGGTGATCCAATATGCGTTGATGGTTCCGCTTCGCGGCAATCATGAAGTTGCGGATGAGGCAGTCGAGGAAGCGCTGCGGATGGGGATTGATGTACTGGGCGGAGCTCCTCATCTGGCAGACGACCCTGAAAGGGAGATTGGCAGGGTTTTCCGGCTGGCGGAACGTTTCGGGGTACCGGTTGATCTGCATGCGGATGAAAGTGACGACCCCGAAAAAAGAACCGTGCTGAGCATAGCAGAGCATACGATTTGCTGCGGCTATCAAGGCAGGGTGACGGCAGATCATCTGTGCTCGCTGTCCGCGATGACGGAAAAGGATGCACAGCATGTGATGGGGAAGATGAAGGAAGCCGGTCTTAACGCGGTAACGCTGCCTGCGGTGAACCTGTATCTTCAGGGACGGGAAGATCGCGGCCTGGTAAGACGGGGCACAACGCGAATTCGCGAGCTGCTTGCGGAGGGCATTCCGCTGGCGGCGGCCTCCGACAACATTCAAGACCCGTTCCATCCGTTCGGCCGCGGGGATCTGATACAAATCGCCCAAATTACATCGTATGCGGCCCACATGGGCAGTGAACGGGATTTGGTACAGCTGCTGCGGATGATCACGGATATACCTGCTGGTATTACAGGCTGCGAAGGGTACGGAATAGAAGAAGGGTATGCCTGCAACTTTGTTGTAACGGATGCGGCTGATGCGACGCAACTGCTGTCAGGCACAAAAATGAGCCGCTGGGTGTATGCCTGCGGCGGCTGGCAGTCCGCTCTGCATGCATCTCAGGCATATGCGTAAAGCCGTATAAAGTAATGGCATCAAACAGAATTGATTTATCAGTTATAAAGGGGAGAGAAAGTGGGGGGGCATAATGGTTGCACCGATTACAGGAACACAGACGATGGTTGTCAGCCCTCATTATTTGGCAAGCGCGGCCGGATCGCTTATTTTGCAGCAGGGAGGTAACGCTTTTGATGCCGCCGTGGCGGTGAGTGCCTGTCTTGCCGTCGTATACCCACATATGACGGGATTGGGTGGCGATTCCTTCTGGCTGACCTATAGCAGCCAGGAGGGAAAAGTCAGGGCCTATAACGCGAGCGGCCGTTCGGGCAGCCGGGTTACAGCAGCCTGTTTTGCGGGTGAATCTGCCATCCCGCAGCGGGGACCCCGCAGCGTCATTACCGTGCCGGGCATGGTGGATGGCTGGGATGCCGTACTGCAGGAATACGGCTCGAAGACACTGGCAGAGGTGCTGGAGCCCGCGATCCGCTATGCGCTGGAAGGCTTCCCGCTGTCGCCGGACCAGCATGCCAATACGGCCGAGCGCTTCGAGGTGCTGGCGGCTTATCCGCAGACGGCCGCCATCTATCTGCCCGGAGGAAAGGTCCCGGAGCAGGGCAGCTGCTTTGTGCAGTCTGCTCTGGGAAGCAGCCTGCTGCAGATTGCGGACCATGGCCGGGACGAATTTTATTCAGGCAGTGTTGGTCAGGAGATTGTTCGCTCACTTGCGGAGCAGGGCGGTCTATTGACGCTGGAGGATTTTGCGAGGCACAGAGGTGAATGGGTGGAGCCGATCAAGGGGAGCTATCGTGGTCTTGACCTTTACCAGGTCCCGCCGAACTCACAGGGCTTTACCGGCATCATGGCGCTTCATATTCTCGAGCAGTTTGATTTGGGCAGTATAGAGCACGGTTCCTATGAGTACTATCACTTGCTTGTGGAGGCGCTGAAGCTGAGCTTCCGTGACCGAAACCGGTATTTGACAGATCCACGATTTTCCTCCATCCCTCTGGACCGTCTGCTGTCCAAGTCCTACAGCGCGGATCTGGCAGCCTGCATCGATATGGACCACTCTCTGTCGATAGATACCCAGCCTGTAGGCAATGATACGGCGTACGGGGCGGTTGTAGACGGAGAGGGAAATGCCGTCTCCTTTATCCAAAGCCTGTATTTTGAATTCGGATCGGCTGTGACGGGAGGAGACACCGGCATTCTGCTGCAAAACCGGGGCTCGTTCTTTTCCTTGGATCCTTCGCATGTGAACAGGCTTGAACCGGACAAGAGAACATTTCATACGCTGATGCCGGCGATGGCCTGCCGCAATGGAAAGCCATATATTTTATATGGCACCCAGGGAGGGGAAGGCCAGCCGCAGACGCAGACCGCGCTGCTGACCCGCATGGTCGATTACGGCATGGACCCGCAGACCGCCGTACATGAACCGCGCTGGGTGTGGGGCCGAACATGGGGGGAGGAAACGCAGGATCTGAGACTGGAAGGCCGGATCGCTAAAGAAGTGCAGCGTCGTTTGAAGCTGGCCGGGCACGTGGTAAAACCGGTTGAGGATTTTGCCGGAGCTATGGGGCACGCGCATGCCATTTTGATCGATGACAGCGGCTTGCGGATCGGCGGCACGGACCCCCGCTGCGATGGAGCAGCCATCGGCTGGTGATCCGGGAACGGGACATAGCCTTAACAGTACACATTAGAAACGCCCTGATCTGGAAGAAAACTGTTTTCTTTCCTTGATCAGGGTGTTTTTTGCTTTTTCTATGCAGCCCGCGTGAATATTTTGCTCTTTCGTAATACTTTCGTCATGTTCACCGGGTCACTTATAAGCGATGAATAAGGAGGTTGATGACACGGGAGGTATAACCGAGGTAGGGATTTAAGACGTCCCGCAGTGCCCGCCCTTTGGGTATTGGTAAAGATTCGATTTTGGTATCGAAGAGAAAAATATTGAACAAAAACCTACAGAAGAATCCCGCGCCTTGTCAGGACAACAGAACCATGATGAGAGCTTTGAGGCCCGCGGATACTGCGAGGAATAACACTGTAAGATTATAGGGAGAATAGGAGTAATTCAATGTTATTTATAGTATAATGATTACTTCAATATGGGATGGAAAACAGGGAAAGAGGAAACGAATGCCTACTATACTGGTTGCTGACGACGATGCCAACATTCGCGAACTCGTCTGTTTATTTCTACGCAACGACGGATTCGCAACAGCCGAAGCCGCAGACGGCAAGGAAGCACTGACCGTCTACGCCACAACGCATGTCGATCTTGTCGTGCTCGATATTATGATGCCGATTATGGATGGTTGGACGTTATGCAAGGAGCTCAGAAGAGCCAATCCTGATCTTCCCTTACTTATGCTGACTGCGAGAGGCGAAACATGGGAGAAAGTGAAAGGTTTCGAACTTGGAACAGATGATTATTTGACGAAACCATTTGATCCACTGGAATTGACAGTTCGGGTCAGAGCACTGCTGAAACGCTACCGGATTGGCACCACGCAGACGATCCAGTTCGGCAACGTCATCCTTGATCGACAGACCTATAAGGTGATGAGAGGGACGGAGTCGCTCACGTTGCCGCTAAAGGAGTTCGAATTGCTGTATAAGCTCGCTGGAACACCTGGACAAGTGTATACTCGCGAGCAGTTGATCGATCAAATTTGGGGGATCGATTACGCTGGAGATGATCGAACGATAGACGTACATATTAAACGCCTGCGCGAACGGTTCGCGACTACACCCGATTTTCGTATCGAGACGGTGCGTGGGCTTGGCTACCGGCTTGAGGTTTACGAATGATCAGATCCTTATATACACGTGTTGTCCTGACATTTCTGGTCTCCGTCCTCACGGGCACGATCATTGCTTTTTTTGTAACATTTTTGGTGTTTGAAGAGAAATTGAACGAAAATTTGCAAACCACCTTATTTAACTTTGGTCAGGATATTGTCCGGGTTTACGAAACCATTCCGTTACGTGAAGCGGACTTATTCGTAAGTGGAATGAAACAACTCGATTCCTATTATATTCGAATTTTCGATGAAACGGGGCAGTTCCAGTCTTACGGAACGCTTAACGGACAAAATCCTGCTACTGTGACGATGGATCAAGTAAGGAAAGTATTGGGTGGAGAAGTTGTTCAAGTTAATCCGAGTAGTGTTTCAACGAACCTCTTGGGACTGCGGTTGAAAACGGAAATGGGAATGAAAGCGATGTTTGTGGAGCCGCTTATGTATCCTTCCGCCTCTTTTACCCAAAAATGGTTATTTACTTTTTTGACCTATTCGTTGGTAACAGGAAGCCTATTGATTTTGGTTGCCTCTATATTCCTAGTTAGACCGATCAAAAAGCTGACAAAAGCGACCAGACGTATAGCAGCTGGAGATTTCAACGTCAAGCTGAATATTAAGCAAAAGGGTGAGCTAGGTACTTTGGCTCGCAGCTTTGAAGAAATGATGCATGATCTACAGCAACTTGAGCAGATGCGTAGGGAGTTCGTCACGAATGTGTCGCATGAAGTTCAGTCGCCGCTCACCTCGATATCCGGTTATGCTATAGCACTCAAGCAAGTAGACATAGCAGATCACGAGCGAAGCCGGTATCTCGATATCATCATCGCGGAAGCAGATCGGATGTCCAAGATGAGCGATAGCCTGCTAAAGCTGAGTTTGCTTGAATCGCAGTCACAGCAGATGCGGTTGGTCACGTTCAGCCTTGATGAACAGATCAGACGAGTCATCGTCGCGATCCAGCCACAATGGTCGGCTCGCAACATCCGTTTCGAGCTCAATTTGAAGGCCGTTCGCCTATTGGCGGATCAAGATCAATTAAACCAGGTATGGACGAACATACTCGGTAATAGCATCAAATTTTCCAAGGATGGCGGCGTTATTAACATCAGCATCAAGCAAGATATTAAAAGCGTAACAGTCCGAATATCCGATACGGGCATTGGTATTTCCCTTGAGGACCAGAAGCGTATATTCGAGCGATTTTTTAAAGCTGATCGTTCCCACAGTCGTAAATATGGCGGTAGCGGTATGGGACTCGCCATCGTTAAACAGATCGTATCGCTTCATCAAGGCGACATCCGAGTGGAAAGTGAACCCGGCCAAGGAACGACCGTCATTGTCACCTTGCCAATCACAACGCCAACAGATTAGTTAGATTCATAGGGTATCATTCGGATTATCTAAACCGCATTTTCCATGATACAGCATTATGTGCAGCTTCCTTGCATGTGACGACGTAGCATTTTTTTGCTTGTTCATACTCCGTTCATATTGTCGTCATAGGGAGTACATCTTCTTTGGTTAAGCTTTCTTTAGCGGCTCGTTAAGGTAGCCCAACAAACAGATGAGGACAGGAGAAGTTGAGCGTGAAACGAAGAGAGGTAATGAAAACGAGGAATGGAACGAGAACAAATAAAGTACGAAGCATTTTGCTTAAAATAATAGGAACAATAATTATAGCAATCGTGCTTTTTCTAGCCATTGTTTATACAGTTAATATTATCAGCAGCAAATCAGAGCAAGGAAAAATACAATCCTATGGTCAGTTCGTACCTGTAGATGGGAAGAAAATGAATGTTCTGATTCAAGGAAAAGGCGAAGAGACCGTCGTGTTACTACCGGGTTATGGAACAGCAGCACCAGCACTTGATTTTAAGCCGCTAGTAGAAGAGCTATCTCCATTTTACAAAGTCGTCGTTATTGAGCCTTTTGGTTATGGATTAAGTGATCTAACCGAAAAGGAACGAAACACAGAGAATATTGTAAGTGAAATTCATGAAGCTTTACAGAGTCTTAAAATTGACCGATATATTCTAATGGGTCATTCCATTGCAGGCATTTACGGACTGGATTATGTGAACAAATATGAAAACGAAGTGAGGGCATTTGTCGGGATTGATAGCAGTGTTCCAACACAAGGCGGTATGGATGCTGAATTACCAATAAAAACGTTTAAATTTCTCAAAAAATCAGGTTTAGCCAGATTGGTAATGAAACTAACTGGTGACCCATATGCTGGACTACCATATGATGATGAAACAAAAGAACAAATGAGAATTCTTTCTCTCAAAAACATGTATAATTCCAGCACCTCAAACGAAATGGAAAATATTTATCCTAATTTTAAAGCAGCTAAAAATTTAAAATTTCCAACAAATCTGCCCCTTATTTTCTTTATACAAGCAAATAATACAGGTGTGGAAAGATGGATACCACTGCATGAAGAGCAAGTCAAAGATTCTGTACATGGAAAAGTAATGACACTTGAAGGAGAACATTATTTACACCATACCAAATCAAAGGAAATCGCTGAAAACTTCAGGAGCTTTATGAAAGAAATAAAATAAGTGCACTGAAAAAGGCACCTTCACTATTTTCTACAAATGTATAAGTGAAATAAAAAACCGTCCTTTGGTCATATCCCTGTCAAGTAGACAGATGAAAAAAGCTATGCAGCCAGCGCGTGCCGATACTCAATCGGTGCGCGCTGTTTGAGTTTAGACTGAAATCACTGGTAGTTCGGCTAACGATAATTTTCGTCTCTTCCTTGTTCACAAAACCCGCATTTCTTTTAATTTTCAAATTAAATCATACAAGCTGCATTCAGAATTGATGTTATATATAATTGTCATAGTATAAGCTGTGGATACGATCTGCTCCAGCATGGATTCATATTGCTATTGCTGTGAAATAGATCTTTGCACGCGGTGTAAGCCTCGATCACAAGTGCGTCGAACTTCGGTCAAGAACTTGTTCCCCTTTGCCGTAAAGGACATAAACATGATCTTTTTGCAGATCGGATACCTCGTTCACTGAATGGGTGGATGGACAGATGCAGAAAATGATAGAACCATATTTCAAGATATTCTGAAAAGTCATTTCGGATTTAAAAAATCGCTTGATTATTGAACAAGAGAATTAATATAGACGAACGATGCTCTATAAGATCGCTTTCTAGTTACTGTAGTTAAGATTCTAGGAGCGTATTCTTCAAAAAGAAGCCCTTTATATAATTAAATTTATACTGTACTGCTTTGAAAAAGCTCAATAAACCTTTGAGCTGCTGAAGAAAGGGGCAAATCTTTTTTGATAGCAATACTTAGAAACCTTTTAGGTATGGTTTCTTGGATTGGTACTATGAATAGCTGTTGTTGATCCAAATCGCTGCGAACAAAATCCTCGATTACACATGATATGCCCAAACCTTTTTTAGCAAACTCAATTAACAGTTCCATGGTACTCAGCTCTACTTTAGGTATTACTTTTAAGCCATATGAAGTGAAAAAGTTGTCAATATATTTTCTTGTATTAAGTCCTTTCTGCATCAGAATGATCGGGTAATTTACTACTAGTTCTTTTAAGAATATTGGTTTATCACATATTTCTTTAAATCTCTCACCTACTACAAAACAATCTTGTATTTCTATTTTTCCAATCACCGTCAGAGAATCTCTGCTTCCGTTCAGATTGATGATTCCTATGTCAACTTCGCCTGACTCTAGCTGCTTAATTGTAGAATGAGTAGATTGATCTTTGATATAAATCTCGATATTAGGGTAAGCCAAGGAGAATGTTTCTAGGTATTGCATCAAGAAGTTACTACAAGCTGTTGTGCTTACGGCTATTCTTAGTTGGCCAGCATCTAAATTTCTTAATTCCAAAAATTTCCTTTCAGCTGCCTGTAATAACTCATAGCTTTGTTCTACATATTGAAATAATATCTCTCCTTCCGCAGTAAGGGACACTCCTTGTGCTCTTCTATGGAACAACTGTCCACCTAGCTTATTTTCAAGCAGTTTTATGGACTGACTAACTGCCGATTGTGATGTAAACAGTTCCTTTGCCGCATTAGACATACTTCCAGCTTTTACTGTGATATAGAAGATCTTATAGAGTTCATGATTAATATCCATATAAGTAATTAGTATACCTCCTATACTTATTATTAATTTTACTTATTATATTGCGTGAATTATACTCGGGTTGTCAATGATTAATCAATAAATTGAGAAGGTGATCAATCTAGTATTCCCATATTTAAGATATATTATTGACTCATCTGTAGGGGATATTCAATCTTCAGAATTTGAGAGGGGATAATACTGAATGTTTCTGATTTCTATTCCATTGATCCCTAAATAGGAGGTGGGATTACTTTTGCAATGGACACACTTGAAACCGTTCTTTTGGTATTTTCTCGTGGTTCTGAAATCGGATAAACGATTTATTGAAGCACTTCGTTCTATTTCCGATTGGCTAATCGATCAAAGTAAGAGAAAGGGGAACATACATGGCTATCGTATTCATAATTTTCGCATTATTGGCAGGAATGGCCTTGCCTACACAATTTAGTGTTAATGCGCAGTTAAGGACGGTGGTGGGATCACCTATTGTTGCTTCGGCCATTTCTTTTACAGTAGGTGCCATCTCATTAATAATCATATCTTTTTTTGTAAAAGGACCATTGTTCAAAAAAGAATGGTTTGAAGCTCCCTGGTGGATGTGGACAGGAGGACTACTGGGTGCTTTCTATGTATTGGCGACAACCATTCTTATGCCCAGAATAGGAGTAGCAGCTACGGTTGGATACGTTTTAGCTGGACAAATAATCGTATCGGTGATCATTGATCATTTTGGATTAATTGGTGCTAGTATGCACACTTTGAATATTCCTCGATTATTGGGAGCTTTTTTGGTTATTGCAGGAGTCTTTATCGTACAAAAATTTTAAATACACTTGGAGGAATCGTACATGAGCAAAATAAGAAAAGACTTTCTGTGGGGAGGGGCTATTGCTGCTAACCAAGCAGAAGGTGCACATCGTAGGGATGGAAGAGGGTTAAGTACCGCTGATATTCAGCCGTTTATTCCAAGGGCTGATCCTACTGATCTACATTTTAATAACATGGATTCAGAAACATATGAAAAATACAAACATGGGACATACTATTTCCCTAAGCGCCAAGGAGTACATTTCTACGAAAGATACCGTGAGTATATTGATGCATTAGCGGACATGCATGTAAAAACATTGCGGTTGTCTATTTCTTGGAGCAGGATTTTTCCGAATGGAGATGATACCGTTCCAAACGAGCAGGGTTTGGCCTTCTATGATCGATTATTTGAGTACATGAAAGAAAAAAATATTGAGCCGATCGTCACGATTTTCCATTATGAAATGCCTTTAAATTTGGTTGAGCAATATGGCGGTTGGACAAACCCGAAACTGATTGATTTCTTCGTGAAGTATGGGCAAACCGTCCTGCAAAGATATCACCAAACCGTTAAATATTGGATCATTATCAATCAGATTAATCTTGTGCACAAAGAGGCGTTTGCTTCCCTAGGCATACTGAAAGATAAAGTTGATCATTACGAGCAGTCTCAGTTTCAAGCGGTTCATCACCAATTCGTTGCTTCTGCAAAGATCACTGAGTTTGGCCACAAGCTAAATCCATCCCTTCAAATGGGAATGATGTTGGCCGATACGTTAACCGCCCCTTATTCATGTGAACCTGCAGATGTCGAACTGAATTTCAGAAGGAATCGAATGCAATATTTCTACAGCGATGTTCTGATTCGAGGAGAGTATCCAGAATATGCATTGACGTATTTCGAAGACCATGACATCCAGCTGGAAATTACGGAAGCAGAGAAGGAGCTGCTTCGAAACAACACAGCAGATTTCATTGCAGTCTCTTATTACTGGTCAAATACTGTTAAAGCTAGCGAGAATACGATGGACCCTAATTCTACTGTCAAAAACCCCCATTTGAAAGCGAATCGTTGGGGCTGGTCCATCAATGCGTCAGGATTATATCTCTGCATGTCCAAGTATTGGGACAGGTATCATGTTCCCATGATGGTGGCCGAGAATGGTCTTGGATTTAAAGATGTTTTAACATCTGACAACAAAGTTCATGACGATTATCGTATCGAATACCACCAGGAACATATTGCTGCGCTGAAAGAGGCAATACGTGAAGGGGCAGATGTTTTTGCCTACTGCAGTTGGGCCCCTTTTGACATCATCAGTGCAGGTACTGCAGAAATGAGCAAAAGATATGGCTTTATTTATGTGGACTATGATGATGAAGGTAACGGAACTGGACAATTCCATTATAAAGATAGCTTTTACTGGTATAAACAAGTCATTGATACAAACGGCGAGAATATTCATGTAACCACCAGCGATTAAGATGAGAACTGACTAATTGAATAAGGCATCCCCGGATCATTTTATATCGTACCGGCTAACGGTATCTGGAAGAATGATCCGGGCATTTAAAATGGGGGGGATAACGATGAGTTATCAAAAATTGGCAAAGGATATTCTGGATGGCGTAGGAGGAAAAGAGAATGTCAATGCGGTGTGGCATTGTGCCACTAGATTGAGATTTAAATTAAATGATGTGAGTACTGCAGATACCAAAAAGATTGAAAACACAGATGGGGTCATTACCGTCGTCAATAGTGCCGGACAGTATCAGGTGGTTGTTGGTAATTCTGTTGCTCAAGTCTATGATGCACTAACATCATTACCTGGGATGACATTACATGCTTCTACCAACAATGAAAGCGCTTCAGAAAAAAGAGTTGGGAAATTTAATCCTGTCAGTCAGTTGATGGATTTTGTTTCGGCCGTGTTCACGCCATTTCTGGGAGCCTTGGCTGGAGCCGGAATTTTAAAAGGTATTCTGGCTTTATTTATAACAATGAACTGGATATCGACCAACAGTGGTGCATATAAAATATGGAACGCAGCAAGTGATGCCATTTTCTACTATTTGCCGATTTTCTTGGCATTTACTGCGGCCAAGAAGCTGAAAGTCAATCAATTCGTAGCCGTTTCGTTAGCTGGTGCACTCATTCATCCATCTTTAGTAGAGATCGTATCCAATTCACAAACGATTGATTTCTTCGGTATTCCGATTGTTCCAATTACGTATACGGCGTCTGTATTTCCTATTCTGTTATCGATTTGGGGCCTCTCTTACCTGGAACCTGTGCTGAATAAATTCTTTCCGGAATCAATTCGTAACATGTTAACCCCTCTGGTTTCGCTAATGATTATGTTGCCTTTAACTTTGGCTGTAATTGGGCCTGTAGGCACAAAGATCAGTGATCTGTTCGCCATGGTATTGTTAGCAATATACGGTTTTTCGCCGTTATTCGCTGGGTTAGTGTTAGGGGCTTTCCATCAATCGATCGTTATTTTCGGAATCCATTGGGCGTTGATTACGCTAATGATAAACAATGTTGCTAATCAAGGATACGACCAATGGCTACCTATCGTATGTGCAGCCGTACTTTCCCAAGCTGGTGCTGCTCTAGGCGTATTTTTGAAAACCAAGGATGCCAAAATCAAAGGCCTATCGGGTTCTGCAGCGATCACAGCCATTTTTGGTATCACTGAACCGGCAATTTACGGCGTAACCCTTAAGTTAAAGCGTCCATTCTACTGTGCAATGATCGCTGCCGGTATTGGAGGCGCTGTCATTGGGTCGTTTGAAGTACATGCATCCACTTTCACATTTCCTAGCTTGTTGGCAATTCCAACGTATTTAGGACAAGGTTTTATTGGAGAAGTCATCGGATTGATTATTGCATTCTTTGGAGCAGTCATTTTAACGTATTTCTTCGGTGTATCTAACAAGTCTGGGACGAATTCCATAAGCGTTCAAGCAAATCCAAACGACGTTGTGGTACCTGTGGATGGCCAAATTGTTCCTTTAAGCAGTGTAAGCGATGAGGTGTTTGCTTCTGAAGCGATGGGTAAAGGAGCAGGGATTATTCCAATAAGCGGAATTGTTACAGCTCCGGTAAACGGAACGGTAAGCAGCGTGTACAAAACCGGGCATGCGATCGGCATTGTATCTGATTCCGGTGTGGAACTTTTGATCCATATCGGTATTAATACCGTGAAATTAAAGGGACAACACTTCAAACCCTTGGTTAAGGAAAATGACAGAATTACAATTGGTGACAAATTAGTTGAGTTTGACTTAGAGCAAATCAAGGCTGCAGGTTATGATCCTACGGTAATGGTTATTGTTACGAATTCATTTAATTATGATCAAGTGCATGTGAATCTGGAGGATCCAAATTCAAAACAGTTATTACATGTGATTCCTGCAGAACCTGGGAATTCGTCTTCGAATCCAGTTTAACACAAGACAGCATGGATTTGATTTTGAAAGTAAATTGAAAAAACGTATAACAACCAGCTATAGCTATTATAGCTGGTTGTTTTTCTAGTAGATAGTTCTGTTGCTAACAAAGAAAAGGATTGAGATATTACGAATGCTTGGGTAGTTCAGTAAAGTATTGGACAATAAAGTCTCGAAATAGCCTTATCGACTTCTAGAGGTAATGAGTCTGCTTCCAGGACAATGTAATTCAAAGCCTCTTGGAACACGTTGATCCAGAACAAAAAAGAAACCCACAATTGTATCAGGCCTTGTGGGAACAGGGAAATCAATCAAACGGGAACTTTTCATCTGTAAATGAACAGCGTGCCAACAATGTAGGAGACATGCCTCAAAGCCGTGGTAGAGCCTGGTTTACACCTTTAATCGGAAAAGTTACATCTGTTGAAGAAGGATCTTGTCTAATCTTAATTACAAAGTATGCTCCAGCAAATAACATGCTACTTGTCATGAACATAATTGTCAAAACAGGCAAAATGGATACTCCGTAAAGTAAAGCTTGTTTCGAGGAAAGGTCTGTGAAACTATAAACAAGATGGCCAGTATGCCCCATTGCCAGCCTTGATACTGTCCTACTTGCAGATATTGCTTGTATCTAACGACGATAAGAGAGAGGATACTGTTGCAGAATCCGACTAGCTGCACTAAAGTAAGCGTCTCTTCCCAAAGCAAAGCAGCTAGCAGGACAACAAGCACAGGCGTTAGTCCCGAAAAAAATGCTATGACTGAAGCTCGACCAACAGCATAACCTTTGTATAGGAACGTATTGGCCATAAAAGAGAAAATACCCATTAATAAACCGAGCCAGGCCTCACAACTCCAAGTTTGATTTGCGTACAGATTCATTATTAACGCTAGAATTGTACTGGATACATACACCCCAACAAACAGCAGATTCCGATCAATAGACCGTTGAGACGTCCATTGATAGAGGATGCCGCGTAAGCCAAAGAAAAAAGCAGCGCCAATTGCAAATGTGAACCACATCTGTTGTTCCTCCAACACTCATAACGAAAAATTTTACAGCAAACGTGCTTAGTAGTCTCCCCTTCGAAAAGGTATTAGCCGAATGGGGAACAGGATGTTTCTGTAGACTGAATATCCTTTAGTATAAATTCCAAGTGTTCTCTAGCCGATTGATTCAATGGTTGTAAGGGCAAAGGAAGACTGGGACTTGAGATCAAGCCACTTATTTCTGCTGCTGCTGAAACGACACGAAGGCTACCATATTGATGAAATAACGTCCAAATCGGTTCAAGTAGCGCCGAGAGTCGTTTCGCTTTGTCAGCAAAACCGGCCTGGGCCAAACGGGTCATTTTTAGGCACGCATTTGGAAACAAACCACCGAGAACTGAGTACCATGCTTCACAGCCTGCATTCAAGCCAGTAACTGCAAATGAATCTCCACTTACCCCTATAGTTACATGTGGAGGAATGGCCGTTCGTAGTTTTCTAATGCGTGCCTTGGCTGCTTCAGGATCAGAAGGTACTCCAGGAATCTTGATAGAACGAACGTTAGGCAGCTCAGCAATCCGACCGTGCAACTCATCACTGAAATGAAAATGCGAGGTACTCGGATTATCATATACACAAAGTGGAATGGAGAGTGAACTGGTCACCTGTTCATAGAGTGAAAATACTTCTTCATTCGTTAGTGTTTGATAGGAGACAGGGGCTAGCAACACTGCGCTTGCTCCTGCTCTTTGTGCATCTTCCGCTAATCGAAGTACTTCAGAAGTACGAATCGCACTTATACTTGTCATTACGGGAATCCCCTCAGCTGAACGGACAGCAAGTCGAAGCACACGTAAACGTTCTTCTCGATTAAAATATGCATAATTTCCAGTTGAACCCAATGCACCAATTGAGTCTACACCAGCTGCAACTAATCGTTGAATCAGTGTCACAAATGCTTTTTCGTTAATACCTGTCTCGTTAACTGGGGTGAGTGGAAAAGCAGATAATCCATGGAACATAAAGCTACACTCCTTTATTAATTGACCTTCAAAATACAAACACATTATAAAAATGAATTAGACACAATTAAAGTACCAATTGAGAGATAAATAATAGTACCAATTCTTCTAGAGAAACTTAAGATCGAAATAAAGAAATATGAGCATCAAGCTTCAGTGTCAACTTGGAAAAAAATGAGGTTCAATACACAGGAAATTTCCTCTGCCGTAGGTCTGGAACTAAGTACAAAGTACAATTCTGTATCGAAATCAACGTTATAATATTACATCTTTTAACGGATCAGGTTAGTTGAACAAGAAAGATAAAAAGCATTCTATATAGAATGCTCAGGCTGTCGAGAAAGTCTCGACAGCCTTCTTTATGTTCACATATTTCAAAACGACACCACGTTAATGTTGTATACTATAAATAACTACTTATAACGGATGGTGTTTTGAATGCTGAGATCTAACCGAGAAAAACAGCAAAGCTACGAGTTTGTGTCCATCGAAGAGTTGGTTCCGCAAGATCATTTGTTGCGGAAGGTGGACAAGTATATTGACTTCTCCTTTATTGAAGATAAGGTTCGTCCTTTATATTGCTCAGATCACGGGCGTCCGGCTATTCATCCGGTCGTTCTGTTTAAGATGATTTTTCTCGGTTATTTTTACGGCATTCGCTCGGAACGCCAGTTGGAGCGCGAGATTCAAACCAATTTGGCTTACCGCTGGTTTTTAGGTCTTGGTCTAACGGATAAAGTCCCAGATCATTCTACAATTAGCTGGAACCGGCGGACTCGGTTTAAGGATACCGACATTTTTCAAGACATTTTTGACGGAATTGTCCTCCAAGCGATTTCACACAAAATGGTGGGCGGGCGCGTACTCATTACGGATTCGACCCACGTAAAAGCCAATGCTAACAAGCACCACTATACGAAACAGGAAGTCTTGCAGAACACCAAGGACTACATTGACGAACTCAATGAAGCTGTGGCGGAGGACCGAAAAGCGCATGGAAAAAAGTCCTGAAAGCACGAGAGGATGTGAGTGAAACCAAGGAAATTAAAGTGAGCACCACCGACCCGGATAGCGGCTATATGATTCGTGACGGCAAACCGGAGGGATTTTTTTATCTCGATCACCGGACGGTAGATCTTAAATACAATCTAATTACCGATGTCCACGTCACACCGGGAAATGTCCATGATTCGGTACCGTATTTGTCCCGATTAGACCGTCAAAGAGAACGTTTTGGATTTAAGGTTGAAGCTGTTGCCCTGGATTCCGGTTACTTAACAACACCGATTTGCCGAGGTTTACAAAAACGAAAGATATTTGCCGTTATTGCTCACCCGAGATTTCACCCTAAGCAAGGTTTGTTTGCCAAGTGGAAGTTTACATACGACGCCGAGAGTAACTCCTATATCTGTCCGGAGAAACACCGTCTGACGTACCGGACAACCGACCGGAAAGGTTACCGACAATATGCATCAGACCCAGAGCATTGCAGGACTTGCCCAATGCTCGCGCAATGCACCCATTCCAAGAACCACCGAAAGGTTTTGACCCGGCATGTCTGGGAAGACTGCAAAGATTGGGTGCGGAACAACCGGCTAAGCCGGGATGGCAAGCAGCTGTACCGAAAACGAAAAGAAACAATTGAGCGAAGCTTCGCGGATGTCAAAGAGCTCCATGGGTTTCGCTATTGCCGTTTGCGCGGATTGGCTAACGTCAAGGAACAAGCACTGATGACGGCCGCCGTGCAGAACATGAAGAAGATGGCGATCCACCTGGATCGCCTGGAAACGAGGGGGTAATCCCCTCCCTTTTGGGTTTTCAAGCAACTACGAATGGAAAAGAGAGAAACCCAACGTCTCAAAGACGTGGGTTTCTCGACACTCTGAGCATTCTATATAGAATGCTTTTTATCTTTCTCATGATTTGGTGATGTATCAGAGTGTGTTAATATGCGGTCAAGTACTTTTTCAGTAAGTGGCATAAAGTAATTGAGTATTAGCCCCCCTAAACAAACGGTTAACAAAGTTCCAATGCCAATGGGTCCATTTAAAATGGCTGCTATGATCAAGAATATAAGGTAGATGAATGTTCTCGAAAAAAATAGATTTGTTCTAGTTAATTCTTGTATGATTAATGTTAACCGGTCAACTGGAATGGGTGCAAAATTTGTCTGTAAATATGTTGCAGTTCCTAATCCTACAACAACTAAACCAATTCCAAAACAAACAACTTTGCTGTACCATAGTTCAGGTGTTATCAAATTTTGCAATAAAAAAAGCCACATATCAATACCAATACCCGTTATAAATGCTGTTAACAACCCTAAAAATTCTGGTCTTTGTCTTTTTAAAAGTGAATTACAACATATCAATATTATAGCTATTATGATTTCCCAACTTCCCACAGTAAGCCCCACATTTATGGACAGTCCTACCAAAAGTGCATCAAAAGGTGAAGTCCCAAGGTCTGATTGTATAGTGAACGAAATACCAAGGGATAATATAAAAATTCCTAACACAAAAAAAACATATTTCACTTTACTCGACCTCTTTATCATAATTTCATATTGCAAATGCAACAAAATTAGGGTAAATTTAATATATACCATTTTTATTGCATTTGCAACAAAATAGGTGCAAAGGAGTTAACTATGAAGAAAGTACTTCGTGAAATTGGAATGATCGCAAGGGCATTAGATTCTATAAGTAATATAGAATTTAAAGAATATGATCTTACAAAAGGGCAGTATTTGTACCTTGTGCGAATATGTGAAAACCCAGGAATCATTCAAGAAAAGTTAGCTGAGATGATAAAAGTAGATCGAACAACTGCATCTCGTGCTATAAAAAAACTTGTAATTAATGGCTTTATTGAAAAGAAAGAAGATAATCATAACCAAAAAATTAAAAAACTCTTTCCAACAGAGAAAGGGAACAATGTTTATCCTTTTATAAAAAGAGAAAATGATTATTCCAATAACGTTGCATTAGAGGGATTTTCGGAAAGAGAAGTAGAAACCATTTTCAATCTTCTTCAAAGAGTAAGAGAAAATATAGGGGAAGACTGGGAACTTGTAAAAAAGGGGAACAAGAGAAATTATTGATTCACATGAAGGAGCGATACATTAGAGTGACTGTAAAAATAATAAAGTGCAGCCGTGAAGATTTACAAATACTCCAAGAAATAAGTATTGAAACATTCAACGATACTTTTAAAGATCAGAATTCACCTGAAAATATGAAAGCTTATCTAGAAAGAGCATTTAACTTTAAACAGTTGGAGGAGGAATTGTCCAACGATTCTTCAGAAATCTTTTTCATTTATTTCAATGAAGAACTTGCTGGATATTTAAAGGTAAATATGAATGAGGCCCAATCCGAAAAAATGGGTGATGAGTCGCTCGAAATAGAGAGGATTTATATAAAAAACAAATCTCAAAAACATGGGCTTGGTAAACATCTGCTAAATAAAGCTATGGAAATTGCGATGGAACATAATAAAAAGATAATCTGGCTTGGCGTATGGGAAAAAAATGAAAACGCCATTGCTTTTTATAAGAAAATGGGATTTGTTCAAACTGGCGCACACTCTTTTTATATGGGTGATGAAGAACAAATTGATTTCATAATGACCAAAACAATGATATAAGTTTAGGATGATATACGAATCCTTATTAATTTTTATATTGTAATTTATTAACGAATGTGTATAATATTAACTATAATGAATTCAAAAATGTTTTCTAGGGTTCCGCGATGTAATATCGGCTGGTCCGAGAGAAAACTCACAGTCGTCGTACTGTGCCACGGAGGGATAAAAGCCTGGGAGAAAAACTGCTGTATGCAGTATTCTCTCAGGCTTTTTTTATTGCTGCTTTAAATCCATACTATATAGCAGCATTATCAAAAAGGAGGAAGCACAGAATGAACAAGACATGGTTATCTGTTGTAATTGCGGCATTATTTGAAGTTGGATGGGTCATCGGCCTGAAACATGCCAGTGGATGGTTAGAGTGGGGAGGCACTTTAGTTGCCATTTTAGTAAGTTTCATACTCATGATTATGGCTTCCCGTACGATTCCGGTAGGAACAGTCTATGCAGTGTTTGTCGGTTTGGGAACGGCCGGCACTGTATTGGGAGAAATTTTGTTGTTTGGTGCCGAGGTACAGGGATCTAAATTGATGCTGATCGGGGTGCTTCTGCTCGGAGTTATAGGGCTCAAAATACAGAGCAAAGAGAAGAAACAAGGAAAAGAGGTGCACTGACGTATGAACTGGGTATTTCTAATTTTGGCAGGCGTATTTGAGATGATGGGAGTTCTCATGATTAATAAGCTCCATAAAGACCGGAATTTCCTGTCCACTTGCTACTTGCTTGGAGGCTTTGGATTGAGCTTTTTGTTTCTAACCCTGGCCATGGAAACACTACCAATGGGAACGGCCTACGCTGTCTGGACCGGTATTGGAGCTTCGGGCGGGGCCATATTGGGCATGATCTTTTACGGTGAACCGCGTAATACCGCGAGAATTCTGTTCATCGTGATGGTACTCGGTTCAGCAGTTGGTTTAAAGCTGGTAAGCTGAATAATGATGGTATTAGATAAATTGGTCATTTCAGAATAGCAGCGAACTATCTGAATGCTCATGGACTGCAACGACATGGTTTGCTGTAGGGTCGCTAGAAATCACTTCAGATCCTTCTGGAATAATTCTGGAATATGAGAAAGATGAATTAATAAAAGAATTAACAATAATGCGCAGAACTGATGGAGCTTACTCCCTGTCATCTCTTTCTTCTTACACAGCGGATCGCCGATTGGATGCGGAGTTGGGTCGGATTGAGCGTTGTCCCATATGGAGGTTCGTATCAATTTGCGCCTGATATCGGCAAGAACGCTGATTTGGGTTTCGTTTGGTCCGATCGCTCTGTATTTCTTGAGCGGAACCAAGATATGCATCGTTAATTATTGGGGAACATACTGGGCATCAACATCGAAACGGATATGCACTGTAAGCTGTTTTCACATATTCCAAAGCTGTCGTTCCGTTTTTTTACAACACGAAAACCAGCATCTGGTCGCTGTCTGACGAACGACATGAATATGATCGGCGAGCAGGGCGTGAAGCTGTCCGGCGGACAAAGGCAGTGGCTGGTGATCGCCCGCATGTTTCTGAGAACCTGATCCGCGATGAAGCGACCACGGCACTGGTCAGGAGACTAAAACATGGTCCCATTCAAAGTCGGGTACATGAACGCATCCGTTTTACTTGTCTGATTACACCGTCCATATCTTGTAATGACAAGTCCACCTTTGCCGTAAAGGACAAGAACTTGGTACTATTGCCGATTTGATGATTGCCTAATCACTTTTTATATGACGGATTGCTAAACCAAGTGAGAGAGTTCCCTTGAGAAAGATTCATGAGCGGTATTCCAACCCAGACATTTTCGGGGGCGATAGTTGATTAAAGGAAGCGAACGCTCTAATCCGAGGGTTACACCTTCATGGATCGAGGTGAAGATCATGTTTTGATTGCTCCCAAAGTCAATCTCATGACGATTAATCATTCAGTCACCCCTCAAAAAGAAGATTGATCGTTTCAAATCCTATTGTCATTAAAAAAGAGCATAAATTGGTTAAGGCAACCATCATACCGGCTGTAACAGTCGGTGAGAATTCCATTATAACGGCAGGAGCGTTAGTACAAAAAATGTACCTGCAAAAGTGATAAAAACAATAGTTGAATAACCACTTGACCAAAATCCTAAAGTCTACAGACTTAAGCTTTTTTATGAGTGTTAGTATGATGTTATTAACTAGTAATAAATTTCCCGATTCTATTGTTTTTATGAATTTTTTCCGTACCAGCATCAAGGGCAGTCTTGTAATAGGAACGTTTGTGTTCAATGACTTCCATGGTCTTTTTTAGTTCTTCCATTTGTGCTTCTACACTAGCTTTACGTTCTGTAAACATGTCATATCTTTCCTGTAAGGTGGAATCGCCCTCGGAACACCACTCAATGAAATCTTTGATATCCTTGATCGGCATCCCGGTAGATTTCAGGCATTGAATGATCTTTAAAAAGTCGATATCTGATTCTTTAAATATTCGAGTTCCGCTAGGGGTACGTTCTACAAAAGGAATGAGTCCTTCCTTGTCGTAGTAACGCAAGGTATACACTGTGAGATCCAGTTCCTTTGCAACTTCGCTGATAGAATACGACATTCATTTTCCCCTTTTCTTATTGGCATAGACTTCGAGTTAACTCTAGGATATGTGGGAATTCTACCATGCTGTATGCGGGATGTCAAAGTTAACATAAACATGTTGCAATATAGACGTTTCATTTTTAAGCTTCTTAAGAACATCAATTTTCCAAAGATATTTGACCTAGAGTTAACTAGAGGGATTAAGATGGTTTTACAAGAGAAAAAGTAGGGATGAATTCAATGAAATTCAAGTCGAGTCTTGCACTTGTACCCTATGAGCGTAATTCTCTTGGAAAATGATAACCTTAGGAGGTTTTATTATGATAACTGCTAAAGCACGAGCTGTTGACGGTCCGGACCAATCGTTCCGGGCGACTGAGATTAAACGACGTGATCTTGATTCGTATGATGTCCTGATCGAAATTAAATATGCTGGCATATGCCACTCTGACATCCATACTGCTCACGGCGAATGGGGCCCAGTAAACTATCCCCTCGTACCTGGACATGAGATCGCAGGAATTGTCACAGATGTAGGAGCCGAAGTTTCAAAGTACAAGGTTGGTGACCGAGTAGGAGTCGGATGCATGGTTGACTCCTGTGGCGAATGTGAAAACTGCCGCCAAGGAGAAGAGCAGTACTGTCTCAAAGGAAATATTCCTACCTACGCGGGTGTTGACAAGTACGGCGAACCTACGCAAGGCGGGTATTCCACCCACATTGTCGTAACGGAAGACTTCATCGTCCGAATTCCTGACAACATCGAGCTTGATGTCGCTGCACCTCTACTTTGCGCAGGTATTACAACATACTCGCCGCTAAATCATTGGGGAGCTGAACCAGGTAAGAAAGTAGCGGTTGTGGGTATGGGTGGTCTTGGTCACATGGCTGTCAAAATTGCACATGCAATGGGTGCAGAGGTAACTGTTCTGTCACAGTCATTGAAGAAAAAGGATGATGGCTTTCAATTCGGGGCAGATAACTACTACGCTACAAGCGAACCAGAAACTTTCGAAAAACTCGCTGGGTCCTTTGATTTGATTATTAACACAGTAAGTGCGAATATCGACATCAATGCATATTTCGCACTGCTCACTCTGGATGGCACTCTGGTTAACGTGGGTGCTCCTGGGGAGCCGTTGTCAGTAAACGTGATGTCTCTCATCGGTCACCGTCGTTCGTTTGCAGGTTCAATGATCGGAGGCATCCGTGAGACTCAGGAAATGCTGGAATTCTGTGCAAAACATAGCATCGTTCCTCAGATCGAAGTCATTTCAGCTGACCAAATTGACGAAGCCTACAAACGCGTGTTAGCTTCAGATGTGAAGTACAGATTCGTGATTGACACTAGCACAATATGAGTTGTGTTGATAAGTTCTATAATTGATTTTAGTGAAGTTGTCTCAAAACAAAAGTTTTTGAGACAACTTCACTTTATTCTATCTATGATCTTATCAAATCTTTGATGCTGTTGAGGGACAAAATCATGGTACCATTGAAAGTCATTAATTTAGTGTCTTCTCGTATTATCGGGTTAGCCAGAATCTTCTGGTTGGCCTTTTTTATCGTCGTTTTACGATAGGGTGCCGAGAAAACGTGGTGGCTTTAGGGGCAGTGATCCCGTAACAAAAACAGTTCTCCTACAACCCTCCAAAAGACCATATTTCAGCTGGTAGGGGCTGGTGGCCCCGCATCACAAGCCAAGCTACGGGTTTGGAACCATCGTGGTGGTTATGACTAAGTTATGAAATAAACGTAAGCTACAGACTATCCACTTGGTTAAACGTCACTGTCAATGCTAAGCAATATCTCGGAAAAATCTAATGATGAACTCGAAGAACGATTTCTCTATATCGGTGTGCAGTTCCCCAGTAGGCCAGGACAGATAGATCGTTCGCATACATCGAGGCTCGCTGATTGGAAGCAGTTTGATGCCTTCGGTTACGACGTTCCTCCACAGGATAGAAGGAATAAAGGAGATGCCAAGTCCTGTCTGAATCAACCCTCTTACCGTAGCCGGATCATCACTTTCAAAGACGATGTCCGGTTCATAAGGGATGTGAGTAAAAAAGCGGTCTGTTGTCTTCCTAAGCGAATTGCCAGGTGTAAGGCTGATAAACTTCTCATGCTCTAGATCTTTCAGGAATACGGTGTCCTGAAAACTCAGAGGGTGAGATGTGGGTACGCCAAGCAAAATTTCCTCCTCCAGCAGGATCGCATGCTCGTTGTCCGTCAACTCTTCGGACGTAATCGCAAAATCGTACGCTAGTCCTTTCTTCATCTTCGCAGGGTGCTGGGTCAGGTTGAATCTAATTTGAGGGTAGAGATCGCGAAACTTACCGACAATCTTGGGCAATAGCATAGAGCCGACGGCTACGTATAACGTGATGACCTCTACCTTTTCATTTTTCATTTCTTTGACTTCGGATATGCCTTGCTCTAGCGCTGATAGCGACTGGTTTACTCTCTTTAGGAATTTTTTCCCATATTCATTCAGCACGATATGTTTTCCTTCGCGGTCAAATAGCTGCACACCCAATTCCGTCTCCAGGTTTCTAATCATTTTACTTAAGGCAGGCTGTGAGATAAACAGCTCGTTCGCGGCACGTGTGACATGCTCATACTTGGAGGTGACTTGAAAATACCTAAGCTGCAAATAATCCATAGTGAAGTAATCCCCTTTATAACCATTAAGTTATCGATCATATGTGAATATATATATTTTACAGGTATTTGCTCACTTATTACAATTGACAATGTAAAGAAAATGAATCCGCTAAAGGTGGTGAGATTCTGAACATCGTTTTTACATTTCCCGGCCAGGGGTCACAGGTTCCTGGAATGCTCCAAGATGTGCCCGAGTATGTGAAAAAGGCAACAAGTATCATCGAAACTGAACTGCGTGATGATGAGGAGGCTATGGGCTCAACGGTCTGGATTCAGATTGCACTCTTCGTTAAGGAGACGGCAATAGCCTATCGGTTGATCGAGCAGGGTATCCGGCCCCAATTCGTGGCAGGGCATTCCATTGGTGCATTTCCTGCGGCGGTCATCGCGGGAGTTCTTTCGTTCGAGGATGCGCTTCGGATCGTGTGGCTCCGTGCCCGGTTGATGGAAGAAGCTTTCCCTGAGGGCTATGGAATGGGTGCGATTATCGGACTTACGAAGACAGAGGTTCAACAAGTCGTGGATCTTTCTCATAGCGAGGCGACGCCTGTCTACCTCTCGAATATGAACGCAGAGCAGCAAATCGTCGTATCCGGTTCATTGGAAGGGATAAATAAAGCTTTTATGCATGTGAAGGAGTTTGGGGCCGCTAAGACAGTGCTTCTAAAGGTTCCGATTCCTTCACACTCCCCGCTGATGTCAGAGGTAGCCAAGAAACTATTGGAGCAAATACACACTTTTCCTTTGCAGGATGCCCAGATTCCATATTTGGTGAATCATACGGGCAGAAAGACGACAGCCAGGGAAAAAATTGTGAAGGACCTTGCCCTAAACGTAGCTTATCCCGTCCTGTGGATGGATATGGCGGCTGTCTGTGTAGAATCGGGAGCTGACTGTTTCATCGAGATGCCTCCGGGTCAGACTCTTTCTGTACTCGTCAAGCAGGCCCACAAGGATACCCGGCAAATAGCCGTGGACGAGATTGGTCTGGAAGCGACCCAGTATCTGATTAGAAAATGGAAGGAGCAAGAAGAATGAATAAGGTGCTGCGTTCCTGGTCACAGAATCGTGACAAAAAACGGGAAAAGCTAGAAAAGGTGAGCAAATGGCTGGATGGAAAATACGTTGACTCATCCCGGATCGTCGATCTGCTGGAGACATTGATCGCGCCAGGTGCGAAGGTCGTCTTGGAGGGGGATAACCAGAAGCAGGCGTCCTATCTGTCCCAAAAGCTGCTGGAGGTCGATCCAGGCAAGGTGCATGACCTGCACATGATTATGTCCAGCATTTCAAGACCTGAGCATTTGGATATTTTCGAGAGAGGCATTGCCGGGAAGTTGGATTTTTCCTATAGTGGCTCCCAGAGCTTGCGTGTCGCACAAATGATTGATGACGGAACGCTGAAGCTCGGCGACATCCATACGTATTTGGAATTATTCGGTCGTCTCTTCATTGACCTTATACCAGATGTAGTGCTTGTAGCGGCGGACAAATCGGATCGTGAGGGCAATCTGTATACAGGAAACAACACAGAAGAAACTCCAACGATCGTTGAGGCGGCGGCTTTTAAGGATGGCATTGTAATCGTACAGGTCAACGAAATTGTGGACGTGCTGCCGAGAACGGATATTCCGGCGTCCTGGGTTGACGTGATCGTACAAGCTGACAGACCTTATGCGCTGGAAGCACTCTTTACCCGCGATCCGCAAAACATTACAGAGCTGCAAATCCTGATGGGCATGATGGCGATCAAGGGCATTTATGGAAAGCATCAGGTTCAGTCGCTTAATCATGGTATCGGCTTTAATACTGCAGCGATTGAGCTTTTGCTGCCGACCTATGGCGAGCAGCTCGGCTTGAAAGGGAAAATTGCCAAGCATTGGGCCCTAAATCCGCATCCAACCTTGATTCCGGCGATTGAATCCGGTTGGGTTGAAAGCATTCATAGCTTTGGAGGCGAGGTTGGCATGGAGAAATACATTGCCGCTCGCTCGGATGTGTTCTTCGTCGGCAAGGATGGGTCTATGCGCTCCAACCGGGCGATGTGTCAGGTTGCTGGCCAATTTGCAGTGGACATGTTTATCGGATCGACGTTACAGATGGACGGCGAAGGCAATTCGTCTACTGTTACTTCCGGCAGACTGTCCGGCTTTGGAGGAGCGCCGAATATGGGACATGATCCCCGTGGTCGGCGACATGCGACTCCTGCCTGGCTTGACATGATTGAGCGTCCGACGGAACTCTCCAAAGGACGCAAGCTGGTCGTGCAGATGGTTGAAACCTATGGTGCCAACAAAAAGCCAGTATTCGTCGATTCGCTCGATGCCATCAAGGTGAAGGATGAATCTGGCCTCGCCACTACTCCAGTCATGATTTATGGGGATGATGTCACCCACGTCCTCACAGAGGAAGGTATTGCATATCTCTACAAAACAGACAGCATTGAGGAGAGAACGAAGGCACTAGCGGCGATAGCAGGCGTAACGCCATTGGGTATGGAAAGCCATGAGAGCGATGTAAGCTTGCTGCGTGACAGAGGAATTGTGGCCTACCCTGAGGATCTTGGGATCATGCGTAGACAAGCTAAGCGCTCGCTGCTGGCTGCGCAGACGATTAACGATCTCGTGGATTGGTCAGAGGGGTTATATGATCCGCCTGCTAAATTCCGGAGCTGGTCTTAAAGCCATGCTCGCGACCAAACATACAGCTCTTGCGGTTTCCCTGGCTGCCAAGGCTGTAAAGGCACTGATGGAAGAGGCTTTGCTTACGCCCAAGCCTGGGCTTGTGGATGCCAGGGACAATGGCTCTCATAGCGACATGTCCATTGATTTGATGCTTGGATCCGCGAGATCATTGGAGAATACATTTCGGGAAATAGCCAATGTGTCCTACCAACATCCGGTGAACCAGACATTGCGCGAGAAAATTGCTCAAATCGGGAGAGATGGCGAGAAAGTGATGCTCCGTGCAACCAATGGAGTGAATACACATAAGGGGGGCATTTGGGCCCTTGGCCTTCTAGTGAGTGCACGGGCAGCCTTGCCCGAAGAACAGGACCCATTACAAATTATGAGCATTGCAGGAAGAATCGCGTCGTTCCATGACCGGTATCGCCCTGTGCAGCAGACGAATGGACAATCGGTGAAGAAGAGATACGCGGTAATGGGAGCAGAGGAAGAGGCGAGGCTCGGTTTTCCGCACATCCGTGATAATGCCCTGCCCACTTTGCTGCACGCCAGAGCTTGTGGCAAGACGGAGGAGGAAGCACGCATCGAGGCATTATTGGCTTTGATGGCAAGTGTGGACGATACCTGCATCCTACATCGCGGCCATTGGTCAGACCTGATAACGATCAAGCGAATGTCCGGTGCCTTCCTTGCTGCAGACGGATTCAGAACCCAGTCGGGCAGAAAGCTGTTTTACCGATTGTCCGAGCATTGTAAATTTAGACGGCTCTCACCTGGAGGCAGCGCCGACTTGCTAGCCGCCACATTGTTTCTCATCGATTGATACTTTTACTTGGAGGTGTTCCTGAAGGATGGAAAAATTACAGTTTCAATATCAAACGACGAAGCCCATCCGTAAGCCGGCACATATCGGTGTCGTCGGTTCGGGGGATTTGGAGATTATTGTAGAGCCTGTGGAGGGCCAGACCACCAACGTCAGCATTTTAACAGGCAGTGAAGGGTTTGGACAAGTATGGGAGAATGTGCTGACACGTTTTTTTACCCGTTATCCGATTACTGCCAATATTACGGTTCATGACTTCGGAGCCACTCCGGGGGTAGTAATGCTTAGATTTACGCAAGTGCTGGAGGTGCTTGACTATGCAGAATAGTTTTGTGGAGCTGAATGGACGCGAGAGAGCCAGGGCGCTACTGGACGAGGGGACTTTCAGGGAGTTGCTTGGGCCGTTAGACAAAATCCAATCCCCGCACCTTGAACCGCAAGGTATTGTTCCTCAGAGCGATGACGGAATCATTCTGGCTTTTGGCGAAATACGCAAGCAGAAAGTCTTGATCATTTCGATGGAAGGCGCTTTTCAAGGAGGGGGCATTGGAGAAGTCAGCGGGGCCAAAATTTCCGGAGCGCTCGAACTAGCACTGGAGGCGAATAAGAGCGGAAACAAACTATATCCCATCATGATCTTCGATACAGGGGGTGTTCGGCTACAGGAAGCGAACTATGGGTTGTTGTCGATTTCGGAGATTGCGACACAGATCGTCGGTCTGCGTAAATACGTTCCGGTTATCGGGCTGATCCCAGGCCGCGTAGGGGCATTCGGGGGAATGTCCATTACTGCTGAGTTGTTCACCACTTTGCTTGCTACGAAGAAGGCGCGTCTTGGCCTCAATGGGCCGGAGGTAATCGAACAGGAAGCAGGGGTCATGGAGTTCGATTCCAGCGATAAGGCCTTGATTTGGAACACAATCGGAGCCAACCAGCGCTTCCATACCGGATTGATTGACGAAGTGGTGGAAGATACGACGGATGCAGTTATCGAAGCGATTGATAACGCACTTAAGGCACCTACGAAGCCTGCTAGAACCGAACAAATCGATTTCTATCTGACCCTGCTAAGCGACCTTGATCCTACAGAGTTTTGGACACCTGAGCGCTATCGTGAATTTTACAAGCAGATCCAGCCAGTACAGCAGCCTGTTCCGCTGGCAAGAGAAGGTACATCTGACGCTTCGGATAGCAGAGGTTACTACTGGTTCTCACATTTGACGGGCATAAATCACCCCATCAGTGATGTTCCTTCTGTGCTAGCGACTGATGTGGAGAAGAATGGACAATTGTGTAGATATATTGCGATTGTTCCAGATGCCTCTAACCGTTTTCCGCGTGTCAGAAATGGCGAGGTCGGTATGCGCGAAGCTTGGACAGTGGCCCAAATCGTCAGAGACGCTATTCGTCAGGATGAGCATCAAGCCATCAAACGTCCGATCATCGCTATCATCGACGTACCGAGTCAAGCCTATGGCTATAAGGAGGAATTGGTCGGTATTAGTCTTGCTCTCGCAGCAAGCGCAGACGCTTATGCAACCGCTAGATTAGAAGGACATCCAGTCATCGGTGTAATCGTTGGCAACGCGATTTCTGGAGGGTTCCTTGCACATGGATTGCAATCGAATCGCTTGATCGCACTGGATGACAGCAAGGTCAACATCCAGGCCATGTCCAAGGCTTCTGCTGCCCGAATCACCAAGCGGACGATTGCAGAGCTGGATGAAGCTACCAAGAAAGTCCCAGCCATGGCCTACGATGTGCGCAGCTACAGTACTCTGGGAGCACTATATCAGCTGCTGAGCGGGATCCATGCGGACGATCCACAGAACAGTGATGTAGCCATTGTGGAACGGACCATTTTCGAGGCCATTGAGAGTACGAAAGGAGCGCCTCGTGACCTTAGCTTCCGCTTACAGACGAAGGAAGCTCTGGCAGGCGGACGTACGGCAACTCGGAACGTTCGAAAAGCGCTTTTGGAGCAATGGTAATTCGGCCACATGATCTGATTGAAGTGTCCAATTTGAAATATCTCTCCTTCTACGAAGACAAGGAGTGGGTAACCGCCTCGCTGAGGCGGGCCCCCTTTGTAGTCGTTCGTAGGGCTGAACTGTTAGCGAATGGTTGTATTCCCGTCGGAATACGTGGGCCAGAGCGGAATCAACGGGAAGCGGCCTTCCTTGACCCGGAGGGCGTATGCCAGCTCGTGTCTCCTTATGCGATAGCGGAGCGTCAGATGTGGAGCTCTTTATCTACAACAAGACGGCAACAGCCTGTCCTGCAGGTGATGGATTTATTAGCGGAACTCATGCTGGATTGGCGCTGGGGACCAGTGGGAAGTGCGGGGTTCGAAATAGTGACGCAAGACCACACTGTGAAGGAAACGAGTGATCTTGACCTTGTTTTAGATGGTTCGGAGGTTATTGATTATGCTGCAGCTGAAAGACTTGTGCACAAGTTGGAGCATCTGGATGTTCGAATTGATATTCAATTGGAGACAAGAGACGGTGCCTACGTCCTGCACGAAATTTTTGAGAGACGGGCCAGCACTGTGGTGCTGCGAACTTCTTCGGGCCCCAAGCTCGTCCGTAATCCTTGGCAATAGGAGCTATAATCAACGGCAAAAGGGAGGAATGCACGACCATTTGGCTTCAGGCAAGCTGTCAAAGGGGAAGTGCGTATTATGGAAAACACTGAAGAGCGGAATATTAATATTAATGAGAGCGATATCTTAAAGGTGTTTGCCGTCAGCGGAGCGGTCTTGCAAAGCGTTCTGGGAATGTTTCTGAAGCATGCACACACTAATGATGATCTAGCCTTATTAGGCGTTATTTTCAATATAGTGAAGTATACTGCACCAGTCTTTATTTTTGCCATCGTATATGGGATGGTGAAAAATAATCAGCATACTAAGGTATCCCATTTTTATAAGGAAAAATTCGGTGAGCTCGTGATTCCTTATTTACTGTGGGCATCGGCTGGCTTAATCTTCTTCCCCGAAATTCAGGCTAATCAGCACGTTACATCATTCTGGACGCTCATCGAGTCATTTGTGCTCGGTAATGCATCATCACAGTATTGGTACACCGTGATGATGCTGCAATTTCAATTGCTGATGCCAGTCCTTATTTTCATCTGCTACAAATACCTGGCTAAGCCTAAGCGGGTCATTCCGCTGCTTATTGTGAGCTTCGTGATCTTCGGAGCGTGGCTATGGATGTACGATACCTTCGTATTCCAAGGAGCATATGCGATTAGTCTGCGTTACCTTGACCGCTTTTTCGTCAGTTATTTTATTTATGCTTTACTAGGTGGAATCGCTTGGGTATATAAGGAACAGTTTGACGGAGTGATTCGCCGGATTCAGTTCATACTCATTCCGGTAATGCTGCTTATTCTCATTTGGACAAATCGCGAGTTTTTCAGTTTTGGATTTGAGGATATGTCCTTCGGAAATCTGATTTATCTGAAGCCGTCCATGACCTTGTACAGTCTGTTAGTGATCTTCCTGATATACATGCTGGCCAGACATTTGATCAACCTGAATTCCCGTTCACTTCCATACTATAAATGGCTCTCTACTTACGCGTATCGGGCCTTTACAGCGAACGTGTTCATTCTGGTCATCGTGCTGCGCTTGTTCGGTAATTTGATAGGCCAGCTTCCTTTCTTCGTGGCGCTGCTCTTGGTTTATCTTTCGACTTTAGCATGCTCGTTCGGCGTCGTTTATGCTTTTGCGCAGCTAAAGGTATGGGGTGAGCGGTTATTCTTAAAACAAAAAGGAGCACACAGCATTAATCACTAAGATAGGTGCTTAATACAAATAATTCACGTAACATCGTGTATATGACGCTATAATTTGGGTGTATCTAAGTTATTGATATATAAGACGGCAACCATAAAGGGTATCTCGATGATTGAAGAGATACCTTTTTTGTGTTCCTCCCATTTCATATTGAATGTGTTCATACGGAACGAACATACACTTTCGCGGACCCTGGTTCAGGCTCGGTCGAGAGAATTTTATATTTTTAACAATTGTGTATGCATATTTTTCAGGAAGTATAATTCCATAGAAATCTGTTTGTTGATCAATGATCCAACGAATGAAGAAGACCCATCAGCAGCAATCAGCTCAAGAGCAATCTTCGCAAATAAAGGTATTACCAGAAGATTTCACAGGCAGTTTCAAACCCATGAGAAATAAACTGAGGGCCATTGTTAGAGCAAATCACAGGTTAAAAATAGCCCGTGTCGCTTAAAAAAGGCCATTTGAAGCGTGCGAATGACGTCTTTGCTCCTCACATCGCAAGCCAATATGGTAAGCGAACACAGAACGGCCGTAAATGTCCAGACAAGACTGGATAAAGAAGAGCCGATCTTCACCTGCAATTTAACTGTACTTAATCCTCAAAGCAAATGCAAAAAGGATCAACCAGAATGAAATGGTTACCTCATAATACGAACGTACAGGATAGTTTAACGAGGGTAGAGCTTGTTATAGAAAACTAAGGGTGAGGTTTTAGAGAAGGCGGCCGGTCAGTTAAACCGGCTGCCTTTTTGAACGAAGTGCCAACATTCCATCGGCTACTTCATTCCTTATTCAATGACTTCATCATTTCTAAATTTTCGGAATTCTTTAGGTGTTTTTTTATGATGTTTTTTAAAAGATTGAATGAAGTGATTTGTACTATTGAAGCCCACTCTGTAGGCTATTTCAGTTATTGTATAATGTGTTGAGATTAATAATTCACTGCTTTTCTTGATGCGGTATTTAATCAAATAATCGTAAGGTGTCATATGGATTGTTCTCTTAAAACTACGATTGCACTCTGACACACTCAGATGTACTACATCAGCAATTTCTTGCAGTGTTATATTGTTTGAGTAGTTTTGATGGATAAAGCTGAGCATCAATTGAAGCCTCTCTTGTTGCAATTTCATGTATTTAGGTGCTTCCTCAGAAGAAAGCGAAATATTAGATATTAAGACTAACCATAATTGTGCCGTTTTGATGGAAACCTCATATTCCCAGCCCCATTTTTTTTTCATATCAAATTTCTGTTTCATATCCCAAAGCATTTGCAGTATTTGAATTTGCCATTCAACATCTCCTTTGATTACTAATGACAATAAGAGAGAGTTTGTATAAGGCAGTACATAGTTTTTTTCCATCGCACTATCTGCATAAAAGGCCAGCAGCTTCTCAGGGAAATTAAAACTGACATATTGACCGTTATGTGTAAGGTGTGTAGTAACGTGAAGAACACCTTTATTAATTAAAATGGCCTGACCTGTTTCTAATTCATGATCAATCCCGTTAACTTGTATCACTAGCTTTCCTTTGGTAACCAAAGTGATTTGTAGTTCCTCATGCCAATGTAAATCGTTGAATCCTCTACCTTCAGGACTACTTGCATGAATAGTATGGGTGTACATGATGTATGGAAATGAAACATCGGGATATAGAATGGTCTCGTGCAATTGTTTTTCCATTTTAGCGAGGTCCTTTCTGATGACGATATTTCTATATAATTAAAGATATAGTTACACAAATAAAATAAAAGTGGTGATATTATTATACCAGATCTTCGGCTTATCATTACAATCCTGTGCACAGGCGATGGATAAGACATCTTGGAGGCGTACATGTGAAAATAAATCAATCGTCGTTACCGTTTCATCCGTATATTTTACTTTTAATCAGCATACTGTCTGTTTCTATCTCATCCATCATGATAAAATCCTCAGATACTCCAACCTCTGTGGCTGGGATGTACAGATTGTATATGTCAGTACTAATAATGCTTCCTTTTGTACCTTGGAAAATGTTCCGTTCCTTAGAAATGAACAAAAAAGATTGGAGTACCGTTTTCATAGCTGGTCTTTTTCTCGGGTTATATTTCTTATTCTGGATGGAATCATTAGTATATACCTCAGTTGCGAGCTCTATGGTCATCTTATCCTTACAGCCTTTATTTGTAATGATGGGTTCATACTTTATGTTCAGAGAACGAGCAAACATATTGACCATTCTTTGTTTGATCGCCGCTCTTGTCGGTTCAATCATTATAGCTTGGGGAGACATAGGGATTTCGAGAGAGGCATTAATCGGAGATGGATTATCTTTATTAGGAACAATCTTGGTTTCAGCATATATGTTGGCAGGACAGAAAGTAAGCCACAAAATAAATGCAAATTTATATAGTGTTATTGTTTTTTTTATTGGTGGCAGCGTCATGCTGGTCTACAATTTGTTGAATAATTATTCCTTGATCGAATATGACTCGTCGGATTGGATGTATTTCTTGTTACTTGCAGTAATCCCAACTATTTTTGGACAATATATTTTTAATCTGTTGTTGAAATCAATGGGTGCAACTACTGTCTCAGTTGGTATTATTGGAGAGCCTGTTCTTGCCATAATTCTCGCCTACTTATTCTTGGGAGAAATAATTTCTGCATTTCAATTCATAGGTGGAATCATGACTTTATTCGGTATGGGGATGTATTTTTGGGCAAAATCTTTAAAGTATACTACAGTTGCAAAATATTAACATTGTAACTGATTATTCGCGAAATTTAAGATAACAATAGATGAGGAGAATGTTTAAATGGCAACGATTGATGATTTTTTGAAACTCGATATTCGTGTTGGAACAATAATTAAAGCTGAGTTTTTTGCAGAAGCAAAAGTACCTGCTATTAAACTTGAAATTGATTTTGGACAAGATATCGGAATAAAAACTTCGAGTGCACAAATTACAAAAAGATATGTGGCTGAAGATATTATAGGCAAACAAATAATAGGTGTAGTCAACTTTCCTCCTCGACGGATAGCAGGCTTTAATTCAGAGGTATTAGTCCTTGGAGGAATACCCGAAAAGGGAGATGTGGTTCTATTGAAACCAGATATTAAACTACCTGATGGAACACCAATTGGGTGATACATCGTTCCTGTTTTAATTAGCGTAAAAATATACAACTTCACCAAAGGCAAGACATTGAAACTAAGAGAAACGATAGTTCAATAAAACAGCGGCAGTCTAGGACTTTATTTCGTATTATTAGGTCAACCAGAGATTTCTGGTTGGCCTTTTTTCTTAGGCGTCATATGATGGCGGTAGCCGAGAGAACGTGGACTTTATTGGGGTCAACCCCGTCGTGAAAACAGTTCTCTCACTGCCCCCAATGACCATGTTTGAGCTGGTTGAGACAGGGATCTCGTATCACAAGCGAAGCTATGGGTTTGGAACCATCGTGGGAGTGACGGCAACTTTAAAATTAGGGAGTGTGTTATGGAGCCGGTTGTAGGATTAGATGTAGCTAAAGGAGCCAGCGTCGTTCAGGCTTTTCTAGGAAGGAATGAACCTTACGGAATATTGGAGAGTATTACGCACGAGGAGAGCGGTTTTGAACGATTGGGAGAATTGCTTGATGAATTGAAGGTACTCTCGGGGTGATGTAACGCCACATCGTACATGGGACGAGTTGTACACCGAGCTACAGCATGTGACAAGACAACATGAGTTTATAACCTCGATGTATGTTCAGGCAAAGCTAAACTCGAGAGCTTTACTGGATCAGGTATTTCCCGCGTTTGAGAAGGTGTTCAGTAATCTCTTCTCAGCTACTGCACTTAGAGTGCTGCAGAGTTGTCTGAACGACGAGTTTGAAAAGGTAGAATCTATCATTCAGGAACAAACCGGGAAGTCTCATTCGAAAGATGGGGTAGGAGAGAAGGCAAATCAGTTGAGACAAGCATTACTTGAATGGGCCAATAATAAAAGGAGCATAACGCAAAGCATGGCCCTTGTGGGGATGGTATCCCTCCTACTTGAGTTCCAGAAGCAATTAAGTAGGCTGGAAGAAACCATGGAGGAAATTTCCGCGACATTACCGGAAGTGGATTATGATATGAAAAGAAAAGAGGGCAAGCCCTACAAGGTGGTTGTGATTGCTTGCGCCAACAAGCTACTCCATCACGTTTACGCCATCCTTAATAAAGACCAACCCTACCACATTTAATTCCCACAATTATCCATAATCCTTCACGCCAATGAAGGATTATTTTCAGTTGTCTTCCTCATTTTTCGTTGAAATTTCTTAAGACCTGCTTTGTTTTAACGGCATTTCTTCTTTGCCCCGAGGGTTACGTTAGCTGGTTGTTGTGACTGATACGTTTCCTGATATGATAAACAACGAGCAGAATTAGAGGGAAAGCGAAGGCATGGGTGAGATCCCAATCTACCCAGTAGGTTGGGATCTCCTTGACGTAGAAAATAATATTTTTTGCAATCAGATGCGACAGTCCGTAAATCAGAAACGCCACTGGAAAGATCAATGGCCGATAGGATTTTAGCTTTAGTAGCTGAGCTGTCCCCAAAACAAATGCGTAAAAGAAAAGCGCTGTTTTGAAATACGTGCTAATGATCCACGTGGTGGCCATTAAAGCCTCAATCCGCTGCAGAAAATTAGCAATGTTGATTCTCTGGGCAAGAATATAGGCAGCGTAAAATTCGTGTTCTGAGAAATATGCCCCGAGTACTGTTAGGGAGAGAAACAAAATGAGGTTGAGTCCAACAGCCCCGATCAACAGGGAGATGAATATATTGCGGCTCGTATTGCTTTGTTTTTGGACATAGGGATACACCATGAAGAACACGCACATTTCTCCAAAGGGATAAAATACGCCGAACATAATGGTGTGTAGCATGTCAGGGAACGGTGTATTCAAAATAGGATAGATACGCTCTATCTGGACATCGGGGAACAGGAGAACGATTAGGCAAATCAGAAAAAACGCAAAGAAAGGAAAAAAAATCTGGGCTGCTCTGCCCAGCGTTTCAAGACCCAGCCGCAAGCCATACACCAGCAGAAAAATCGCCATGAAGCGAATGACCCCGCCGGGTGTCCCTTCGTAAATCTGTGTGCACATGAAATCTTCCATTTCTCTGACATAGGTGGAGGCTGCGATCAGGAAAAAGAATAAATAACTCAACGCTACAGCTCCACCCACCCATTTTCCTAATATTTGTAATGAAAGCTCAATAATCGTTTTAGTTGGATCAATATTTGATGTAGATACCATCAGCTTTACGCATGCAAGTCCTAGTGGAATACTAATCAAGGCGGCAATCCACGCGTCCTCGTGGGCTCCTGTTGTCATTGCCGCAGGATAAACAAGTGCCATTTCCCCGATGAGCGAGAAAAACCCAAGCATTATCATTTGAGCCGTACTGATCCGGTCTTTTTCAAGATTCATGAGATTCCTCCAAATCTGCTGCAAACTGCCCCTCAAGTTTTCTTTTGTCATTTCCATTAGTATGTGATTTTATAACATAATTATAATTGATAGTCGAAAAGGAATGGTAAGGGGATAATTATCAACTTCTAATGTCATACTATTTTTAGTTTGCTCACGGAATGCGGAGGTTGTGACATGAAGGATACAATTACTGGCACATTATCACACCGCTTGGAGGACAATTTGGTACAGTTGGTTCAACTGCTCGGGACAAGCACGGACTTTATCACTAAAAAGCTGGAATTGGATGAGTCTACGCATATCGCTTTGCTTTATATTGATGGTCTAGTGGATACACAGGTTCTGCATAACTCCATATTATTTTCGCTTCAGGAACGCTGTACCCCTGATCAGATGAGAGATCTTGATGCCAATCAGAAGATTGAACTTTTGCAAAAACGTATGCTGATTGCGGGGGATCTGTCTGTCACCCGTGACCTTGGGCAATTTGTTCATGAGCTGTTATCCGGTAATATCATGGTGCTAGTTGACGGAACATCCAGCGCCCTACGGATCGGACTGCCTGGATGGGAGGACCGCAATGTAGGCGAACCAAGCTCACAATCAGTTGTACGTGGGCCGATGGAAGGGTTCACGGAAAATATGCGGACAAACACGGCGCTGATCCGGAGGAAAATTAAAGATAGCCAGCTATGGCTAGAAACCTTCCAAATTGGTAAGGTGACTCAAACCAGTGTATCCATTATGTATCTCGCCAACATCGCAAATCCTGACCTGGTGCAGGAGGTGAAGCGCAGATTGGCCAAAATAGATACGGACAGTATCCTGGAGAGCGGATATATTGAGGAGTTTATTCAAGATACGGCTGCTACGCCGTTCCCCACGATCTATAACAGCGACCGGCCGGATACCATCGCAGCGGGAATCCTAGAAGGCAAAGTGGCGATTCTTGTGGATGGAACACCATTTGTCCTGTTGGTGCCTACCTTTTTTGTCGCCTTTTTTCAATCTGCCGAAGATTATTATCAGCGGGCCGATATTGCCACCTTGCTGCGGTTTATCCGTTTTCTTTCCTTTTTCATTACGTTGCTTGCCCCTTCTTTTTATGTGGCGGTTACGACTTATCATCAGGAGATGATCCCTACCAATCTGGTTATTAGCCTTGCTGCACAGAGGGAAAACGTTCCTTTTCCCGCATTTGTGGAGGCGATGCTCATGGAATTAACGTATGAGATTCTGCGGGAGGCGGGAGTGAGGATTCCGAAAAATATAGGACAGGCGATATCCATTGTTGGAACACTTGTAATAGGCCAGGCGGCGGTTGCAGCGGGCTTTATCTCATCAGCAATGGTTATCATTGTATCTATTACGGCCATATCCAGTTTTGTCATACCAGAGACAGGCATGTCGATCGCTGCAAGAATCATTCGCTTTGTTCTTATCGGGCTAGCTGGCTTTATTGGACTATACGGAATACTATTCGGTGTCTTTTTGATTGTGCTGCATTTAGCGGGTCTGCGTTCTTTCGGCATGCCCTATATGAGCCCGATCGGGCCATACCGTTCAAATGATCTGAAGGATTCCATCTTCCGTTTTCCTTGGCCGCTTTTAAAGACAAGGCCAGCAGATAGTATGATTCAAAACCTTGACCGTCAAAGCACAAACAGGCGAAAGGAGTCGGCAGATGAGCCCAAAAAACCGTAAAACTGTTCCGCGACTGCTGCTTGCCCTTTTGGTCCCTATGCTGCTCAGCGGGTGCTGGGAAAGACAGGAGTTAAATGAAATGGCCTTTGTGCTGGGAATGGGGCTAGATAAGGCTGAATCTGGCTATAAGGTTACACTGCAGGTAGTTATTCCTTCAGCAATTGCCTCGCAGGCGGCAGGAGGGACGGGAGGGCCCGGGGTGCCGGTGATTGTATCTACCTTCACGGTCCCCACGATTTATGAAGCCCAGCGCAAGTACAGTCTCGAGAGTGCGAGAGCTGGCTACTATGGACATATACGTATACTGGTGATCGGAGAGGAGCTTGCCCGGGCCGGAATTGGCGAGGCACTTGATATGCTGAAGCGGAGCCGAGAGCCGCGTAATGACTTCTACGCTATGGTCGCCAAAGACACCACTGCCGAAGATGTCCTGAAGGTCCTTACCCCGCTAGAGAGATTGCCGGCAAGTAAATTGTATAATTCCCTGGACAAATCATATAAGTCATCAGCAAAAACAGTCGCTGTTTCTTTGAACAAATTTATTGAAGATTTGCTGTACGAGGGGATTAACCCGGTGTTGACCGGAGTGAAGATGTCCGGCAGTGTTAGTGAGGGCGAAAATAAGGGCAATGTGGAAGATAGCTCGCCCACAGCCAGATTACATTACAGTAATGTAGCCGTATTTCGGAAGGATAAGATGATCGGGTGGTTAAGCGATAACGAGACGATCGGCTACAATTATATCACCAATAACGTTGTCAAAAGCTCAGGTCCTGTAACAGGAGACGACGGACGGCCCATCGTCATTGAAGCACTACATACAGAGACCAAACGTAAAGTCAAGATGATTGACGGCGAACCCCATATTTACATCCATGTAAAGGCCTTGTGTAATGTGGAAGAGGTAATGAGCAAAGATAATCTGGAGGCAGAGCGCGTGATTACAGAGCTGGAAAGGAAATCGGAAGAACGAATTATCTTGCGGATGAAAACTGCAGTTAAGCAAATTAGTGAGCGCTATAATGTTGATATTATGGGCTTTGGACAGTTGATCTACCGTGCCAACCCCCAAGCTTGGGCTAGGCTACAACAGGAAAAAGGGGACAATTACCTAAAATCGCTACCTATCCATTACCAAGCCAGCGTGTCGATTAACCGAATTGGCATTACAGACAAATCTTTTATTGAAGATATCAAGGAGTGAGCGCAATGGTGTTACTGCTTTTTCTGGCAACAGCGGCGGTTTGTGCGGTCATCGATGTGCCTTTGCTGACACGAGGAAGCAGGCGCCGCGACCTTCTGGTCTGGGGCTTGTTCTGGATCACGGGCATTGGTGTGGTGGTCTGCTCCTTGTACAAGATCAATGTGCCGAGCCCATTGCTTCTGGTCATGATGATCTATAAACCGGTTAACAATCTGTTTACATCCTGGTTTTATTAGGTTGTAAGGGAATCACAGCCGTTTATAATGAATACTGTAATTGAGAGAAGATTTCCCGAGTTGCTTCTGAGTTGAAACTCTATGAAAAATTGGGTGAAATACTCGATGCGGAGAAGGAAGAGTTTGGAAAGGCAACAGCTGTGCGAAGATTGAATTCATTGCTAAACGTGCAGGTTTAATTGTATAGATGATTCATCATTTCTTTAAAAGTGAATTCGTTAAAGAATTTGTTTTCACAAGGCTTGGATGAATGATCCTATGGACACAGAAACTTCAAGCGAAATTTTTCGTCGAATCGAAGAAATTTGCAACTCTATCATAAAAAGGAGCATGGACGTATCCACATGCTGCTCATCCAACGTTTGCTTCAGGTACATACCGAAGGGATCGGCTCCGACTTTCCCCAAGAATGACGCTTTTCCTCCGAGCTTGGCTACGGCTGCGCTTACATTCGCTGGAGCGCCGCCGGCCTGCTTGGAGAAATGCTGACCCTTGGCAAGATTAACATCAATATCCGTGCAAAAAAAATCAATGAGCAGCTCGCCCACACAAAGAACCGTTCCGACATTTTTCACTTTGATTCACCTCTTGGCAGATTTAGTTTAGAACGGGCGTCGAGTCCCGGTATACGATATCCGTTGCAACATGGGTCACTCGGTATGGCATGGTATTGTCTTTGATTCTGGACAATAACATTTCGGCTGAAATAATACCCATCTGACTACTGTAAATATGCACGGTTGTAAGATGGGGCTCGACAACCCGGGATTCCGAAGCATCAGTGCTACAAAGAAGGAGCAAAAAGCAAAACCTATTCCGTGAGTATTAAATCTGCCGAGCATACCGAACAAATGGCATTTCAAGAAAGCGAGTACTTCAAGGAGAAAGCCAAAGAACGCTACAAAATCGAAGCGAAGAACAGCGAGCTTAAACACAGACACGGGTATGACGTAGCGTCTTCCTCGGGTCTAGTTGGCATGGAGTTACAAGGTACCATGGCCATTTTCACTGTAAACCTAAAGAGAATATTGAAACTGATGAAATAAAATAACGGATCCATAGACCTTCTGGAACAGCAAAAAACGACCTTTTATCCAAATATCTGGATAAGGGTCGTCTTTTGTTTTGTCCTTTATGGTTACTCACCAGAAAAACAGAAGTTTTTCAGTGGCCTCGTAGTTTTATCAGGTTCTTTTATATTGCATATAAACAGACACGATGATATAATCAGAATACGATTTTTACATTTTAAATTGATATAATTATTACATCTTACACTTTAAGTGTACCATGCCGGTAAACTCTTGTCAAATGTTTTTTCTCAATTTAATGGTTAGGAGAGATATTGAATGAGTTCTTTGGTTCTCGGTTTTCAGGAAATGGAAAAAACGCAGCTTTTGCTCGTTGGCGGAAAAGGATTAAATTTAGGGGAATTATCAAAAATTGAAGGAATACAAGTACCAGAAGGATTTTGTGTTACAACAGTGGGATATCAAAAAGCCATCGAACAAAACGAAACGTATCATACTTTGTTGGATCGACTAACAATGCTAAAAGTAGAAGATCGAGATCAAATTGGTGAAATTAGCAGGAAGATTCGACAAATCATTATGGAAGTAGAAATTCCTTCCGATGTTGTGAAAGCAGTGACTCACTATCTTTCCCGGTTTGGCGAGGAACATGCTTATGCAGTGCGTTCTAGTGCGACTGCTGAAGATTTGCCGCATGCGTCATTTGCCGGTCAACAAGACACCTATTTAAATATCATTGGCAAAGAAGCGATCTTGCAGCATATTAGCAAATGTTGGGCTTCCCTATTTACGGACCGTGCGGTAATCTACCGTATGCAAAATGGATTTGACCACAGTCAGGTTTATTTGTCCGTTATCGTTCAAAGGATGGTTTTCCCACAGGCTTCGGGGATTTTATTTAGCGCTGATCCGATTACTTCCAACCGAAAGCTGCTATCAATTGATGCCAGTTTTGGACTTGGAGAAGCGCTGGTCTCTGGCTTGGTATCTGCCGATTGTTATAGAGTACAGGATGGGGAAATTGTCGATAAGAGGATAGCAACCAAAAAAATAGCTATCTACGGACGAAAAGAAGGCGGAACAGAGACAAAGCAGATCGATCCTGATCAGCAAAAGACTCAAACACTTACTGAACAACAAATTTTGCAACTGGCACGCATCGGAAGACAGATCGAAGCTTATTTTGGTTACCCGCAAGATATCGAATGGTGTTTGGTTGATGATACATTTTATATTGTCCAGAGTCGGCCAATCACGACTTTATACCCGATCCCTGAAGTAAATGATCAGGAAAATCACGTTTATGTATCCGTCGGTCATCAACAAATGATGACTGACCCGATAAAACCATTGGGATTGTCTTTTTACCTGTTAATAACTCCTGCACCCATGCGTAAAGCCGGTGGAAGGTTGTTTGTTGATGTTACACATATGCTGGCTTCACCTGTCAGCAGAGAAACTTTCTTAAATACCCTGGGAAAATCCGATCCGCTCATAAAAGATGCATTTATGACCCTAATAGAGCGAGATTTTATAAAATCGTTACCAGATGATAGAAAAGAACTGAGTCCCGGTAATAGCAGTAAAGGTAGGTCGGCTGCAGGTTTTCAAGCACAAATCGAAAACGATCCGGCAATCGTTTCTGATTTGATTAAGAACAGTCAAACATCGATAGAAGAATTAAAACAAAACATCCAAACGAAATCAGGAGCAGATTTATTTGATTTTATTCTGGAAGATCTCCAGGAATTAAAGAAGATCTTATTTGACCCACAAAGTTCAAAGGTTTTTATGACTGCTATGAATGCTTCGTCATGGATCAATGAAAAAATGTACGAGTGGTTAGGTGAAAAAAACGCAGCAGATACGCTTTCTCAATCTGTACCAAACAACATTACTTCGGAAATGGGTCTGGCGCTATTGGATGTCGCAGATGTGATTCGTCCTTATCCGGAAGTAATTGATTATTTACAACATGTAAAAGATGATAATTTTTTGGATGAACTGGTTAAGTTTGATGGTGGACAGGAAACTCAAGACGCTATCTATGCTTATCTCAACAAATACGGAATGCGATGTGCCGGTGAAATCGATATTTCGAGAACTCGTTGGAGCGAAAAACCAACTACACTTGTCCCCATGATTCTTGGTAATATCAAAAACTTTGAGCCTAATGCTAGCCATCGGAAATTTGAGCAAGGGCGACAGGAAGCTTTGAAAAAAGAACAAGAGTTATTAGATCGATTGAAGCAATTACCGGATGGTGAACAAAAAGCCAAAGAAACAAAACGAATGATCGACCTCATCCGAAATTTCATCGGTTATCGGGAATATCCAAAATACGGCATGGTTAATCGCTACTTTGTTTATAAGCAGGCTTTACTGAAAGAAGCCGAACAACTCGTACAAGCGGGCGTTATTCATGAAAAAGAAGATATATACTATCTCACTTTTGAAGAACTTCACGAAGTCGTACGCACAAATAAACTAGATTACCAGATCATTAGCAAACGAAAAGACGAGTACAAATTGTATGAAAAACTAACTCCACCACGTGTTATCACGTCTGATGGTGAAATCATTGCAGGTGAGTACAAACGAGAAAATCTCCCAGCCGAAGCTATTGTAGGTCTACCTGTTTCTTCCGGACTTATAGAAGGACGAGCACGTGTCATCTTAAACATGGACGATGCTGATCTAGAAGCTGGAGATATATTAGTCACCTCCTTTACTGACCCCAGCTGGACACCATTATTTGTATCCATAAAAGGCCTAGTCACCGAAGTTGGTGGACTGATGACCCATGGAGCCGTTATCGCACGTGAATATGGCTTACCAGCAGTTGTCGGAGTGGAGAATGCTACCAAACTGATAAAAGATGGGCAACGAATTCGCGTGCATGGAACAGAAGGGTATATCGAAATATTGTAATGGCTGAATTCGTCAAGTAAGAGCCTTTATCATAATGGACGGCATTAAATGCAACCTGTCATGGATAAAAGGGCGGTTACCCTGTTCGTCCTTTTATCTACCCATGACACAAAGCACCCCAAAAAAACCAAATGATTTTAATTTGGGGCTGTACTTTAACAATAATCAGGAGACTTTAGGAGTTATCGACGGTTTCCCTTGCTGCGATTCTATGTAGTTTAATGAAGCATAATAATATTATTCTCAAAACAACACAATGATTTATACATAGCCGATCCGATCTAAATCTCTTGTCCTTTACGGCGATAGGTACAAGTTCTTGTCCTCGACTCGAGACAAGAACTTGTACCGTTAAAACAAAATGGCCGCTAAAATAGCGACTTTTAATGTTCTTGTCCCTCGACAGTATCAGGTGTTAAATACCCAAATGTGCCCTCAGAGTCGAACCTGCATATTCGCTTCTGAACAAGCCTCTTTCAACCAACTGCGGTATCAGTTTTTTAAAAAATATTTTCATAGATTCTTCTGAACCGCCCGGAAGAGCTATAAATCCGTCTATAGCCCCAGCCTCAAACCGCTCAATAATATCGTTCAATACGTCCTCAACCGTTCCAACGGAAACCCAATGAGCAGATCCGACGACCTCGGGCCTTGCCAACATATCTTCCACTGTAGGCTGATGGTTTATAATATACCGGCGCAAAAGTTCAGCATGTGTCCGGCTACGGACTGGCTGATTCGGATCGGGAAGCATATCGGCAGTTACGCGATGATCCAAAGCAAAGCTGCTTAAATCAAGGCCAAGCACTGACTTGAGCAGTGCATGTCTGCGCTCCATACTCAAATGCGCATGTGCTGACTTATGTAATTCATGCGCTTCCTCGCGAGTTTCTGCCAAGAAAAAATATAATCCAGGCAAAACTTTGATGGCGTTCGGATGGCGTCCATGTTCTTTGGCTCTTTTTCTTAGATCATTTCGCAATTCCACTCCGGATTCAAGGTCTGGCATCGCCGCAAAAATAGCATCCGCTATTGAAGAGGCAAAATTTCGTACTGTATCTGACGCGCCTGCTTGAAATATAGGAATAGATCCCGATGTATGGGCAGGCAAAGTAAGCGGTCCTTGGACACTGAAAAGATCACCTGAATGATTAATTGAAGAAACCTTATCCTTATCAGAAAAAATGCCTGACTCGCGGTCAATCACAATGGCTTCATTTGGACACATACGGCGAATTGAAAGTAGTGGAAACCGTTGTCACTAATAATCCAATCCGCTCGGTTTCACGAGCAATCGCCGCAAAAATCATTGTAGGATCGGGACTGCCAAAATTAGCGGAATCGCCCAGCATCTGCGGGCTAACATAAAGATAATCCGCCTTGAAAAGAAAATCGAGCTTTGCCTTCTCCGCCATATTTGCCAAATCAATGTAATAGTCAATTGACCCCATCTTTTCCACACCGCTGTCTGGGCGCCGCCAACCGTCTCCTTTCATCCAAGTTGCAGATAAGGATAATCCAATGCATAATTGACTATTTGAAGTCAACTCTATCAACCTTTCTCTATAGAAAAATAATGTTACGCCTAGGAAATATTCCGATCAGTGCATGCTCAAGTAGGCGAAGCCAACCGAGTTAATATCCAGCATCGACGCCTTTCCAGGGCAACAAGCGCTCGGTGATCATAATGCGATCCTCTCGAATATATTAATAATGAACCCGCAATTATAGTGAGTTCTATGATGTCCTTCGTCATTGGGGTAAAGTGACAGACTTGACTTGAGCAGAGGTATTTCCGTAAATATCCTTGGCCAGCACGAGAATATGCAGCGTATCGGCTTGGGAGGCACCACCCTGTTTGTATTTAGTAGTTGGAAGCGTTGCTGACCAATTGGCTTTATCTTCTGTAATAACGGCACGAATGCCATTGACATAAACTTTAAGCTGTGCGATATCGCTTTGATCTGTGACTGAACCTTCCAAAGCGAGAACATCGTCCTTGATCGAAGCATTCAACTTAAGTGCAGGGGCTCCTGTTTCCTTACGTTTAGAGGGTGGAAGAGCAGTTTGCGGGTTATAGGAAAAGGTTTCATCCTCAAGCGCTGGCGTGCGTGCTGCAATAGGACGGTTTTTGGTCGCCTGCTCATAGGAATAAGCGTAACGAAGCAGGTCATTATCGCTGTATGCGGCACCTGCCATCGTCAGATTAACGGGCATACCGGTATCCTTCATAGCGCCCATACTCACAGATACACTTGGAATCCCGTACTCGCGTAGAATGAAATTCGTATTGGAGAAATAGTTGCCATTCTCCCAAGCCTCCTCATAGGATGTTTCATTCACATCGGAGTCAGCTTTGCCGATATTCGAATTTGCCGGGAATGCAATAAAATCAAGGTTGTTTTGCTTCATCCAATCTTCAAAATCAATCTTTCGTACATTTTCAAGCCCCCGCAGCCCTTCATAAAACTGAGGAATTTGTTCGTAAGGGGTGACGCCTTTCTTTATGGTTTCAATGAATACGTCATAGTGGCCAAGGTCTCTGCCACGTTTGGCATCTACCGAACCGGGCGGATTCGGGAAGACGGTTGCAGGGTCGATATTAGCCCATGACGGGAAATTCGGATCGCCCACACTTTTAAGGAATTCCTCAGCTGCATAAGGATTAAGCAGCCCGAATTCCTTTTCAACCCACTTTGCCGGCATCAAACCACGTTCCTCAGGTGTTTTCGCTGTTGCCCGGTCCTTCTCGCTGTTCGCCTGCAAGGGGAAGTCAACTTCCACAACCTCAGCTCCAAGAGCAGTTAAATCCCTTACAGCTTTTTCCCATAATGCCTGTATCGAAGGTCTGAATTTGATCGGAGTTGTGGTTTCATGGTCCTTACCGATATAGATTTTCGGAACGCCAATGCGTTTGCCTTTCAAAGCTTGAATGTCTCGCAGCTCTAAATAGGATTTGGGACGGACACTGTTGACAGAAGGGAGCCGAACGGCTTTCTGTTCTCGCCAGAAATCGCCCTTGGTGATCTTATCTTCTACAACGATCACGTCAAGCAAGCGGAGCATGTCTTCGACAGTCCTCGTATGTGGGACAACGACATCCCGTATAGGGAAGAGCGGCCAATTCCCCCGAATGGAGATTAGGCCCCGCGATGGCGTGTAGGCAATTAAACCATTGTTAGATGCTGGTGATCTTCCAGAAGATACCGTTTCTTCCCCCATACCGAAGGCAGCGAGGTTGGCGGCTGTTGATACGCCAGATCCGTTAGAGGAGCCAGAGTACCAGGCTGCAGCCAAATAATCTGAATTGTACGGACTTTCAGCACGGCCATAAACGCCTCTTTGCATTCCCCCTGCTGCCATTGGCGGCATGTTGGTTTTACCAATGAGCACCCCACCGGATTTGCGTATCTTCTCTACTGTAAAGGCATCGTCCTTTGCCATTAGGTTTTTGAAAGCCGGAGATCCAGAAGCGACAGTGAGTCCCTTAACCTTGTAGCTGTCTTTAACCGTGTAGGGGATGCCTTGCAGAGGCCCGGTCTTAATACCTTGTGCCCTTAGTTGATCAGCCTGAGCAGCTTCTTTTAGTACGTCGGGGTTCAGAACAGGGATGGAATTCAGCCGAATGCCACTAGAATCATAGGCATATACCCGGTTAAGGTACAGGGCGGTGAGCTCGACACTTGACAGTGCCCCTGACTTCATCGCTTCCTGCATTTGAGCAATCGTAGCCTCTTGCAATTGAAATGTAACTAGGGAGGACGTGGGTTCACTAGTTTTACTAGAGGATGAGGGTGAAGGAGCGGCGGATGCAAGCGGGCATCCCGTGAAAGTTAAAATCATACCAACTGCGATCCATTTGCAATAGTTACCGATTACATACCTTGTATTCGCTTTTAGCGTTCGTGCGCACATAGCATTTTCACTCCTTAAATAGGTAGGATCAGGAATTTGAATAGAGGGGAATGAGAAAAGGCCTCTTTTACAGTATAATTGTTTCTAATTATACTACTTATTTTCATGTGAAATGTCAATTTTTGTAATGAAAAAAAGCGGGGAAGTTCGGCTAACGATACAAGAAGTTTTTGTCCTCTTTGAGAACAGCATATGTATCTCAGATACGATAAAGTGATTGTTCTAAATAAATCATTCGCTAGGCTAAGATAAATACATGGTCATTTCATTACCTGATACGACATCTCATGCAGCCAAAGGCAAAAAGAATATTATGATCCGAGTAGATAATACCAATTATCCAACAAATGGTGGTCATCTTGATCTTTCGATCTCGTTATCCGTTTTACGGATCGACTTTATGACAAGTTCAGAGAAAGCTTTCACTGTTGGAGATAGCCACTTTTTCTTTTTAATCAGCATATGGGAGTATATCGGATCGAACTTTTCGGAATGGCTTACAATTTTAAGTTTTCCTCTATCCACGTCTTCTTTAACTGTAATATAAGGCAAAAAAGAAAATCCAAGCCCACTCATAACGGTTTGTTTAATCGCCTCTATACTCCATAACTCCATGGTTTGAAATGGATGAATATCATGCTTTACAAGATATCTTTCAAACATGGTCCGATAACTACAGCCTTCTTCATTCGTAATAAAAAAATGGTTGGTGTTCTCTCGCTTATATTCATCGAAATGGTCTGGGCCGTCATTGCTGCACACCAGGACAATGTTCTCCTCAACCAAAGAATAATGAATGCATTTTTCCGGATGTATTTCCGGGTAGACCATCAAAGCCACATCTACACGTCCACTGATTAAGTCAACCTGGTTTTGTTCACATGTACCGTTGATAAGGATGAATTTGACATGAGGATATTTCAAAGAGAATTCCCTTATAATCGGACTTAATCTAGAAATCGTTAAAGACTCTGGTGCAGCCACCTTTACAACACCTTTAACCTCCTGGTTGCTTCGTATATTTCTAATCTGGTCATGAGTAGCCAGTAGGTCTTCTGCCAGAGGTATTAATTCTCTCCCTAATTGAGTAAGTTTCAAATGCCTTCTTTCGTAAGTGAAAAGCTCCCCGCCAATCTCTTCTTCAAGCGACTGCATATGGGCAGTGATCGTGGACTGAGTGTATCCCAATTGCGATGCAGCCCCTATATAACTTCCGATTTCGATAATCGTCTGAAATGTAATAAGGTGTCTAATTTCCATCGGGGTTCTCCTTAGGTTTAATTTCTATCGATAAAAATGATAATGATTTTGAATATTTCAATTTTATTAATGAACAGATCCATCATACAATAGAATCCTTCTGATCGTAAATTAATCTACAAGGGAGGAATCTATGAGTGCAGATTGGTTGGCATAAAAGTTCAGGAAAGGATTATAGAGAGGCGCAATCCTCATTCTTATCCGATTTCATGCTTCAACTCATCAACGTCAAAAGCATTTTGTTTTTCTAACGTTCATGAGTGCCTTTATTTTGCCATTTACTCATTCGTATGGAACCATCGTTTTTTATTTGAGTTTATCCATTGTAATCGGATGTCTGGCATTACTTTTATGGTCAGGGTTCGGCTCCATGTTCAAAACATTCTTTGCTATACACGATAAGTCATTTCGATTGATTATGTGTTTATTATTGATATATTCAGCGATACGTATTTTTATTTAACACGAATAGAGGGAGGAAACAATCAATGGAACCGTTCAAAATTTCAATTCCAGAGCAACAATTGCACGATCTATCTTTCAGACTAAAACAGGTTCGATGGCCTTCAAGTTTCTCTATAGAACCATGGGTTCTGGGGACAGACTATTCCTTTTTGAAGGGATTAGTTGATTATTGGGGCTCGGAATACAACTGGCGTGAACAGGAAGCATGGTTAAACCGTTTCCCACAGTTTATTGAACATGTGGACGGCTTCGATATACACTTTGTGCACGTTCGGGGTGAAGGGACATCCGAACGACCACTGTTGCTGACTCATGGGTGGCCAGGATCATTTGTAGAGATGTTAGAACTAATACCTTATCTAACAGCCCCATCGCTATATGGTGGACATGCTGAAGAGGCATTTGACGTTATTATTCCCTCTTTGCCAGGCTTTGCATTTTCGAGTAAACCCTCACGGCCGGGAGTGGGGTCCAAATACGTAGCCACGCTTTGGGCAAAACTTATGGATCGTTTGGGTTATGAAAGGTATTTGGTTCAGGGAGGGGATATTGGAGCAGGGGTCTCAACATGGTTAGCATTCATGTACCCTGAACGGGTGAGGGGACTTCATCTCAATTATATTCCTGGAAGCTACAAGCCACCCCTCACTCAAAATACACCATCTGTTAGCGAAGAAGAGCAAGCTTACTTTGACATCGTAGCTGAGTGGTTGGACCGAGAAGGTGCTTATAGCGCTCTTCATAGAACGAAGCCGGAAACACTGGCTTTTGCACTAAGTGATTCCCCAACCGGTCTTGCCAGCTGGATAGTAGAAAAATTTCGAGGTTGGAGTGACTGTGACGGAGATATGGAAAGGTCTTTTTCACTTGATCATATCCTCACCAACATATCGATTTACTGGTTTACCAATTCGATAGCTTCTTCCATACGAATATATACTGAAGGTACCAAAATGCCACTGCATTTCACCGAAGGTCAGCGTGTTACTGTTCCAACAGGGGTTTCCTTATTTCCCAAGGAGCTGCCTACACCTCCCCGAAGCTGGGTAGAACGCGTCTATAATATTACGTACTGGGAGAAAGCGAATAAAGGCGGTCATTTCGCAGCTATGGAAAATCCTAAATTGTTTGCCGACCATCTAAATCATTTTTTCATTCATTAAGCATCTGATAGTCTCTATCCTTGAGAGGGTTATGAACAACCAGTACAATTGGTTACCGTCTTCAGAATGCAACTCTTTAGATGCTTTTTTTACCAGACATATATTTATCCCTTAAAAGGGAAATGACACAAAGTTGGCCCTGAACCAGAAAGACCGTCAGCTTCTCCCATTGGTTCAAGCTGTACGTAATCGCTTGACCCAGTAAGCTTTTCGGCATCGTGCGCGACCGTTGTTGGCGCAGCCAGGCCCCGTACCCATCCAGAATCGGCTGGCTTTGTTCCTTGCGTGCAGACAACCGTTCTCCGGGTGTTGCTTCCAACAGCTTTGCTCCACCGCAAACAACCGATTGCACCAGGCCAACCCTTGTGCCGCTATGCTGGTGGGATCGTCCCGTGTTTGCGGCGGCGCTGCCTTCAACGCTTCGTCATACTTGCGTCGCGCGTGCGCCCAGCAGACGACTTCCTGGTGGCAAAGTTTGAGTTTCGAGGCTAACTACAAATGTTCTTATTGCTTGGCGGTTTGTCCGGCGGGCGAAGATGTGATCGGGCCGTTTCTGAAAGACCGTAAAGGGTTCATGAATGATGTATTAAAGCCGTTGCAGGGCAAAGAGGAGACGGTGTATGTAACTCCTGGCTCCGATGCGGAAGCGTATGTCATGAAACGTTTTCCCCATAAAACGGCAAAACGCGTCGGGAATGGACTCAGGCCCGGCACGATTCGCCTTTTGATCGGCGGTATGCCTCATGCATTCCAGCCGAAGCAGGCGTCGGGTTTAAACTGCACCTATCATTTTACATTCACCGGAGATGAAACGAGACAATCGACATTCGGGACAATAAGCTCCAGATTAGGGACGGTTTTCACTGCAAGCCTGATATTCGGATTACGGTGGACAGCAAAACATGGATAGGAATCGTAGCGAAGGAAAAAAACGTGGTGGCGGCATTGCTGACAAGAAAACTGCGGATCAAAGGGAACCCCAAATTGTTGATGAAATTTGAGAGATGTTTTAGTTAATAAGAGTGTGTATACACTATTATGCATAGGGGGATTTGAATGATGGCAAAGTTGGAAGTATATCTCCTTGATTGTAGGAATGGTTTGTAAAAGCCAATGACAAATCTTTTGCCGGAAAGATCTCCTGGAAGCTTTGGCGAACGAACTGACAAGCCGCCATAACGTAAACGTAACTGTTTTGGTCAGCGGTTCGATCCGCATGGTGAAACAATTCTTATCGCATTTAAAGGCGAAGAAATCCGCTGCGATTTTGAATGTCTCATCCGCACTTGCATTTGTTCCATATCCGGTATCTCCGGTATATTGTGCGACAAAAGCCGGTATTCATTCATTTACACAATCACTGCGAATGCAGCTAAAAAATACTAATATTAAAGTGTTTGAATTGGCTCCTCCAACTATTCAGACCCCTTTGATTAAAGCTCTTGATGGCTATGAGATCAAAGGCGTAAAGCCAATGGATGCCGGAAAGATGGTTAAGTACGCAATCAAGAGTTTGGAAAAGGATCGCTTTGAGATACTGCCGGGCCAGAGCAGTCTGCTGAAGTTCATGAGTCGTGTTGCACCTCAGTTTATTTTAAATCAGATGAGCAAAACTGTTGACATTATGCTGACTCAAACCAAGAGTTAACAATACGCAATTTCAAATTTTTTTTCATTCATCAGCTCAACAAATGACTCAAATATCGATTCCTTCGTTCAGGTCATACGAATCTGTTTTACTTTATCGCCCATGCTCATGTCTCAATTTGCTTATGCCAACAAATCACTCATAGTGTTGGTTGTCTCTCAAAGATATTAAGGATGCACTTGAATTACTAAAACAACACTTGTTGTAATAGTAGCTTCAAAAATTATTGAAACGTTTCCAACTTCGTGCTATTATAATTCCCATAAGAGAGATGGGGGGGTTAAATGCCAAGTATTAGAGATGTAGCTAAGATAGCTGGTGTTGCTGTGGGAACGGTGTCCCGCGTTATTAACAACTCGGGCTCTGTAAAACCAGATACACGAAGGAAAGTGGAAAAAGCTATACAAGAACTGAATTATTTTCCTAATGAAGTCGCTCGAAATTTTAAGATGAGGAAATCCAAGATGGTAGCCTTGCTGCTTCCAAGTATCTGGCATCCTTTTTTTTCTGAACTGGCTTATTACATTGAGGATGAGTTGGATCGGGAAGGCTTTAAGCTCATATTATGTAATAGCGGCGGCAAGCCAGAAAAGGAACTGTATTACCTGGATATGCTACGGCAAAACAAAGTGGCTGGTATTGTCGGCATTACTTACAATGATATAGAAAATAGCGTAAGCAATGACATTCCGATTCTAAGTATTGACAGACATTTCAACAAAAAAATCACTTGTGTGACCTCAGATAATTATGAGGGAGGCCGTCTAGCTTTGAGGGAACTTGTTAAAGCAGGGGCCCAGAAACCGGCTTTTATGGGAAGTGTAACTTCCGTTTTTAGTGAAACCATGAATCGAAGAAAAGGTTTCATTGATGAGGCGAAAAAATTAGGTGTAGACTATGTTATATACGAGAAACCAGATCCTATTGTGGACGACGAAGCCTATTTTGACGAATTTCTATCTAAGCATCAGGATGTGGACGGCATTTTTGCTATTACCGATATGTTTGCCGCAAAATATATAGAAAGAGCGGGTAGGCAGGGTATTCGTGTTCCAAAAGATGTAAAGGTCATCGGTTACGACGGCATTCAGGATCATCGTTATTTTCATCCGATATTGTCTACAATCAGGCAGCCAGTGGAGGAGATGGCACGTATGACAATCAGACTACTGTATCAAAAGATCGAAGGTAAAACTTTAGATCAGCAAGTGTATCGTCTCCCCGTTATCTTCAGGCAAGGCGAAACTACATGATTTTAATTGTAAAAATATTAGCTCGTAAAGTCGGATCACAGTCTGGATATGCAAACTTGACTTTTTCTTATAGAAAATTGGAAGCGTTTCATTTGACAATCAGACTACTCTGTTAAAAGATCGAAGGAATAAGTTTGGATCAGCAAATGTATCGTCTCCCGTTATCTTAGGCAAGTTTTTTTACATTGGAAAAACTTCAGCTCATTCGGTGGATTTATGGTATGGATCACCGACTGACGTTTTTCTTATTATAAATTGGAAACGTTTCAAAAATGAAAATATCCTTTTACAAGAAAGGGAGTGTAATGGTGAATTCAAGAACTAGTGAGTTGGATCATTCCACGATCAAGCCAAATCGCAAAATATGGAACCAGATCAAACGTGACTATGAACTGTATCTGTTTTTGCTGCCAATCATTATTATTTATCTCGTATTTAAGTACTATCCGATGTATGGAATACAAATTGCTTTTAAGGATTTTTCACCAAGTCGGGGGATCTGGGGAAGCGAGTGGGTAGGCTTTAAGCACTTTATTGATTTTTTCGATTCCTATAACTTCTGGACGATTATGACGAATACACTTACACTCAGTGTTCTATCGCTTGTGTTTAGCTTCCCAGCTCCGATTATTATAGCGATTATGTTGAATCAGATGCTGGCCAAAAGATACAAGAAAATTGTACAAACTGTAATTTACGCACCACACTTTATATCTACCGTAGTGCTCGTCGGTATGCTTAATGTTTTTCTGTCTCCAAACAGCGGAATCGTGAATCACATCATCACCTTGTTCGGAGGAGACCCCATTATGTTTTTGGCCGACGAAGGTTGGTTCCGTCCTTTGTATATTTTATCAGGGGTTTGGCAAGAGACAGGTTTTGCTACCATCATTTACCTTGCTGCGCTGGCAGGGGTCAATCCAGAATTGCATGAAGCCGCGATAATGGATGGAGCAAGCAAATGGAAGCGCGTAATGCATGTGGATATTCCAAGCATTTTGCCGACGATCGTCATCTTATTGATTCTCGCACTCGGTAACATTATGGGCATCGGTTTTGAAAAGGCTTTCCTTATGCAGAACGATTTGAATTATGCCACTTCCAATATCATTCCGACCTATGTTTATGAAATCGGGATTCAAAAGGCACAATACAGCTTTTCTACGGCAATTGGTCTGTTTAATTCAGTTGTAAATATTATCCTGATAATCACCGTCAACCGGATCGCCAAAAAGTTGACTGAAACCAGCCTGTGGTAAGGGGGAGTTCATTTTGAATCAATTATTAAAGAGAAAAAGCAAGGGAGACATGTGGTTTGACATCGTCAACTACGTCATGTTGACCATAGTTATGCTGCTTGTATTATTCCCGTTGTATTTTGTGTTGATTGCTTCACTCAGTGACCCCAATCTCATCTACTCAGGAGAAGTATGGTTTTTTCCAAAGGGTTTTACGCTGGATGGATACGGGCGGATATTCAGTGATTCATCTATATGGATTGGTTATGCCAACTCGATTTTATATGCGGGTCTAGGAACATTAATCGGAGTAGCCGTGACCGTATGTGCAGCTTACCCGTTAGCTCGTAAAGGACTGGCGGGAAAATCGGCGATTATGTGGTTTTTACTGATCTCCATGTTTTTTAGTGGAGGGCTGATCCCAACCTATTTGCTGATCAAAGATCTTCACATGCTGAATACGATCTGGGCACTTGTTATTCCTGGAGCGGGAGGTGTGTTCAATGTCATTATCGTAAGGACTTTTTTTCAGTCGACCATCCCAGATGAAATGTGGGAGGCAGCTTCGATCGATGGTTGTTCCAATACCAGATTTTTTTGGAGCATTGTATTGCCTTTGTCTAAGTCAGTTATAGCCGTAATGGTACTATACCATGTTGTCGGCTTCTGGAATGGTTTCTTTGACGCTTTGATCTACTTGAACGACGAAAACAAGTATCCGTTGCAACTGATTCTGCGCAACATTCTTGTCCAGAATCAGGCCAATTCGGGCATGATGATAGACGTGGAATCTTACGCAGCGAAGATGCGCGTTACAGAGCTTATCAAATATGGTGTCATCATGGTATCCAGTCTACCGTTGCTGATTTTGTATCCTTTCCTGCAAAAATACTTTGTTAAAGGCGTGATGATCGGATCGATCAAAGGCTAACATTGTCATGGTGCCTGAAAGGGGGAATGTGCAACAGAATCGATAGATCCAGCATTCAGACAAATATATAACAAGGGCAAGGGAAGTTTTCAGCTTGTGGAATGACATAAAGGAGGTTATGTACGATGAAATTATTCAAAAGTGCTGGAATTCTAATGCTGGCCGGAGTGTTTGCGCTTAGCGGATGTTCGGGAGGCGGTGGCGAGTCAAAAAATCAGATGGTAAATCCGGATCAGGATGCGAATTTTAATAAAACCGGTCTTCCGATTGTTAAAGAACCGGTGACCTTAAAGATGGTCTCCCCGAAAGCTGCTTTAGCGCCGGATTACTCAAAAATGGAAATTTTCAAGCGGCTAGAAAAACAAACAAATGTCAAAATTGATTGGAATAACATTCCAGATACTGACTTCACAGAGAAGAAAAATTTGTTGTTGGCCAGCGGAGATTTGCCAGACGCATTTTACGGAGCTGGATTCACAGATTACGATCTAATCAATTATGGAAAGGACGGAACCATCATTCCGTTGGAGGATTTAATTGATAAATATGCGCCTAATTTGAAAGCGCTTCTCAATCGTCGGCCTGACATTAAATTAGCCATCACAGCGCCAGACGGACACATCTACGGACTCCCATCATGGGAGGAGAATAATCTCGACATCAACCCCTTCTTTCACGTCATAAATAAAAATTGGCTCGATAAGCTGGGCCTAAAAGTACCTCAGACGCTGGATGAATACACGCAAGCTTTAATTTCTTTTAAAACGAAGGATCCGAATGGCAATGGCAAGGCTGATGAAATCCCATTAAGCTTTATGCACATGCAGTGGTGTAGTGACATTGGCGGGATATTCGGAGCTTTCGGTCTTCCGGATAATTTGGAACATCGGATCGTCCGCGAAGGCAAAGTCATCTTTACCGCTTCGCAACCTCAATATAAGGAAGCATTAAAATATATCCATGATAACTGGTATAAGCAGGGTCTGATAGACCCTGAATCGTTCACCCAGGACGCAGCTCAATATTTAGCAAAAGGCAAAACACCAGATGAAACGCTTGGCTCCTACGTCTGGTGGGAAGTGGAAGAAGTTGTTGGACCGGAGCGCAGTAAGGATTATGTTCTGCTTCCCCCGCTTAAAGGTCCGAATGGAGATCAAATGATCGGCCGCAGCAACGGTGGCGGTCCGGGACGCGGCGCCTTCATGATCACAAAGGAGAACCGTTATCCGGCATTGACGATGCGTTGGATCGATCAACAATATGATCCTTACATGGCGACTCAAATTCACTGGGGTCCGTTGGATATCGTATTCAAGGAGGATAAAAAAGGAAAACTGGTGAACCTGCCGCTTCCTGATGGAACCTCTGCAGGTGAATTCCGTCAAAAAGTAGCTCCAGGTACAGGTGGACCGGGCGTTATTACTATCGATGACTTCGGAAAAGTTGTTGATATGGAACCCCGGGCTCAGAAGCGTGCTGACTATTTAGATAAATATTACAAACCTTATATGAAAAATGAAAACTATCCGAGTATCTTTTTTGAGCCGGATGAACTAGATAAAATCAATCGGATTGAGCCAGAACTTATTAGATATGTAAATACCCAAAGAGGCAAGTTCATCGTTGATGGCGGCGTGGATGAACAGTGGGATAGTTATCTAAAGACACTGGAGAAGATGGGTCTGAACGAATTGATGGAGATCTATCAAAAAGGGATGGACCGTTATAATGCAAATTTAAAAAATAAATAATCAAAGGATAGGTGGGGAGAAACTGTGCTTGATGTAATAACCATTGGGGAAGTATTGATAGACTTTACTCCATCAGGTCGTACAGCGGGAGGCAACGAGCAGTTTGAATGCAATCCTGGAGGGGCTCCGGCTAACGTAGCAGCTGCTCTATCCCGTTTAGGAGCTAGAGCGACGTTGATTAGCAAAGTTGGGGATGATCGATTCGGTTCCTTGCTACACGATACCTTGATGAACGGCGGCATCGACGTGTCTGCGCTTTCGTTTACAGATGAAGCCAATACAACGCTGGCATTTGTCCATCTGGATGACAACGGAGACCGATCGTTCAGCTTCTACCGGAAGCCAGGAGCGGATACATACTTGCGCACGCAGGATGTCCCGTTTGATAGGATTGAAAACTGCCATGCACTGCACTTTGGTTCTTTGTCGATGACCCATGAGCCGGCCCTTACGGCAACAAGAGCGGCAGTTGTGAAGGCTAAAGAGGCAGGAGTCCTGCTTTCATTCGATCCGAATATCCGGTTTGCTTTATGGGAGAGTAAAGAGGAAGCGAAACAGAATATCCTTTGGGGGATGAAGTATGCCGACATCCTGAAAATATCGGAAGATGAGCTCCGCTTTATAACTGGTACAACTGATGTGGAAAAAGGCTCCTTAGAGCTGCAACAACAATTCGGCATCGCCTGGATCGTCGTAACTTTAGCGGAAAAAGGCTGCTATTACCGGTTGGCTGGTCATGACGGATATGTGCCAGGTTTTCAAGTGAAGGCCATCGATACGACAGGAGCCGGCGACGCTTTTCTGGGCTGCTTGTTATATAAGATACTGGAAGCCGGTGTTTCTTTGAATCAGTTGACCAAACAGCAAATCATCAGCATGCTAACTTTTGCTAATGCCGGCGGTGCATTAGTAACCACACGGAAAGGGGCTCTTCAATCTATGCCGACGACAGATGAGATTAAACAGATGATCGAGACAAATAAACAGCACGATGATGATATATTAAGGCCGGGTTTTCATTTTTCACCTCACTCCCATTGGTTGAATGATCCGAATGGATTAGTCTATTACGAGGGAGTCTATCATCTGTTTTATCAGCACCATCCTTATAGCAATCAATGGGGACCGATGCACTGGGGTCATGCCGTAAGCCCAGACTTGGTTCATTGGGAGCATATGCCTATCGCTCTGTTCCCGGATGAGCATGGCGCAATTTTTTCCGGTTGCTGTGTGGTTGACTGGAATAATAGCAGCGGACTGTTCGATGGTTCCCATGGATTGATCGCGCTCTTCACTCATGCAGACATCTGTCCGGAGACCGGACAACCTCGCCAGCGGCAAAGCCTGGCTTACAGTAGCGATAAAGGACGAACTTGGCACAAATATGAGGGGAATCCAATACTCGCCGAGTATGATATGGTTGACTTCCGGGACCCCAAGGTGTTCTGGCATTCGCCAAGTGAGCGGTGGATTATGGCTCTTGTCGCGGGAGACCACGTTCGGTTTTATCGTTCGGACAATTTGCGTGAATGGTCGTTGTCAGGCGAATTCGGAAAGAATGAAGGCTCGCATGACGGAGTTTGGGAATGCCCTGATCTCTTTGAATTGCCGATTGATGACAGCGGGCGTTCCAAATGGGTACTTATCATAAGCATCGGGGATAATCCCAACTGTCCGGAAGGCTCACGCACGCAATACTTTATCGGAGAGTTCGACGGAAATACGTTCATCAATGACAATCCGGCCGATCATATCCTGTGGCTGGATTATGGCCGGGACAATTATGCGGGGGTCACTTGGTCGGATATAGCTGAGCAAGACGGACGGCGCGTGATCATCGGATGGATGAGCAACTGGAAATATGCCAACCAAACGCCTACCGGAGCCTGGAGAGGCGCAATGACTCTACCTCGCGTCTTATCATTGACCAGCCGAGACGAGGGCGTAGTTCTGACTCAAATGCCTGTCCGGGAAATAGAGCAGCTGCGAAAAGGAACGCTCTGCTGGAATGAGGTCAAGGTTACGCCAGCGGTGCCGTTTACGCAAAAAATGAATGATGTTCTGCTTGAGATTGAAGCGGATATCGACATTCGTTCCGGGGATGAGGTTCATATCAAAATGAAGTCCTCTGGGCAAAGTGAGACTATTATCGGATATGACCCTGTGCGCCAATGGCTATTCATCGACCGTTCGAAATCGGGCCTGACTGACTTCCACCCGTCGTTTGCGTGCAAGCACGGTGCTAGAATGGTTCCGGAGAATGGAAAGATCAAGCTGCATATCTGGCTGGATCGCAACGCGGTTGAAGTGTACGCGAATGAGGGTTTGGTTGCACTGACGGATCAAATATTCCCTGATGCTCCGATGGATCGTATTGAGATAAGTACGAAATCAGGGGAAGTTGTACTGAACTCGTTTCATATGCATGCTCTTAACTCCATTCATATTCCCAATGGTCCAACGGAGCAGACATCAAGGAGGGTTGAGGTATGAGCCATGCAACCGATAATCGGGGATTGATCATGTATTGGGCATTCAATGAAGAAACCGGTACAAGCGCTCTGGAGAGCGTATCCCAAGTCCAGGATAATATCCAGTACGTATTTAACCAAGCGGAGTTTACTAAACCTTGCCCTCCACGGTGGAGACAGGGAGTAATTGGAAATGGGCTCCTGTTCGATGGTTATTCGACTTACATTGCGCATTCGTTCGATGAGGGAAGTCAGAACACCGAGCCAGAGTATCGATCAGCGCTAAGCATTGGAGTATGGATAGCCCCACGCTCCTATGAATGGGGGGATGATGGCAAATTGTCCGCCATTGTGAACCGCTACAACCTGGATCGCAAGCAGGGTTATCTGCTCGGCATGTTCCGTCACGGTTCCTGGTCCTTCCAAGTCGGGCTGGAAGGAGGGGACTGGAAGGAACTTTGGTCGCCGGACGGCCATGAACTGCCCAAGAATGAATGGTCATACGTGAATGCTGTGTTCGATGGGAACCAAGGGGAAATCAAGCTGTATTTGAACGGCAGTGAAATTGCTTCGGCAGCCTTGCCTCGTGGTTCCCGCCTGGCTGAGGCGACGGACTCGGATCTTCTTATCGGCAAGAATAACCATAGCAGCCTGCTGGCGGAAGTGTTCAGCCTGCACATGTTTAGCGGTATCGTTGATGAACTCAAGATTTATAATCGGGCTCTGAGCGCGGAAGAAGTGACCGCTTCTTATCGGCATGTGCTGGATACCTTTCACGAAGGTATCCGGCCGCAATTAAACTATGACGAGATCAAGCTGGACCGGACGCCACTGCTGCTTGATCGGCACAGACCGCAATATCATGTTAGCCCGCCAGCCCATTGGATGAACGAACCCCATGCACCGATCTATTTTGACGGGCAATATCATTTGTTCTATCAGCATAACCCGCATGGGCCGTTCTTTCATCAGATCCATTGGGGACATTGGGTAAGTCAGGATTTGGTGCATTGGCGTGATCTACCCGTGGCCCTGGCGCCCGAAAAGGATCAGCTCGCACCGGACGGGATCTGGTCGGGAAGCGCGACCTATGATGCAGACGGCCTGCCTGTCCTGTTCTTTACGGCAGGTAATGACAGCGCTTCGCCGAATCAGAGCGTGGCGCTTGCCCGAAGCACCTATACCCTTGACGGAAACCCGGATCTGGTTCACTGGGTCAAACATCCGGAGCCGTTGATCGTGCAGAAGAAGGGAATGGGCGCATTTGGGGATTTCCGGGATCCGTTCGTATGGAAGGACGATGACGGCTGGTATGCTCTGGTCGGGTCCGGAATCGAAGGCGGAGCAGCACTGGCATTTGCGTCACAGGATATGCTGAATTGGACGTATAAAGGGCCGTTTTTTAAAGCAGATATTCAGAAGTTTCCTTACCTTGGACCCATCTGGGAGCTCCCTGTGCTTCTTCCCCTTGGCAGTGACAAGCAGGGGGTGAACAAACATCTCCTGCTTGTCAGCCCTGTGGGGAAGGGAGCGGATGTCGAGGTGTTCTATTGGATCGGGCAACTTGACAAGCAAAATCTTTCGTTCATCCCCGTTCAAGAAGAGCCTCAATTGATTGACGTCGGGGATTTCCATTTTACCGGACCGAGCGGAATGGTTGATCCGAAGACCGGCAGAAATATCGTCTTTACGATAGCCCAAGGCGACCGGACGTCCGAGATGGAATATAAGTCGGGCTGGGCTCATAACGGCGGCTTGCCGTTAAGCGTGTATTTGAGGGATGACGGACGTCTGGGAATAGAGCCGATTCAGGAGCTTCAATCGCTGCGTGGCGCCAAGCGGCTATCACTTCGGGACCAGTCATTGGCTGAAACTAATGTACAGCTCAGGGATGTTCATGGTGACATGCTTGAGATTCAATTGGAATTGGAGCCCGGCAGCGCCAAACAATTTGGAATCAAGGTCCGTTGTACGCCGGACGGAGAGGAAGAAACTCTGCTGTATTATGATTGGAATCAAGCGATGCTCGTGGTTGACCGGTCGAAAACGACGCTGCATCCGGGAGAAAAGTGCAGAGGGGTTCAGGGCGGTAAGCTGGAGCTACTTGGGGAGAATCTGAAGCTTCATATTTATTTGGACCGCTCCATGGTCGAAGCCTATGCAAACGGATTGAAAAGCCTGACAACCCGGGTGTACCCGAGCCGTATGGATGCTTTGGGACTCGAGATTTGGGGAGATGGAGAAGCGTTTGTTAAATCCTTGGATATATGGGATATGCAGTCCATTTGGTAAGACGATTGCTTAGGCGCTCCTTACCAATCGGGTCATGCAGCAAATGATCAAGTAACTTTGCATTCCTCCGATTGGAAACGTTTCATTCATATTCTCCCTTCTTCATGACTATTCACTTTGTACAAGGAGAGCATTTCGAAATGAGGTATCGATGTTCGCAAGTATAACAAGTTTCGAAGGAGGCTCGAGAATGAGGAAAACCAAAAGAAGAAAATCTTGGATATCGGGAATGGTTATATGGGCTATGGTTCTCCAGCTTGTTGTTCCGGGAATCTCTGCCGCATCCGAATCTAGAACTGTTGCTGGAGAAACGCCCATTCCTAAGAATGATGTGAGATCATCGGTTACGGATGCGGTTTATCAAATCAAAAATATTCCTAAGAATGACGTGGGATTGTCAGTTACGGATTCGGTCTATCAAATCCGGAATCCTGGATTTGAAACAGGAGATTTGACGGGATGGACTGTTGTCAAAGGCAATGCGTTCGGTCCGAATAGCGTAACCGACGAAACGACTTGGTGGGCGGAAAAAATACCGTATAACCAGGAAGGCGCTTATCATTTAAACGGCTGGAAGTATGACGAATCTGCGACAGGTGTACTTCGTTCCAGCACTTTCGAGCTGGGCGGCAGCGGCTGGATCAGCTTCAGGCTTGGCGGTGCGAAGAACCCAGACAAGGTATTTATAAATATTGTGGAAGTCGATACGGGACAAGTTATTGCCCGATACGGAAATAGCGCATTCGCCGACGTTGGCTTCCCGGATCCCGCGCTGGGCATGCGGCTTGCCAATATGGTGCAATACAAGGCGGATCTTTCCACATATTTGGGCAAGAAACTGTATGTGGAGGTCGTCGATAATGCAACCTCGGATTGGGGAATAATTTTTGCGGACGCTTTCTCCATGTACCATGAATCGGAGCCAGCTGAAGGAATTGTTGCTACGGATATCAAGCCAGATTCCAAACGCTATGAAATCGATAATCCAAGCTTTGAAACCGGAAATCTTGATGGCTGGACGGTTGAGGGAGATGCTTTTGAAGTGACCGATGAAGCTCATGCGAGCAAAGAAGGGAACTTCTATGCCAAATCCTCCGTGCAAGGAAAGGGCTCCATCACCTCCAATACTTTCACGCTTCAGGGAACCGGAACAATTAACTTCACTATTTTGGATATCCTCAAACCGGAAAACGCATATGTCGCACTTTACGATGCGAACAGCAACACATTGCTTATGAAAACCGGGAATGTCAGCGCGAACGAGAAAATCTCATGGAAAGTGCAAGAACACTACAACAAGAAGCTCTATGTAAAGGTTGTCGATCATTCCAATGAAGCCAGCATTGCCGTTGATAGTTTCCAAGCAAGTGGTAGGGGTACCATTTTCTACTTAAATCTTGATGAAGGCGCAGGAAAGAAAGCGTTGGAGAAAGTACACAATCTTAAGCACGATGTGAACTATGTATTTAGCACCGCCAGGTATATGGCATCGAAGGATCCGAGATGGACTCCGCGCGGAATAAAAGGCGGCGCCTTATTGTTTGATGGATACTCGAATTATATTGAGGTCAATGAAAAGGATACTGTGCCTGTAAGCGACGCGTTAACCATCGAAGCTTGGGTTGCACCGCGCAGCTATGAATGGGGAGACGGAAACAAGCTGTCTGCGATCGTAAACCAATCCGATCAGGATAAAGCGGAAGGCTTTTCTCTTGGAATGTATCGGCACGGTACATGGTCGATGCAGGTAGGCATTGGCGGCCAGTGGATTCAGGTATGGGTAAAGGATCACCCGTTGGAAAAATACAAGTGGAATTATGTGGCCGCTACTTTCAGTAAAGAAGATGGAAAGATTAAGTTATATCTAAACGGTGAGGAAGTGGCTTCCCAAGCAACCCCCGTCAACGTTCCGATCACACCATCTACCGAAAGCCTGATCATCGGGAAAAATAATAAACCTGTAGAGTTGGCAGGGTTGTTCTCCTTCAATATGTTCAGCGGACTCCTAGATGAAGTGAAGCTGCATAATAAAGCCCTTACGAACCAGGAGATACTTGCTGGATATGAGAGCGTGAAGGCGCTTCATGGAGGTTCGATTCCGAAAATTCCGAATGCGGACATTGATGAGGATCCCAGTGTGTTTGACGGAGATCAGCACCGTCCCCAGTACCACGCGATGGCTCCGCAAAATTGGATGAATGAAGCACATGCACCAATTTATTATAACGGCAAATACCATTTATTTTATCAACATAACCCGCAAGGTCCATACTGGCATCAAATCCACTGGGGGCATTGGGTGAGTGACGATATGGTGAACTGGGAAAATGTAAGACCTGCTCTTGCGCCCGAAGCGGGCACCCTTGATCCGGACGGCACGTGGTCAGGCAGTGCAGCGTATGATCGAAATGGGAATCCTGTCCTGTTCTATACCGCCGGCAACGACTCCCTGTCGCCGAACCAAAGAACAGGGCTGGCAACTCCGGCGGATTTGTCCGATCCCTATTTGGAAAAATGGGTGAAATATCCTAAGCCGGTAACGGAGCAGAACGGGAAAGGAATCCATAACGAGTTCCGTGATCCGTTTGTATGGTACGACAAAGAGGTGGACAAGTGGTATCAGTTAGTGACGTCTGGCCTTCCAGACTTCAGCAGCGGCACAGCTTTGGTGTATGTATCCGACGATATGTACAATTGGGAATATAAGGGGCCATTATACGTTAGTGACAGAAGCCGTTATCCGGAGTTGGGTACGGTATGGGAGCTGCCAGTGTTATTGCCGTTAGGCACGGATAGTACGGGCAAGCAAAAATATATTTTCATGATTAATCCCCATGAAAAGCCGGAGCATGTTCCTCCAGCGAACGATGTGCAAAGAGATGTTGAGGTCTTTTACTGGATCGGGACCTGGGACCGGGATAACTTTAAATTTATTCCTGATCAGGAGGCACCCTCCAAAATGGATGTAGGTGACGGCTATTTAACCGCAGAGAGCGGTCTGGTTACACCTGACGGAAGAACGGTCGTATTCTCCATGGTGCAAAATGTAAGAACACCGCAAGCCGAATATCAATCCGGATGGGCTCATAATTTATCTTTGCCGTTTTCCCTAAGCCTCGATAAGCATGATAAATTGCATGTCGAACCGATTAAAGAACTGCAGAGCCTTCGAGGGAAAAAATGGGTTGATTTTTCGGACAAAAATTTGGAGAGTGCCAATCAATTGATTAAAAATGTCAAAGGCGACATGCTAGAGATTGTGATGGAGATTGATCCGCGTGAGGCCCAGAAATTCGGTCTCAAGGTGCGACGCTCGGAAAAAGGCCAAGAAGAGACGCTCATTTACTACGACAAGAAGAACGGGACATTCAATGTGGATCGAACCAAGAGCAGCATTGATCCGGATGTGCGTGTGGACGGCATTCAAGGAGGATATGTAGATCTTGACGGAGAGAACTTGAAACTCCATATCTTTCTCGATCGCTCGGTCATTGAAGCCTTTGCAAATTACAAGAAGAAGCTGACAACTCGTGTCTATGTAGGCAGATACGACTCCTTGGGCTTGCAGATCTGGGCCGATGGCGATATCACTGTCAAGTCTATGCAAGTATGGGATATGAATGCCTTAACGGGTAAACCGGCTGCTCCGGTCTATGTGCCCGATAACTGGGATAACTCCGTGTATAAGGATATTACAGAGCTGCCTAACCATGATTTTGCTACAGGCGACTTAACAGGATGGATGACGGAAGGAGACGCCTTCCAGAATGTCCATGTGACCAATACCCAGTTCTTCTGGGACACCATTTACTTCAACCCGTCGCATAAAATTCCGGGCGGCTACCATTTGTGGGGCTTCAACGAGCAAGCCGGCGGCGACAGCTTGACAGGAACACTAAGATCTCAAAATTTCGTCCTTGGTGGGAACGGTAAGATGAACTTCCTTATCAGCGGCGGTCGGGATATAGACCATCTGTATGTTGCGCTGGTTCGGGCGTCGGATAGCAAAGAATTATTTAAAGAGACAGCGACCAATTATGAAGAATATCAACGGAAAATTTGGGATGCGTCGGATTATATCGGAGAGGAGCTTTACATTAAGGTGGTTGACCTCTCCAAAGGCGGGTTTGGACATATTAACGTCGATGATTTCAACGTACCTGTTCAGGTAAAGAAGAAGACCAACAACTGACCTTGTCAATACAGAACACCCGTGAGTCCTACAGTCACCCCAAGCAAACCGAATAGTCAGAGCAGCTTGTCATTCGAAATGGCAAAGGAGACGCAGGTACTTGTAAAACGAAGCTAAATCAATTTTATTTGGATGGGAGATAAAAATGTATTTAATTTAATGATTCGGTGTAGCAAATGACGTGCTTTATAACTCTGGGATTAAAACAAACAATCAACAAAAGCCTATAATCCCTTGGCGGAGCCAAGGGATTATAGCTTGGTGAGCGCACATTAATGAAGAAATAATGACTTCTAACCTTAGTCAGAGAAAGGTTTCATGATATTGTTTAATATTCAGCTGAAGGGTATGCCTTTTTTGCTAATCAAGAAGAAGGTTCGTTCCAGGTAAAGCATGAGATTTTACGTGAAGTTCTAAACACATAACATCGTTGTTTTTCTCATTCTGATCTTGATCATCATGCAGTTTTACTCGGTTCCATACCTCTCATTATTATGACGACTGTTTACCTAGCAGTAGCAGGAGGAGTGCTTGGTAGCTTTATTACAGGTATGCCGATCGGCTTTGCCATCCCCAGTTCGGGGCTTTATAGATACGGGTTATTTAATCCTCTCACCAGGTTGTGGCAGTCTTTTCAAGATGTTCGGGCTCCGCACTTGAAATCATGGACATGTAGTAAGTGAAGCTGACAAAGCACACTGCCCCTGCCATAAGTATTTCGATATCCCTTCTTGCACAGATTGATTGATTGATGTTATGTTCTGCAAAATAGCGATCCATGTAACTAGGATAGTAACCATACGCTTAAACATCGAAAAGAAGAAGTTTCGGTTTCGGTATATCCATTTAAATAATTAAATCTATTTAGTAAAGGGACTATTCCCTATGAAAGGTAGCCCTTATTTATTTCAAGAAGCATTGTTAATGTTATTTTTATCATCCGAGCTTTAATTGCAGACTAAAAAGGGAATTATTTCTTCAAGCGTAATACTTGTTGTCTGACTTCCTTTCTCTGCAATTTACAGTGTTCTTCCATTTCGTCATGATATTGATTTCGTTCCCTTTGACTCCTGTTTTTAACGTCTTTGATGGCTTTACTAATTTCTGAATGATAGCCATCTGGATCAAGTTTTCGATTTGGTTCGGATATGAGAGTGGTTTACGTTCGTGACGATCTAAATAAGAAGTATGTTCAAGCTTATATAAAAGATGGTGGATTATTAAAGAATAATATTGACAAGTCATACCCCATACACGCTCAATTGCTTTTATTTCTGAGCGGAAAAGATAACAGTACTTAAGAAATCTGTTCAACTTATGTGAATTGAGGCTGCCATGAGACTATTAAGTTTACCTTATCCATATCTGGACTACTGTCAATAGAATGGACACCCAAAGTCGAGAATTTCAAGCGGGTTTTCGGTACAACCGTTCATACTGATT